>JAITOZ010000136.1 GCA_031289675.1 Planctomycetaceae bacterium
AGTTTGAAGATTTTTGTTCGGCAATAGACAAATGCGTAGCGGAAACGCCTACGCGCCATCTTGACAAAATGAAATCCTTAATGACCCTGAATTTCCAACTGTTTGAAAATTATCAATTCCTGAACGCGTAGAGTATATCAAAATTTAACAATACAAATATGCTGCGGATTGACCGCACAGCGTTTGTTTTGTAGAATAGTACCGTCCCTTTACCCCATTGCGTAAAATGTACCGATTTGTTTTTGTGCTTGGTTTTACCCTGTTAGCGGCGTTTTTGACGGCAGCCGCAAATGCCGAACCGCTGCCGCGGTTCGTCGTTATTTCCGATACTCACTTCGGCGGTGTCCGCGGCTACGGTCCCAAAGTGAAAGTCGAAAAAGCACTCAAATTACTCCTCAAACAAGAGCCTAAACCCGATGCCGTATTCATCGTCGGAGACATCACCAACAGTGCCAAAGCGGAAGAATTCGACCAAGTCGTCGAAACCTTCGGCAATAAAGAACTCGTTCCCGAAGGTCTGCCCGTTTATTATGCCGGAGGGCACGCACACGACACGCCGTCCGGCGGTTCGTATGAACTCTTCGAGCAAAAACTCAAACAGCCGCTCAATCAGTACATCACAATCAAAGGCTATCCCTTCATCGTTCTCGGCGAAGGCGGTACACAGGATAACGAATATAACCGCGAAGCAAGACGCTTTCTCGAAGAAAAATTGTCCGAAGCCGCTGAACAATTTCCCGGCAAACCCGTGTTCGTTTTCGTTCACATTCCGCCGCAGGATACCGTATATGGTTCTTGGCAGCACGAAGGATGGGGCGTGCCGTTTTTGAATCCCGTCCTCGAACAATATCCGCAGGCAGTCGTCTTTTCCGCACATTCGCATTATCCGCTCGCCGACCCCCGGTCGATTTTTCAGGATAAGTTCACCGTCATCAATGACGGCGGGTTAAGCAACGGCGAAATCGAAAAAGGCGTACTCGGCATCGGCAGAAAACCGGAACATCATATCAACGTCAACACCGGCATCATTGCCGATATACTGCCGTCCGGCAGCGTTGAAGTTCAGCGTTGGGACACGTGGTACGGCGAGGAAATTCTGCCCCGCTGGACAATCAAAGCCCCGCACGACGGTTCGCAATTTCTCTACAAAAACCGCAGCGGCAAACCCGACCCGCAGTTTGCTCCGCAGGACAAACCGGTTATCAAAAAACTTGCCGCCGATGCCGTTGATGTGCTGTATCCGCAGGCAGCGGACAAGCAGGATACCGAAAACGATATTGTGCATCATTACGTTATCGAAATCTTTGACGGCGATTTGTGCATCAAAACCTTCAAGCAGTTTTCGTATTATTATCTCAACAGTCACGCTCCGAAAGAATTGTCAACACGTTTCACCGGTCTGCCTTCCGGCAAAACGCTTTACGCTTCTGTAACAGCGGTGGACGCTTTCAAAAATCAATCGGCAGCAATCAAAAGCAAACCGTTCACGCTGACCGAAGCGGACAATCAGTTAGCAATGAAGCCGAAATTGCAATTCCGCAAGGACGGCACGTTCACCATAATGCAGATGACGGATGTTCACTGGACACCTAAACGTCCGAGTGTGCCGGGCATTATGACGCTGGCTATCAACACGATTCATCCCGACCTGATTATCCTGACCGGCGATATTGTAACGGAAAAACCGGCGTTGACCGGCTGGAAGGAGATAGCGCATATTTTGATTGAGTCCCGAATTCCCTGGGCGGTGACGTTCGGCAATCACGATACGGAATATGATATGACGAAGCCGGAAATAATTGCGTTTCTGTCAAAACAGCCCGGCAATTTGACGGTAAACGGACCGGCGAATGTTTCCGGCAACGGTAATTATGTGTTAAAAATTGCTTCGGCGCAATCGCCGGAGAAAACTGCTAGAAATGCCAGAACAGCCAGAACTGCCAAAACTGCCGCAGCGTTATATTGTTTCGATTCCCGGCAGCAGGACAACTGGATTGACCATACGCAGATTGCTTGGTACCGCAAGGAAAGTGCCGCTGCGAAAGCGGAGAACGGCAATCAACCGCTGCCGGCACTGGCATTTTTTCATATTCCGTTTGCGGAGTACAAATCGGTTGTTGAACAGGTCGGCAAGGTTAAGCCCGGTACGGTGGGGCATTTCGGCGAAAAAGTTTGCGACCCGCCGTTAAATTCCGGTTTATTCAGTGCATTTTCGGAATGCGGCGATGTGATGGGAACCTTTGCCGGACACGACCACCAGAACGATTACATCGGTGTTTTTCATAACATTGCTTTGGCGTACGGTTATTGTACAACGCTGGCGAATACAGGTTATTATATGGGCATCGGCAGGGGGGTGCGGTGCATCGAGTTGACCGAGGGGAAACGCGGTTTTACGACGTATCTGGTAAAAACTGCCGACGAGCCGAACGCCGAAATACGGGAACGCTGGAAGGTACGTCAGGAAGCCGACACGATGTATCAGGTCGATTTTCCAGAGTCGTTTGCCAAATGAACGTCCTGAAAAGGATAGTCCGCTGTTGTATTATACTTGGCTCTTGACCGTAACTCTTTGTCCTGTAAAATGAAAGGATGGAAGAAACAAGAAAAGACCTTCGTAATATCGCTATCATCGCTCACGTTGACCACGGAAAAACAACTCTTGTGGACTGTATGCTCCGCCAAAGCGGACAATTTCGCGACGCACAACTCACCGGTCAGCAAATCCTCGATTCCAATGACCTCGAACGGGAACGCGGCATCACCATTCTCGCCAAAAATATATCTATTCCGTACAAAGGCGTTAAAATCAATATCATTGATACTCCCGGACACGCCGATTTCGGCGGAGAAGTCGAACGCGTTCTCCGTATGGCAGACGGCTGTCTTGTCCTCGTGGACGCTGCCGAAGGTCCGATGCCGCAGACCCGATTCGTCCTCGGTAAAGCCCTCGAAGTCGGACTCGAACCGATTGTCATTGTCAATAAAATCGACCGGAAAGATGCCCGACCGCACGAAGTCGTCAACGAAATGTTCGATCTCTTTCTGCAACTCGGTGCCAGTGATGAAGCCGCCGACTTTCCATATCTGTTTGCCAGTACCAAAGAGGGATTTGCCGTAAAAGACCCCAAAGAGGCAGAGCCGGAGGCTATCACTTCCGGCTCGTTGAATATCCTTCCGCTGATGGACTTGATTCTCGAAAAGATTCCCGCTCCGGTCGTTGATGTCGGTGCGCCGCTGCAAATGCTTGTAACAACCATTGCGTGGTCAGAGTTCGTCGGCAGGATCGCTGTCGGCAAAGTCAATGCCGGAACAATCCGAAAAGGAATGAACGTCTTGATGATGCAGAAAGACGGCAAACAAACACAGGGAAAAATCGCTCAACTTTATACGTTCGACAATCTCGGACGTACAGAAGTTCACGAAGCCGATGCCGGCGACATCGTTGCCGTTGTCGGACTGACCGAAATTGAAATCGGCGATACGCTTTGTGCGCCGTCTAATCCCGTTGCGCTGCCGAGAATTCACGTAGATGAACCGACGCTGCGGATGACATTCGGTATCAACAATTCGCCGCTCGGCGGCAGAGAAGGGAAATTTGTAACAAGCCGGCATCTGCGGGACAGGTTAATACGCGAATTGGAAAAAAATGTTGCGCTGCGGGTTGAACCGATAGACGGAAGTGAACAATTTTCTGTATCGGGACGCGGCGTACTGCATCTGTCGGTGCTTATTGAAACGATGCGGCGTGAAAGTTATGAATTATCTATCGGTAAGCCGGAGGTCATTTTTCGTAACAATAACGGAACAATCGAAGAACCATTTGAAATCCTTGTTATTGAAGTTCCCGAAGCCCAAACAGGACCGGTCATCGAAATGACATCAGCGAGGCGGGGTATCTTACAGGAGATGAATAACCGTAACGATATTGTTATAATGAAATTTTCGATACCGGCGCGGGGACTTATCGGTTTGCGGACGCGTCTTTTGATGGCAACGCAGGGTAATGCGGTCATCAATCACCGTTTTGAAGGCTATAAACCGAAAGAGGATTCGATACCGGAAAGACCGAACGGCGTGCTGGTATCAATGGTGCCGGGCAAGGCGAACGCTTATGCTTTGGATTCGCTCCAAGCCCGAAGCGAGCCGTTTGTCGAGCCGGGCGATGTCGTTTATGAAGGGATGATAGTCGGCGAAAATGCCCGCAACGAGGATATGGACGTAAATCCGACAAAAGAAAAGAAGTTGACGAATATGCGTGCATCAGGCAGCGATAAGAACATTATTTTGAAACCGGCAAGAAAGTTCACGCTGGAAGAAGCGTTGGAATTTATTGAAGCGGACGAGTTAGTTGAGGTTACACCAGGTATCATTCGGTTACGGAAAATCGTCTTGAAAGAGGTCGATAGACGGAAATTGAACAGGGTGAAAAACAGTTGACCCGAAGCCTGCGCATAATTTTAATTCGTACAGTATGTCTTTGCACGATTCGCTCGGTGCTTCAAAATCAAAACCTAATCCTGAATCTTTGAGCAAATCGCACGTCAGCGCATCCCTCATACCTCTTATGTTTTTGTATATTGTACGGGGCAATGTTAAATTGACATTGTTGCCCGTCAAATGTAAAAGCAACCCGGTCTTTTTCGTCGAGAGGTTCTGCCCAAGCAACAAATTGTTGTCAATTTTTGAACAGTTTAAGAAAAGGGACGGAATCGATGACCGTTCGGCAATACCGATACTAGTAAGACATTTCGCCTTCTATCTTTGTAACAATTTTTGGGGTCAGATGCCTGCCGATGAGCGGTGCGATGTCATCAAGTCCGCGTTCACGGGCTTTTTCGGTCAAAAACTCGCAGGCAATCGCAAACAGTTTGGACTCTAAACCGTTTTTGCGTGATAGGCATTTTTTTAGTCTGCATAGATTTTGGAAAAATTCAGATTTCCGGTTTAATTCTGCCTGATTCCAAATTGATATTCTGCCGGCGGTACGTCAGTTTTAGTCCGCCCGGCCCCTTGCCCTGCATCTCATCGACGATTATAATACGGGCTATGTATTGAGGTGCCGGTCAAATCGTTTTTTTTCTCTCTGTATGTTTTCCAAACGTTTTTTATTCCGATTTCAGTTGCCTTGCAAACGGACGGACGGTATGTCTGTCACCGCATTAGACGAATCGTATCAACTTCTGGACTTGCATACACTCGAAGGCAAACCGGAACGCAGCCGGTTATGCC
>JAITOZ010000213.1 GCA_031289675.1 Planctomycetaceae bacterium
GCCGAGGTCAAAGACGACAATTTTTTGATTAACGTTCTTATCGAGACCGTAAGCGAGCGAGGCAGCCGTTGGTTCGTTAATGATGCGTGCGACTTCCAAGCCGGCAATCTGACCGGCATCTTTGGTCGCCTGCCGCTGTGCGTCGTTAAAGTACGCCGGTACGGTGATGACCGCCTTGTTGACTTTATGCCCCAAGTACGCTTCTGCCGACTCTTTGATTTTTCGCAGTGTCATTGCGGAAATTTCGGGCGGCGTGTATTTTTTTCCGTCAATGTCAACTTTGACGTACTCATCGGAAGTTCCGATGACTTTATAGGGAACCATTTTTTCTTCGGTTGCGACTTCGCCGTGCCGCCGTCCCATAAAACGCTTAATAGAAGCAACGGTGCGCGCCGGATTGGTTACCGCTTGCCGCCGGGCGGGTTCGCCGACGAGGTTTTCGCCGTTGTCGGTGAAGGCAACAACGCTGGGGGTCAAACGATTTCCTTCGGCGTTGGGAATGACTTTAACGTCTTTTCCTTCCATTACTGCGACGACGGAGTTAGTTGTTCCGAGGTCAATACCGATAATTTTTTCACTAGCCATTGTGTTATCCTCACTTTCTTTGAATCATTTTTTCGATTCGCACATACTCCATACCGCAACTTGTATGCCAAAATATTGCATTTTTGTAACTCTTTTTATATCAAGGTATTACAACGTTGCTAAAAAACAATCCTGCCATTTTGGCAGGTGCGATACAAAAAATCCGTACAAATTCAAAGCGAACCCATAATAACCTCCGTAAACTTTGCCGATTATAACGATTTTGTTAAAGTTTCCGGCTATTTTAGCCGAATTCGTTCTAAAAGTATTCTGCAAGAGGCAAGCCGTGAAGATATTGAATATGTTATTCGGTCATCGTGAAGTATCCAATTATCGCCGTCAAAGACGGACTTTTCGTTTTGAGGAACTCGAACGCCGGGAACTCCTTTCGGCTTCTCCTTACGACCCGCCTGACAACATCGACCTCGGAATAGTCTATCACGAGGACTATGACCAGACGGAAGACCAGCGTAACGGATACGGTGAAACCTTTGCTATCGGCTGGAACGGCGGAGCAGACGGAACCGCGCTTAAGCAAATAGTCATTGACCTGACCAAGTCTGCCTATTATCAAAACTCGGCAAATATCTTTTTCAACAGTGATAATTTTCCCTTCACCTACGAGGGATTGCAGCAAAACGCAGGCAGCGGAATTACCGTCCTCTCGTTCAGTGTTTCGGAAGACGGCAAAACGTTAACAATCAACTTCGATGGTTTTACGACCGGCAAACAATTCTTCTTCAAAATCGACGTAGAAGAAATTCACGGGAAGGATCCCGACCCCGATGCACTTGTTACCGGCAAAGAAATGGAAGGGGCGACTGTTACCGGTACATTTTCTGCCGAAAACTACGATGACTTACAGTTCCAAATCAAAATGACCGACGAGTATGCCGATGAATCGGCAAAAGCAGCCGGTGTTCCCGAAGATAAGTATGAATCGGTCATCGAAAAGGATGATCACCTCAACACGGCGGGTGCCGTTGGTTCACTCAAGCAGGAAGCAATCAAAGGGACACTCTCCGGTTTTGTTTATGATGACCGCAATAACAACGGCATCAAGGAGGAAGGCGAGCAGGGAATCGCCGGCGTGAGCCTTTCTCTCTGGGTTTGGGACGATGCAAAAGGAAAATATGTCAACACAGGCAAGACCGCAACGACCGGTGCTGACGGCTTTTATGAATTCACCGATGTTGATGCATTCAAAAAATATCGGATTCACGAAGTCCAACCGGAGGGTTATAAAGACGGCAAAGAGTCCGTTGGAACGCTTAACGGCGAACTCAACGGCACGCTGCCGAAAACAGACAATGACCGGATCCGCGACATCAATATGCCGGCTAATGGAAACGGCATAGATTACAACTTCGGCGAATACAAAGGCGCAACGGTTAGCGGCAACGTTTACGAGGACAAGAACAATAACGGTGTGCGTGATGAAGACGAAGACGGCATCGAAAACGTCACCATTTATCTTTGCGAAGTCCTGCCGGACGGGACGCAGAAGAATATCGCAAGCACCGTAACGGACAAAGACGGCAAGTATTCGTTCGATAATCTTGACCCAAGCAAAACATACTGCCTGACGGAAATTGACCCCGAAGGCTATTGCGACGGTATCAATGCTATCGGAACCGTCAACGGCGATACGGTCGGCAACTTCAAAGAAGACAGTAACGATGCGGTGACAGGTATCGTTCTCGGCAGCGGTGATAACGGTATCGAGTACAACTTTGCCGAAAACCTGAAAGGTTCGCTCAGCGGTTTCGTTTATATTGATGCCGACAAAAACGGCATCAAAGATGAAGGCGAAGCCGGTATCAAGGACGTAGTGTTGACGCTTTGGGTTTGGAACGAAGAAGCAGGCACATACATTCAAACGTCCAAAACGGCAGTAACAGATGAAAACGGTTTTTATTCTTTTGAAGGACTCTGTCCGTTCAAGAAGTATCAGATACGTGAAACACAGCCGGAAGATTTCGATGACGGTTCGGAAAGTATTGGAACACTCGGCGGCGAACAATGGGAAAACGACATTCTCGAAAATATCGATATGCTGTTCGGCGGTACGGGAACGGATTACAACTTCGGCGAATTAGAAAAGCCGGTTACCCCGCCGCCCGAACCTGTTCCCGGCTCGATTAGCGGTTATGTTTACGTTGACGCGAACAAAGACGGTGTCCGTAACAACGGCGAAACCGGTATCAGCGGTGTAACGGTCAGATTAGAAAAATTCGTGAACGGTCAATACGTTTTTGTAACGGAAACGGCAACGGACGGGAACGGTTATTACTTTTTCGATAACCTTGCACCGAACGAAACATACAGGGTGATTGAAGTGCAGCAGCCGGCAGAATACGATGACGGATTGGAGACCATCGGTTCGCTCGGCGGCAGCCAGTCGATAAACGATGTTATTGAAAACATTGTATTGCCGGACGGCGGTAACGGTACAGATTACAACTTCGGCGAATGGGTAAAACCAGTTGTCCCTCCTGTTGACCCGCCGGACGACCCGCCGGTTGACCCGCCGGTTGACCCGCCGGTTGACCCGCCTGTTGACCCGCCGGTGAATCCGCCGGTTGACCCGCCTGTTGACCCACCGGTTGCCCCGCCTGTGAATCCGCCGGTTGACCCGCCCGTTGACCCGCCGATTGCTAACTCGTCTCCTCCGCCGATACCCAACTTTACACCGCTGGGACGTTTGTCCGGCTCCGGCGGCTTTGCCGGAACACCGGGGGCAGCGAACTGGAATGCGCCGTCTTTGGGGGAATCCTTGCGGGCGGGTTACGGCGGCAACGGTGTTGTTGCACCGCAATACTCGTGGCACTTGAGCGTTATTAACGGCGGTTATCCCCGCGAAAACGGCAACTCTGACGGTTTGCTGGCAACGACATACAACAGTCAAACAACGCAAATTCTTGCCGGCGATGAGGATGCCGGCGGAGCCGCAACAAGATACGTTTCTGTCGCTTGGAAACCGCTGCCGATGAATCAGTCCAGTTGGTACGTGCGGGATAAAAACGGCAGGATACGCAAAATTCATTCGTTCGGTCCCGACGGCGGTATTCCGTTAGTGGGCGACTTTAACGGCGACGGTCTGGATGAAATCGCCGTCTATTACAACGGAAACTGGTACATCGACATCAACGGCAACGGTCTATGGGATGAAGAAGACCTTTGGAGTGAACTCGGCAGTGTCGGCGACCAGCCGGTCATCGGTGATTGGGACGGCGACGGAAAAGCCGACATCGGCATTTTCGGTCGGCAATGGAGCGGCGATGCTGCCGTGATGAAAGACGAACCCGGTTTGCCGAGCGATTTGAATACTTCGGTAACGGCACGTCCGAAAAATGTTCCGCCGAATGTTACACTAAGCCGCCAGACGGATAATGTCAGGGTGATGAAGCACTCTCCCAACGGCGGTGTCCGGCTGGATGTCATCGACCATGTTTTCCAGTACGGTCAACAAGGCGATAAAGCGTTCACCGGCGATTTTAGCGGCGACGGCGTAACGAAAATCGGCGTTTATCGGGACGGAAAGTGGTATATTGACCGCAACGGCAACGGGCAATGGGACAATGAAGATACTTACATTGATAATGCTGAATTCGGTCTCGGCAGCGGCGGAATACCGGTGGTCGGCGACTTTAACGGCGACGGCATTGACAACATCGGTTTGTACGTTAACGGTGTGTGGCATTTGGACACCAACGGTGATTTTAAGTTCGATACTAAAGTCGAATTCGGCGAGGCAGGCGACTATCCGGTAGTCGGCGATTTTAGCGGCGACGGCATTGCGCAACTGGCGTTGTATCGGGCAAGTGCGAATGAATCGCTTCAAGCGATGGATTTGCCGGAGGCGGCACCGGCACAGGCAACGGGACGTGTCGCAAGCCAATTTACCGGTCAAGACAATACTGCTGGCGAAGCCGATACGCAGCGCAGCACCGGTCAGGGAGCGTTACCGGAAAACTTGCAGCACCACGGTCGTTCGCAGCACACGCCGCACAGCAACGCTCCGCTGCACCGGTAACGCCGATGTATGTTGCTGCCGGAATTTATAGTACGCTTGTATTTCCGCCTTTCAGGGCTAAAACGCAGGCGTACTATGAATGTTTATCGGTAAATACTCATTTCTAACGGTTAATTCCTCTTGCCGGTCTGCGCCGTTTTCATTATCATCCGGTCATTGCTCTCCGTGATTATTATCCGGCAGTTTTTGCACTAACTCAATGAAGAAAGCACAAGGCACAATGATTTTGCTCCGGGCGGTCGTCAGCGTCCATTGTGCCGTATTGTTGGTTCATTGCATAGGCTGCGGAACGACAAAATGGAGCGATACAAGCCGGACGGCAACCGAACAACTGCTCATCAGCGACGCTATCGACAGGGCTGTTGACCGAGTCGATTTCGCTCCGCTTTGCCGCCGAAAATGTTTCGTCAAAACAGATGCGATTAATCAAACGACTGACCACGATTATTTGGCGATGACGGTTCGGCAGCAAATAGCGGCAGCCGGTGCGGCGTTATCTGTCAACGAAGAGAATGCCGATTTTATCGTTGAGGTGCGCAGCGGTGCTGTCGGAACAGACAGGGATGAGTTTTTAGTCGGCATACCGGCACTGACGCTGCCGGCAATTCCGGGAACAACCATTTCGGGTGCTGTAATACCGGAAATACCGGTCATCAAGCGGACGCGGCAGCAAGGCATCGCCAAACTTGCGCTATTTGCCTACAACAAACATACAGGGCAGTCCATTTGGTCATCGGGCAACAATCGGGGCGAAAGTTCGGCAAAAAACGTTTGGGTCGGCGGTTTGGGCCCGTGGACGACCGGTACGATTCGTAGAGAAACGACTTTTGCCGGACAACCTGTACCAGCGTTGTTCGGAGAATACGGAAATACCGGCAGTTCGTGGATTACTACGCCGCAGGTTTTCCACGACAGCGCACCGCAGATGCCGCCGGTACTTGCCCCGCCGCCAAAAAAATGACGGCTCTTACCCGCATCTCGCTGATTGATAGGGTGCGAGTCTGTACGCTATCACAGGTTAAATATCCATAAGATTTAACAAAGCCATATCCCCTTATCAATTCTGATGCGGTGGGGGGGATTGCCAATAAAATAAGTAACAATATAATAATACATACTAATAACATAGGCAAACAGGTTATTGAGGGGGAGATGTAAAAATGCCCCCACCAATCCGTTGCAACCGACACTTCAAGCGTTCAAAATAGGGTCAATAACTTTTAGCAATACAACCGGCAGTGAACAGGTTTTGTTTTTTTTCGGCAGTATTTTTTTTATGCGGCTCGGCATACGCCAATCCGTTTGAGAGCGGTGCGCCCTTCAAAGCCGTTAACAAAATTGATGTTTTATTGCAATCTTCGCTTTCAAAACAAGGTGTGCAGCCCGCTCCGCTTTGCAGTGATGCGGTCTTTTTGAGACGTGCGTATCTTGCCGTTATCGGGACATTGCCGACAACAGAAGAAGCGGAAAAATTTCTGAATGATAAATCCGTAACGAAACGGGCAATTCTGATAGACCGCCTGCTGGAACGCTCCGAATATGCCGGCTACTGGGCGTTAAAATGGGCAGACTTGTTACGCTGCAAAGCCGAGTTTCCCATCAATTTGTGGCCCAACGGGGCTGCTGTCTATTACCGCTGGATTCACGATTCAATCCGTGAGAATAAACCATACGACCGCTTCGCCCGTGAACTGCTGCTGTCAAAAGGCAGTAATTTTCGTAACGGAGAATCGAACTTTTACCGTGCCGCTGCCAATCGGGATGCCGAGTCGCTTGCCGAAGCGGCGGTGTTAACCTTTTTGGGCGTTCAAACCGGTCCGTGGTCATCGGAAAAACAAAAACAAGCGGCTGTGTTCTTTTCCAGAGTGGGCTACAAAGGCACGGCTCAATGGAAAGAAGAAATCGTTTTCCGTATTCGCAAACCGTTGGAATCGGCGGACGTTGTTTTTCCTGACGGAACGCACGGTCAAGTTAAAGCGGAACAAGACCCGCGTCAAGTGTTTGCCGATTGGCTTGTTTCACCAAAAAACAAACAATTTAACGAAAATATAGCGAATCGTATCTGGTATTGGCTTTTCGGCAGCGGATTAGTTGACCCGCCGGATAATTTCAGCGATGAAAACCCGCCGGTACATCCTGCGGTATTATCTTATCTTGCCGAAGAGTTAGTTCGGGAAAAATACGATATGAAACATTTAGTCCGCTTGATTCTTCATTCTGCGGCATTTCAGCAATCATCGTTTCCCGTCAAACGCGGCTCCTCCCAACAACGGCAGGAATTGTTTGCCTCGTATCCGGTGCGCCGCCTTGATGCCGAAGTTCTCCAAGATGCGCTCTCGCAAATTTTCGGGGTGTCCGCAAAATATACCAGTGAAGTACCGGAACCGTTTGCCTCGCTGCCGAATCATTACCGGACGATAATGATTCCCGATACATCGCTGACCAGTTCGTTTTTAGAAACGTTCGGCAGGGCAACCCGTGATGCCGGATTGGTTTCAGACAGAAACAACGGCATTACAGAGTCGCAAATGTTGTTTTTGATGAACTCCGCAGAAATCAATCAGTGGGCAGCAGATTTTATCGCACGGGGACGTAACCGCGGGAACAAAGGGGGCAAACAAAACGTTCCCCGTGAGACTGCCGATAAAATGTGGTTACAGATTTTATCGCGTTATCCGGCTATCGAAGAATTAAAGACCGCTGCCGAAGCATTGCGAAGCGGCACACCGGCAGCCGATATTGTTTGGGCGTTAATCAATTCTACGGAATTTTTATGTCAACACTAAATAAATTAGAAAACCGCCGTCAGTTTTTGAAACATACCGTGACCGGTTCGCTTGCTTGCGCAGCCGCTTCCTGCAACACCCTGCTCGGAGACTCCGCCAGCAATGCTGCTGGAAATACGGCGGCGAAACTGGGAAAGGCAAAGTCCGTGATTCAAATTTGGATGTGGGGCGGACCTTCACATTTAGACACTTTCGACCCGAAACCGGGTGCCGGCAAGGATTATTGCGGGACGTGGGATAAGCCGTTGACAACCAATGTGCCGCATCTCGAAATCAGCCAATCGCTGCCGAATTTAGCAAAGTGTGCTGATTTGTATTCCATTGTTCGGACGCTAACGCATCGTTCCAATCACCACGAAACCGCAGCATACCAAATGCAGACGGGACGCGCACCGGGCGGCGGTTTGGTCTATCCATGTGTCGGTGCGGTGATTTCCAAAATCAAAGGTTACGATGCCGGTTACAACGATAAGATTCCGCCTTACATTGTCCTGACGACTTCGCAAGGGCGTTTTTCGGAGTCGGGTTTTCTCGGACAAAAATATAAACCGTTTGTAACCGGCGGCGACCCAAGTAAAATACCGTTCATCGTTTCGGGGTATGTCGTTCCGGGAATGACCGACCAGCGGCAAAACAGACGGCAGGAATTGTTACAAAAATTAAATACTTTCGGCAATGCTGCCGGAGACGACCAACTTGTTGACGAAATCGGCATCGCAAGGGAAAACGCCGTACAACTTTTGCAGGGCGATGCCGTTAAAACCTTCGACCTTGCGAGTGAACCGGATAAGATTCGGGAAGCGTATGGTAAGAACTGGTTCGGGCAGGCGTGTTTAATGACACGCCGTTTGGTGCAGCGGGGTGTGCCGTATATTACGATAAACTATAAGGGCTGGGACACTCACCGCAGGCACTTTGAGACGTTGAACCGCCGTCAGCCGGAATGGGATACCGGTTTGTCGATGCTCCTGAAAGAACTTGCGGACTTAGGATTACTCGACACGACCATCGTTTGGTGGGGAGGTGAGTTTGGACGCACTCCGAAAATCGGCTGGGAGTCGCCTTGGTTCGGCGGACGCGGACACTTTGGAAATTGTTTCAGTGCTGTCTTGGCGGGAGGCGGTTTCAAAGGCGGAAAAGCCGTGGGCGAGACTGACCCAACAGGAAGTAATATCCAAAAACGTCCGGTCGAAGTGTCGGACTTTTTGGGCAGTATTTACGCTCAACTCGGTATCAACCCTGACGGCAAATTGCAGAACGAAAAGGGAATTGATACAACGAATATGTCCGCCGCCTCAAAAGCAGGACGGTTGGCAGAGTTGATTTGAATTGTCCCTTTTCCCCGTTTTTACAATGCGGTTTTTTATTCTCTTTTTATTGACAACAGCAGCAGCGGCGGCACAAAACAACGTGCCGTCCATCGGGTATATTTATCCGCCAGGCGGACGGCAAGGGACAAAAGTCAACGTTATCGTCGGCGGCAAACAAATCGCACGTGCAACTGATGTTATTGTCGGCAGCGGTATAAAAGCCGAAATAGTGAAACGTTATGCTCCGATGTTTTTGCAGGAACCGGAGTTGCAGGAACCTGCCCGAAAAATCTATCACGAAGCCAGAGAAATCGTTGAATCGCCGGATTCTGACAAAAATGAGGAGCGTCTGAAAACAATTCAGATGCTCTTTGACGCAGAATATGCCAAAGGAAAACTGGAACGTATTCCGTATTGGGATGAATTACTCCATCCGACCGAAGATGCTTTGCAGTTAATCTATTACGAATACTTCTGTCAACGTCCCGATAAACAGCCGAAGGAAACATTAGCACAGGGGGTTTTACTGAAACTGACGATTGACAAACACGCGTTCCGGGGACTGCGGGAATTACGTCTCGTCACGAATCAAGGTATCACCAAGCCTGCCCGGTTTATGGTCGGAGCAGAACCGGAAGTGTTGGAATGGGAACCGAATGATTTTAATGCCCCGCCGCAACAGCAGTTCAGTAAAATGGGCGGTAATACCGTTCGGTTCATTCCTAAAAACCTTCGGTCGTTGGAACCGCAAACGCTGCCGGTTGTTTTTAACGGGCGCATCCGCCGCGGTGATGTTGACCAGTTTCCGTTCATCGCCCAAAAAGGACAGCAATTAGAAATTGCCGTCAATGCCCGAACATTGATACCGTATCTTGCCGATGCTGTGCCGGGCTGGTTTCAACCTGCCGTCACTCTTTTTGCACCGGACGGTAAACAATTAGCCTCTTCGGATTCATTCGGCTTCGACCCGGACCCTGTATTGACGTACAAAATACAACAGGACGGAATTTACCGGATTGCCGTGAACGATTCGGTTTTCCGCGGACGTGATGATTTTGTTTATAGACTTTCTGTAACAGAAAATATGGCGAAGCCGGATGTTTTTCCCTTACGGGGAAAAACTGCTTGGGGAACGCTGAAATCCATTACCGAAGAAGAAGCCCGGCATCAAGGAACCGTTACATTACCGCTCATTATTGACGGCAGAATAGAGAGCGAAGATGAGACGGATGAATACCGTTTTAACGGAAAAGAAGGTGATACGCTTGTGCTGGATGTTGCGGCACTTGCTCTGAATTCGCCGGTGGATACGGCTGTCGAATTACTGGATGATACGGGTAAAATAATTGCAGAAAACGATGATAGGGCGGGAAGTGATGGACCTAATATCGGTCTGGAAACGCACCACGCCGACCCGTATCTATTGCAAAAATTACCGAAGAGCGGGACTTATACGGTTCGGATTTATAGTCAGTTTCACGACAGTAAGCATCAACCGGCTTACCGGTTGCGGTTATCGAAGCCGCGTCAGGATTTCACGCTTTATGTTTCGCCGTCTGCGGTTAATTTTAGCGGACAGACTGCTCCGGTAACTTTCCATTTAATCCGTTTGGACGGTTTCTGCGGCGAAGTTAAAATTGCTCTGCCCCCCAAATTGTCCGAACGCTTCAAAATGGAAAATGCGGTAATATCGGCGGAGAAAAATCAGGCAACAGTGAATTTGACGGCGTTAAAATCTTTGCCGGGTGAGCCTGTCAAGTTAGAGTTTGAAGGTACGGGAATATGTTCTGGTCATAAACGTGTTCAACCGGCAACAGGTGTCGATGATTGGGAACAAGCATTTATTTATCATCATCTTGTTCCCGTTGAGTCGGTTTTTGCGCTGCAAACGAAAAAAAATAATTGGCAGCAAAAAATGAAACAAAAATAGACGATGCGGCTGTAGTGAAGACTCTCGGTTTTTGTTACGAAAGGGCATAGGAGTTCCGCAAAACATCAGCAAAGCAATGAAGCGGTACAGTGCTGCCGCAGTGCAAGGACATTCCGCAGTACTTGCCTTCTATACTGATTACGGTTGAAATTTCGGTTTTTGCAATATTGAAAAAAAATTCTTGTTTTTAAGGCTTAAACGCAAAACAAAAACCGAAGTTTCAATAATTTTCAGTATATAAAAATCTCCCAAAACGGCTGACAGTCTCTAACATGGATTTCGGAGTCATAACGGTTAATCAAAAAAAACGCCGTTTTGTGATAGCGTATCTGAATCGGTTTGCCGAAAGTGACCTGAAGCAAGCCGTTTCTGCCGATCTGTTGTCTCTGTCGGGGATTGTCAATGCTCTAAAAAGACTTATAATGCTGACGGGCAGGGTGTGTTTCTAACGAATATAGGATCGCAATTGCCTTCGATTTTGACGTGAAACAAACAGTTATGCTCGGCGATTGCTTCAGTCCCGAAGAGAACGAACAACTGACCGCCGCCCTCAAGAGTGACGCTGGAAAACTCGAAACTCTCCGCGATGCCGTTGCCGGATTGGGAACGGAAGCGTCAAAAAGAAAATTAAGTTTCGCCGTTTGCCTCGACACCGGAAATGATTTGTCTGGACGCTACGATAAAGCCGGCAGCGGTCTCAAACACGGCAGCGGCGGGGCGAAACCGTTACACAACGGACGAACCGTTGAAATGCAGGAATTTCGGCATCACGGGTCTCAACGGGATTCGGGAGAAACTCGTCAACTTCAGCATCACGCTCCGCGGCGATGACGATATTTTATATGAAACCGTCGGTTAAAAAATATGTCAGGTCTGCTCTGCTGCGGTTCGGTCTCTTGCGGTTGCGGCAGTGGGTACGTTCTCCATCGCTTGCCGTCCTTTATTATCATAGCGTCGCTGCTGACCGGAACAAACAAATGTATGCCGTCAGTGCAGGCATTACGATTGAAGATACCGATTTTGAAAAACATTTACAAATTATTAGTAACGAATATCACCCTATCACGCTCGACGATGCGGCGGCGTGGCTGGCGAATGAAAGAAATCTGCCGCCCCGGTCAATCGCCGTTACATTTGATGACGGTTTTGCGGATAATTATCATATCGCCGCCCCGCTGCTGGAAAAGTACGGTATGCGGGGAACTTTTTATCTTGCCGTTGATGCGGTTTGCCGTCAGGAACTGCCTTGGTACTGCCGGTTACATCATTTGTTTTATCAAATCACAAAAAAGGAATCTAAAAACGAATCCGTCATTCTGGACGACATAGAAGCAAAACAGTCTTGGAACTTGTCCAATCCCGGCGAACGCATAGCGGCAGAACAGTTTTATGCGCGGCAATGTGTTGTTCTGGACGGCGAGACTTTACGGAGGCACGTTGAAAAAATTGAGTCGCTTTTCAACTATCGTCTTGACTTAACATCGTCTCCGAAAATGATGACGATTGAGCAGGGTAAGGAATTACAGCAGCGGGGACACATCATCGGCAGTCATACCTTTTCGCACGGTATTTCCGGTCTGCTGACGCAGGAACAATTGCATCGGGAAATCACGGCGGCAAACGACATTCTGGAAAAGGAACTCGGGACAGCGGTTGAGCATTTTTCCTATCCGCATCCGTATCAAATCAATCCGCAATGGAGCGAAGCATCGTTGGCGGAAACAAGAAAACTGAAATATAAAACGGCGGTGTTGACGCAGCGGGGTGTTGTAACGAAAACGTCAATGCCGCTGCTTCTGCCCCGTGTTCGGGTACAAAACGCCCCGGAGGAATTCCGTTGGACGCTGGAAAGAGCGTTTGCAGGAATATAACAAAACGAAAACGCAGAAGAAACTGCCGTACTTTAACTGCTATGAGAACACGTTTAATTTGCAGCGAGGATGAACTGATAACCTTAAAAGATTTTTGGGACGTTCTTGTTTGCTGCAATCCTGAAACGGATTTGCCGTTTTTTTCCTGGGACTGGTTTTATCATTCCTGGATTCATTTCGGCAAGCCGAACGGACAGGAACTAGCGGTTGTTGCTGTTGAGGACGAAGACCAACTCGTTGGTCTTTTACCTTTGATTCGCCGTTCATGCAAATCATTTGGGATTCCGTATCGGGTATTGCGTTTTTGTAACACGGGAATGACTCCGCGCAACACGATATATGTTGATACGCGGAAGAATCAAGATGCAATTCTGCAATCGGCGTGGAACTATCTCTTTGAAAACCGTTCCCGCTGGGATATGCTCGAATTCGGCAACGTTCCCGATACCGCACCGCTGCACAGATTCATCCTTGACGGTCAGCACACTGCAAAGTATGCGCTGATTCAAAATCAGGGATTGATATCTCCTTTTTTGAAATTGACTGGTTCAGTCGATGATTATTTGGCAACTCTTGACAAAAAAGTCCGCTACAACATCAAACGATATATTAAACTCTTTGAAACAAACGAAAAGAATCACGAGGTTCGTCTATTTCAATCACCGGACGAAACAGAGTATGCCTTGCAACTGGCAATGGAAGTGAAAGGTGCAAGTTGGAAAGGAACTGCGGATAACTCCCGATACTTTCAATTTTTTCGGGATGTACTGCCCGAATTGTTTGCAAAAAAAGAGGCTATAATTTTGGCAGTGTTCCTGGATAAAACTCCCATCGGTGCATCGTTTCGTTTGAAACGGAACGGAATTTATTATGGTTTTGGTACGGATTATAAGCAAGAGTACAAAGAACATTCCCCCGGTGTGCTGATGCTTTATTACTTGTTGCAGCATATTGCCCAATCAGACGGATATGCGTTTGATTTTTGCGGCGGCGATTATAATTACAAAAAGCAATACACCGACGTTGTTCACTGTCATTCGACGTTTCAAATTTTTCATTCCGGTTTGAAATCACGGTTTCTGTATTCGTCAAAAACGTTTTGGCTGCCGCTGCTGCGGAAGGTTCTGCATAAAGAGCAGCCGAAAGATTTTATTGCTAAAGCGAAACATTATTAGTAGAATGCGACCCCGTGTCGGTTATTCGTTCATTTGATGCCGGATAAAACGCAATTTTTGAAGCATACTTTGATTTTCGGCATCGGCGGAACCCTTGCACAGATTGCGCCGCTGATTCTTTTTCCGCTCTATACCAACTATCTGCCGCCGAGCGAACTTGGTATTCTGGAAATGATAACCCGCACGGCGGTTATTGTTAATGAAGTCCTGATGATTGCCGGAATGAGGATGGCAACGCTGACCTTTTATCGTCAAGCCGAAACACAAGAAGAACGGAACCGCATCGCCGTAACAATGTCGCTGTTCCTTTGGACAATGATTGCCTTTGCCGTTTTGACGGCGGTCTGTTTTTCCGCTTATCTTGATGTCTTCTTAAAGACCGGCAATCCGCGGCTGCTTGCTTTCGGTTTAACCGTTGCTCTGTGTGAAACACTCGTCGGCGTTCCGATGGCACTTATGCAGTGCCGTCTCGAATCTATCCGTTACGTTTTAACTTCCTGGACAATGATTTTTACCAGAGTCGCTCTGAATATCCTTTTTCTCGCCGTTTTTCACTGGGGACTTTGGGGGATTCTTGCATCGACATTGATCGTTGTTTTCGTTTCAGGCGTTCTGCTGACACTTCGGGAATTTTATATCGGTTCGTGCCTCCCTGACGTATCAAAAGGGAAAGACGTTCTGAAATTTTGTCTGCCGTTTATACCGAGCGGTATTCTGCATTTCTGCTTCATCAATTCAGCCTGGGTTGTTCTTGTCAACTTCGGACCCTATGAAACAACAACAGCGGCTTATGCGGAACTCGGACTGCTTTATGCAGTTGCCATTCGGATACTTTCGACGGCTAAAGTGTTCGGCTTCAGTCCGATGGGGCAGGTTTGGACGGCAGTAATGTTCGGTATCCGCAAGCAGTCCGACGCAAAATATGTGTTCGGAAACTTTGCGCTGCGGATATTGTGTGTACAAGCCTTTTTCGTTCTCGGTATCGGCGTATTTGCTTCGGAAGCGATTTTGGGGGTGTGCAGCCCTGAGTATCGCGGAGCCGCAGCATTGATTCCGATTGTAGCCGCCTGGTCGATGCTTGAAGTTTTCGTTTGGCTTATGGAGCAAACATACTATATTGAGAAGCAAACGTATTGGAAACCGCTGACTCCTGCCGTTGGTTTGCCGTGTATGCTGATTTTGCTCTGGTTCCTCGTGCCGTTCGGCATCACTGGCGTTGCCTATTCTTTTTTGACGGCTCAGTGTATTTGTGCTGCCGTTGTTTTTACGGTCACACAGCATTTTTTCCGTGTTGCCTATCCCTACGGCAAGATTGGGGTGCTGCTCGGCATTACGGCACTGTTTTACGCTTTGAGTTTTGTTTGCGGCAATGCCGTCGGGCTGGGCGGACTAACAATCGACGAGTTAAGCGATTTGCCGAAGTGGCAGCGGGTGAGTCATCTGTTCCGGCACATCGATTGGGGCATTATTGCCGCAAAAACCGGCATTATCGGACTTTGGTGCATAACCGTTTGGTTTTCCGGTATTCTTGCGCCGGACGACAAAACCTTCGTCATAGATTCGTTAAAGCATATTCTGCGAAAAACTAAGATAATACGCTAAAAATATCCGCTAGCAAATCTCCCCATCATAAAAATCAACTGCATACCGATTCACTGCAACGATGGCAGCGGCAGAGACCGCCGTAACATCTTCGCAAAAACACTTCAATACCTGTTCCGTTTTTTTATCGCTTGACCTGCGGCAACGCACCGGACCTGCATTGTATCAAGACGTGAGATGCTGGGCAAGAGCCAACCATTATTGTCTCCGTTCTCTGTTCCGGTTCGGTACTGCCGGCATATTCGGTAAATACTGTAACGGATTTAACCGCCGCCAATACGGAACCGGCTCTTTCGGCACTTCCGCCCCCTGAACCGGTCGGGATTCCGTTCCGGCAAACTGCACCGCCGAAACCTGTATGTCGTCCAAATGAACTTCGCCGCAACCGTTCAAGGCAAAAAAGACGTAAAAGTTGCCGTCCGTCGGAGCAATGCGGTAAAAAACAAAGTTGCGCCAATCGCCGTTTGTCTCGATAAAACGTAACGATAATTCCTCGCCGCCGAACGAATCGAATATCATCAAACCGTCCACCGTTGACTCCAGTTTCTGCGGTATCCGTATCCAGCCGGTAACGCAAAGCACCTCTCCGCTGCGCACCGTTACCGGCGGTGTCGCCGTCCAAAGCGGAACGGTCTCCAAGACCGAAGGAAAAACCCCCTTCTCTGACGGAACGACAACTAACCGCAAGCCCGATTGACCGCTGTGTCTCGCTGCCGCAACAATATCTTTTCCCGCTGCCCTTGCCCCTTCAATCCGATGCGACATCGGTTCCCAACCGGCTTGTTCAAGCGTCGGCATCTCCATATCGCCGCCGATTAACCGGTTTGCCCCCAACTTGCCGCCTGCCATTCGCTGGTAAAACGTCATATACATCGGCAGCGTGGCAAAGGAAACGGAAACCGGTGTCATACACGCATTGACTTCGTGCCGCATTGCCTCCTGCCAAAGGTCTTTCGCCGTAAAACGCAGTCCGCGCGTTGACCGCTCTGCTTGCAAATAGGCTCTCGCAAAATCAGGAGGAGTACGTGAAACAAGCGTTTTGGCAAAATCCAACGCCTCCCGCGTTGTCCGCAGCATTGATTCTTGTTCCGGCAGCGGTACGAGCGGCAAATTATCTTCGGGACGAATCGGTATTGAATTGGTTTCTTTTAACCGTTTCAAGGAACCGAAAACCTGCTCTGCCGATGCCAACTGCAATTCGGCTAAATGACACGCCAGATACGCCGCCCTTGCCCCCATCAATTTCGCACGCTGTCCCACTTGGGCATAAACCGCATCATCTTCACCGAAAAAAATAAGCGAGTTCAGATTGGCCTCTTCGAGTTCAATCTGCATCCCGCCGGCAACCCGCTTCGCCTCAATCGGCATCAATCTGCCCGGGACAAGATGATACGCATTGTAAGTCTCTGGAATACCGGAAATGACATACCGGACGTTGCCCGACACTGCCGGACCAACGGCATTTTGACATAACCGCTCTTGAAGCATCGGCACGAGAAGACGGGAACGTCCCGATTGAATCACCGCACTGCACATCGGCTTCTGGCTGGACTGTGCCGTATTTAACGAACGCCCCGCAGCAAACCATTCTTCAGCAAGTTGCAGTTCCCAGTTTGCCAATTCTAATGCTGTGCGGCGGAATTCGGTTTCAGGGTCATCGTTCGTCAGAGACGTTTCTGATGTAAAAAGAACGCCGCGGCAGCCTGCCGCTAAAGCACTGTATATTTGCATCTTAATTTGTTCATAACTTAATGCACAAATATACGGCGGACTGCCCTCAAAGGCTGTCCATTGTTCGGACAACTTGACGGGCGGCTGTGTTTGAACGGCAGCCCAAAAACTGGTATCGGGACGAGCCAAAGACGGATAGGACCGCTGCCATCGGGACAAATCAAGCATATCGAGAGACGACAGGAGCGGTACTTTCGGCATCATTAAAATTTCACACGTCCGGCTGTAATCGTAGATACCGCTCCGTGCGGTACAAAGCAGCGGACGGCGTTTGGTACGGTCGGCATTTTGCAGTACCTGCGCCCGCTGCGCATCGGCTTGATACCGGGCATTAGAACATTCGTCGCCGAGATTCCACGCCAATATATTATCGTAACTCGAATCCAGCGTTGCCGTCCGATGCGTCTGCGGTCGGTTATCAAACGTCTTCGCCGTCTCTAATTCCGCACTGCTCGGCGGAGGACACACTAACCAAAGACCGGCACGCTGGGCTTCAAGACGCAATTCAGCACTTGGTACTTCTTTTAACCAAACGGCGTTAAACTCCAACTTCCGCAGGAAATCCAGCGGCTCGCCCCGATATTCAACAGCGCGAACGCCGACCGGAACGTCATCTATCGTCAAAGTCCCGTCGCTGAGGCGAATCCGGGTCAATTCCGTTGTCGAGGAATGACCTCCCGAAGAAGACACGCCCGAAGGCGGCACACTTGAAGGAGATGCTGCCGAAGGGAACATACTCGGAGGCGATTCCGCCAAAGGTGAAGATGCTGCTGCCGGTGATAGGACTGCCGGCGATGCGGCTGAATACAATTCGACCGAAGAAGCGGCAGTCGGGACGGGATTACCGCTGCCGTCAAGTGAACCCGCCGCTGCCGTCAGGTGAAAATGTCCGCTGTCCGTGAGGGCTTTGTAGAGTCCAACCTTGATTCTGGTATTGGCAATGAGCGGAGCCGTTTTTTGGTTTTCCAACGGCGAAATCCATTCCGTATTTTTATTGACAACCTGCGTTAAATATGTCGGCTTGGCTGTTACATTGACCTTAAAACCGGCGTAATTGATAGGGTCAAAGACTGTTGAAAACGGGAGAGACTCTGTTTGTTCTGCGGATATTTCCGCCACTCCGGTCAATACCGGACGCTTTACTTCGGCAATTTTTATTGCGGTCATTTGCCCTGCGGCAACTTGCTCTGTACCGTCATCTTGCAGCCGTTCGGCATAAAAAACGATTTGCCGGACGTAGGCTCCCCGTAAATCCAGATGTGTTTTCAGTTCGCTTTGCAGATTACCGGCAATGCGGTGCATTTCCTTGTAAAGGTCGGGAAAATTGAGCGTTTCCCAGTATTTTGAGCCGGAATACTTTTTCCCTGCCGCAAGAAACGTTACCGGTAATTTTGTCTGCGGATGAATCGAATTCGGCAGGACAATCTGTACACCGGCGGCAAAACCTTTCTTGTCGGATTTGACGCTGACGGCAATTTTCAGGTCTTCAATAACGAGGGGGAAAACCGGTTTCCCGTCAACTCTTTTTTCTTGATAACCGAAGTTGACCGCCCCGTTTTCTTGCAGCGCAAGATTAAACGTAGTAATATCTTGCGTATTAAAGATCTCGGCTGTATTTTTGTCTTGTTCGGAGTGCAGCAGTACCCAGTCTGCGGCGGAAACAGAACTGACGAGAACCGAAAAAAGGACAAAAAGGAGACGCAGCATTGCGGGATAATAATGATTTTTGCAGATGATTGCAACGCTGATTATTGCGGACGCAGATTACTAGATTTGTTCCGGAACCGTTTTTTTAATCGCGAAGGCGCGAAGACCGCTTTTTATTAGTTGCTGGTGTCTAGTGGTTAGTGATGAGTGATGAGTAATGCGGGGAAATTAGGAAGCGAAAACTCGCCACTCGTCACTAATCACCCGTCACGCATCACTTTCTTCGCGCCTTCGCGATTATCATTTTCCTCTTTCATCTTGAGATACAGTAAACGCCGGCAGGTCGTGGAACAAGTCTATTGCAACGCTGATTATAGCGACCGCATTTTGTCGAACGCCGTATTGTTATTCACTGTATAACGTGCTAGAATGACAGTTTGATTCGTGCAAAGAAATAAAGCGGCGGTTAAATCAATCCTTCTTACAATTATATAAACTTCTTTACTGTTTTAGTGAACTATGACGACTATTTACGACATTTTGCGGCAAATACGGGAAAACCGGCAATCGGAACGTGATAAGGGAACCCGATTTGAGGAGATTGTACGTCTTTATCTCAAGCACGAACCAGAATGGAAAAGCCAGTTTCAAGACGTGGTTTTTTGGTCGAAATGGGAAGGACGAAACAATCGCCCCGACACGGGTATCGATCTCGTTGCCGTAACTCACGACGGAGAATACGTCGCCGTTCAATGTAAATGTTATGCCGAAGATACAAAAATTCAAAAACCGGATATTGACTCCTTTTTAGCAGCGTCAAGTAAAAAAGAATTTGACCGCCGAATTATTGTTGCAACAACCGAATTAAACAGTAACGCTGCCGAAGCGGTCAAAAATCAAAATCCGCCCGTTCACATTATTGGACTTGCCGATTTGGAAAACAGCCAAATTGATTGGACAATTTGGGACGAAACGAAAAAAGTCAAACTCAAACCGACCAAAACACTGCGTCCGCATCAGACCGAAGCCGTGAAAAACGTTTGCGAAGCGTTCAAAACGGCGGATCGCGGTAAACTTATTATGGCGTGCGGAACCGGTAAAACGTTCACTTCGCTTAAAATCGCCGAAGAACAAGCAGGGAAACAAGCGGAGAAAGGCGGTCTTGTACTGTTCCTCGTTCCATCGCTTTCGCTCATGTCGCAAACGTTACGGGAATGGATACGCGAATCTAAAATACCGTTACAATGTTTTGCCGTTTGTTCTGATACCAAAGTCGGTAAGCACGACGAAGATGATCCTGCCACGCCGGACGATCTCGTGATACCGGCAACAACAGATGCGCAACAATTAGTCGGGAACGGAAAATGGGACACGGAAAATAAGAACGGGAAAATGACCGTTGTCTTTTCAACGTACCAATCGATAGATGTCATTCATAAAGCGCAACGAAAAGGATTGCCGGAATTTGACCTGATTATCTGCGACGAAGCCCATCGGACAACCGGCGCACAACTTGAGGGCAAAGAAGAATCAGAATTTGTACGTATTCACGATAATAAATTTATCAAAGGCAAAAAGCGTCTCTATATGACGGCAACGCCGCGTTTGTACTCCGCCGAAACGAAAGCCAAAGCGAAAGAACGGGATGTACCGGTCTGGTCAATGGACGATGAAGAACATTACGGACAGGTCTTGTACTATCTCGGTTTTTCTACGGCGGTCGAACAAGGATTATTGTCCGATTATAAGGTCGTCATTTTAGGTGTCGATGAATTGATTGTACCGGAAACGTTTCAAAAATCGTTACAACAACAGAGCGGCAAAAAAGAATTGCCGCTGGTTGATCCGGCTAAAATCATCGGCTGCTGGAATGCCCTTGCCGGTAAATTCAACAGTGATATTAATGAAGAAAATAAAGACGGAGAAAATAAAAAGGGAAAAAACAAAAAACGCCCTGTCTTACACCGTGCGGTTGCTTTTACCACGTCTATCAAACAATCCAAAACGTTTCGGGAACAGTTTTCGGGAATCATTGACGAATATTTCAAACACTTACCGCAGGAATCGCAGGCATCGTTGCCGACGCTTTCTTGTGAAGTCAAACACGTTGACGGAACACAAAATACGCTGGTGCGCAATGAAGCGTTGACATGGCTAAAAGACGAAACGGATAAAAACGAGTGCCGCATTTTGACGAATGCGCGATGTCTTTCGGAAGGAGTGGATGTTCCCGCTTTGGATGCCGTCATTTTTCTCACACCGCGTAAATCAAAGGTCGATGTCGTTCAATCCGTCGGTCGGGTTATGCGGAAGGCGGAAGGCAAAGATTACGGTTACATTATTTTGCCCATTGTCATTCCCGCAGGGGAAAAGCCGGAAGAGACTCTTAACAAAAACGAAACATACCAAGTCGTCTGGGATATTTTGCAGGCTCTCCGCGCTCACGATGATCGGTTCCAAACCGAAATCAACGTGATGGAACTCGATGAAAAATGGTCGAAAAATATCATCGTCAACTTTATCGGGCAGTCGTCCGGCGAAAGTGTACACAAAGAAGTATTGCCGCAAGACACGCAGGAACTTTTGAATCTTACTTATGATGATATTAAAAATTGGAAAAATGCTCTTTACGCAACAATTATTAAGAAGTGCGGTGAAAAACGGTATTGGGAAGATTGGGCGAAAGATGTTGCGGAAATTGCGAAAAAGCACATTGAAAAATTGCAATACCTCGTCGATACCGAAGAACACAGTGCTGATTTTTCGCTGTTTCTTTCTCATCTGAAAGGGAACATCAACGACGAAGTCGATACCGATTCCGCAATAGAAATGTTAGCGCAACACAAAATTACGAAGCCGGTATTTGACGCTCTTTTCGGCAGTTCCGTTTTTTCGCAACACAATCCGGTTTCGAAAGCACTTGATAGACTTGTTAATCTTTTGGAGGATGTTGATAATGCGATGGGACAATTCTATGAAAGTGTCCACAATCCGCTCATAAGTAATGCCAAGTTGAAACAGACTTCAAATGATCCGCTGGAAAAGTTCTATGAAAGTGTACGGAATCGGGTCAAAGGTGTGGATAGTGCGGCGGGAAAACAAAAAATCGTTCTTGAATTATACGATAAGTTTTTCAAGTCGGCTTTTCCTAAAATGTCGGAGCGGCTTGGAATTGTTTATACGCCGGTGGAAGTCGTTGATTTCATTATCCACAGTGTCGATGCTGTGCTGCGGGACAATTTTAACAAAGGAATCGGCGACAAAGATATTCATGTTCTTGACCCATTTACCGGAACGGGAACTTTTATTGTCCAGTTATTGCAAAGCGGTCTCATTGACAAAAAAGATTTACAACGAAAATATCGGCAGGAGTTGCACGCCAATGAAATCGTACTGTTAGCCTATTACATTGCCGCTGTGAATATTGAAAATACGTTTCACGAAATAAACCCGCAGTCATCGGATTACGTTCCTTTTGAGGGTATTGTCTTAACGGACACGTTCAATATGGTTGAGGGACAGCAAAAAGAATTTACCGAAACGTTTCCAGTCAACAGTACGAGAGCGAAGCGGCAGCAGCAGAACAAGGACATCCGAGTCATCATCGGCAATCCGCCGTACTCCACTGGGCAAAAGTCCGCTAATGATAATAATCCAAAAACAATGTATCCTACACTCGACGATAAAATTCGTAACACTTATGCTGCAACATCTTCAGCACAGTTGCTACAAAGTTTGTACGATTCTTATATTCGTGCAATAAGATGGGCTTCTGACCGTATCGGCGATAGTGGTGTCATTGGTTTCGTGAGTAACGGTTCGTATATTGACGGCAACGCAATGGACGGTCTGCGAAAATGTTTATCCGATGAATTTACGGACATTTATACTTTTAATTGTCGGGGAAACCAACGTACTTCCGGCGAATTATCCCGTAAAGAAGGAGGAAAGATTTTCGGTTCTGGCAGTCGTGCGTCGATAGCAATTACGATATTTGTAAAGAATCCGAAAAAAGCAGATAAGCCGGGTACCATTCATTATTACGACATTGGTGATTATCTTAACCGTGAGGAAAAACTGGCGACACTTCGCGAGTGTAAGTCCCTCGAAAACGTTACTTGGCAAACTATCACACCCAACGCCAAACACGATTGGATCAACCAACGCGGCGATGTGTTCGAGCAATATTTCGGTATTGACGAAGTGTTTGAAATACATTCAAACGGTTTGAAAACAAACCGTGATGCTTGGTGTTACAATTTTTCGTCAAAAAAGTTATCTGCTAATATGAAACGGATGATTGATTTTTACAACGAACAAGTCGGGAAATGGAAAGAACGGAAACAATGGGATAAGGATATAACAGTTGATGATTTTGTCGATTATGACATAGCAAAAATTAGTTGGACGCATAATGTTAAAAAGGATTTGGAAAAAGGAACGGAACATCGCTTTCAAAAGGACTCTGTTATTGAAAGCATATACCGCCCTTTTTGCAAACAACATCTTTACTTCAATCGCCGGTTCAATGAGCGTGTTTTCCAGATGCCGCGTATTTTCCCCGAACCGGGCGTTGAGAATTTGGCAATTTGCGTAATTGGTCGTGGAGCAACGAAAGATTTTTGCACTTTAATAACAAATATGTTGCCGGATTTAGAAATGATCTCAAAAGCGCAATGTTTCCCGTATTACGTTTATGAATTAGCGGACGGTAAAAAGGGACTGCTTGAGGAATCCGAAGGTGAGTATGTTGGTGAGCGCATTGATAAATACATTCGTCGGGAGAACATTACGGATGCGGCATTGGCAAAATTTCAGGAACATTACGATAACAAAAAGATTGCAAAAGAGGACATTTTCTATTACATTTACGGTATTTTGAATTGCCGCGAGTATCAGGAACGTTTTTCGGCGGAATTGAAAAAGCAGTTACCGCGTATTCCGTTTGCAACTGATTTTTTGGGATTTGCCGAAGCAGGACGTAAATTAGCAAAATTACACCTTAATTATGAAACATTAGAAAAATATCCTTTGAAAGAGCAAGTAACAGGTGTTGTGAGTTATCACGTAACAGAAATGAAATTCCCCAGTAAAACGGACAAGACGAAAATCATTTACAATTCGACGCTGACGCTTGAGGGAATTCCGCCGGAAACATTTCGTTACATTGTGAACGGCAAATCGGCATTGGAGTGGATGATGGAACGCTATCGGATTTCGACACACAAAGACAGCGGCATTACGAATGACCCCAACGATTGGTGCAAAGAAACCGGTAACGAGCGGTACATCGTCGATCTGGTCAAACGGATTGTAACATTAAGCATTGAAAGCGTCAAAATTATTGAAGCAATGCCGGCTATTGATAGTGAATAGTTGATAGTGAATAGTTAATAACTAGACTTTTGCAAAGTGACATAACATATTATATTCAAATGACTTATATTGATAAAAATGTCTTTTTTTGTTATATTTTTGAAACTTTTATTATATTTGTGCAAAAACAAGTGCTGGAAATTCAAGGGTTTTACAAATTGGCAACAAAAAGAACTTGCCAATTATTGTCTCAAAAACACAAAAAAACTGCA
>JAITOZ010000031.1 GCA_031289675.1 Planctomycetaceae bacterium
CACTATACCACCGGCGGCGGTTTATGCGATTTTTTGCTGAAAATTGTTGACGGTAGGTGATTGACAACGGATAAGGAATGAAGTATAATTCTGTTTACAGTGCTTGTGCAGCGTTCTCCTTTTTCACCCAATACTGTTTATCCCGTTTAATATGTCCACCGAATTACCCCCCGAACCGAACACAGAAGAGCAGCAGCCTCCAAAGCGGCGGGTTGTGGAAGAAACGGTATCCGAGTATATCGTCTCGTGGAAATGGCTGCTCAGCGGCGTTCTTTTCTTTGCCATTACCGTCTGCGGTCTCTTTGGACTCTATCAGGTGCGGTCACTCGGAATGTCGTCGCACATTCTCGATACCGTCAAGGATATGGTTAACAAAGCCGAAGCGGACAAGACGGCATCGGCAACGGAAACCAATACGGAAGAAAAAAGAGAATTGTTTTCCCGCTCGCTTAAAGGGCGGATGGATGCAGCCAATTTGCTCAATAACTACCGGCTGTCGGAAAAAACACCCAACAGTGCCGTTCTTGAAGAACTGTACAGCATTTTAGACAGCCTTTACTCCGATTTAGGCGGGACAGTTACATCGGCGGGGGCAGAACGCGGCAGACAGTTGTCGGATATATGTGTTGTATTGGTGCAGACGCTTGAAGATGTCGATTCGATTAAATATCTGGCAAGACTCCTCGAATTGGAGTGGGACAGACGTAATTTTGCCGGTATTCTTGACCGGGGGAAAGCGTTGCTGCAAGCTGACCAAAGAACGAACGGACGTGAAAATTACGATGCCCTTCGTTATATTACGATGGCATTGTTTGAGCGTTTGCCGGTGTCGGATTACAATCCGCTGGAATTGCAGTTACCCGCCGCATCGTTTCCGAGAGAAATGGACGACCTGCTGAAAAGGGTCTATCTGATGAAACCGGAAGATGTTGACATTACTTCCCGTTATGCCGAGTTCATCGTTGATGTTACCAGACCCGCTTTTGCGAAATGTGCGACCAATGACTTGTTACGAAAACTGACTAAGGGGGAAAGAGAAACGCAGGCAAAGAATATCATCAATGATATGGTTTCGAGGAATCAGGATAGGGCCCGTGCTTATCTTGTGCGGTATCATTTTCTGTCCCGTTATCTTCCGACAAGCAATTTACAGGACAGAGCCGATGCTGATTTGCAAACCGTTTTGAAGTTAGAGCCGAGCAATCCAGAAGCGTTGATTCTGTCAAGCCGCGATGCTTTCCGGCAAATGCAGGTTGCTCTGCGGGACAAAAAAGAGGAGAACGCTGCCCAATGGAAAAAGAAGGGTGAAGATTTGCTGCGTAAAGCGGTTGCGGATAATCCGGGTTACGGTATCGGGTATCAATATCTCGGCGATTTTTTGGTCAGCGAAGGAAAACAGGATGAGGCATTGCAGGTTTGGCAGCAAGGTGTCAAGATGTCGTCCCGCTGGATGACCGAAGAGTTACTCGGACGTATGATTTTGGTTCTGCTTGACCGGATGCAAACGGACGAAGTCAAACGTCAATTAGACGCTTTTTCGGCGGAGTTGGCGGATATGCGGATAACGAGACCGCAAGCCGTTGCATCGGCAGTCAATATGCGCTCATTGTTGACCGCAAGGCTTTACGTGGTGGAATCACAAATTGCTCAAACGAAGATAGAAACGTCTAAAGCAGACGTTAATAGCGCAGACACCCGAAAACTTTTTAGCCTGATTCAGCAAAAACGTGCTGATGCACTGCAACTCTATGACGGACTCTTAAAAAGTTTCGGCAAGTCCCGGAACGATTACGTTCTTGAACAGTCCAGTGTTTATTACCGCCTTCTCCCGCAGTCGCTGATGATTGCGGGCAGACTGAAAATGGACCAGGGGATTTGGGATAATGCTGTTGAGTATTTTAATGCGGCAATGCCGTTTCCCCAAACACGGGAACAAGCAATGCTTGCCGCTGCCGGTGCTTACCAACAGGGCAACCGGATGGAAGATTCGACAAGGATGTTGGGACTCGCTGCCAAACAGGACCCTAATAATATCGCCGTCCGTTTTGCCTATGCGAATAGTTTGTTCCGTTCGCAACTGTCCGTGACGGTTGCCGACCCGGCCGCCTTGGATACGGTTAAACAGGAGTTGACGTATCTCGAAGAACACCGCAGCGAGTTGAAACAGCCGTGGGTGATTGACATTCGGCTTATCCATTTAGAGATGACGAAGGCATCTTTGTCTAATTCAGCCGATACAATTTTAGCCGCCCAAAACGAAGCGGTAAAAAAATTCCGGGAGTTGGAGAGCAAGACGCTTCCGCCGGACGCAAAGGGCAAGGTCATCAGATACGATGACGATGCGGAGTTTGTTGCAGAGTTGGTCGGGATTTACAGCGGTTTGTCCGCTATTGCCGATTTCGAGCGTCTTTTGCCGAAACTGAGGGAATTCCCCAATGGAGAGGCGGCATATTACGCTGCACGAGTGAATGATTGTCTGCGCCGTGATGATAAAGACGGAGCCATCGCCGTTGTTGAACAAGCGAATTCCAGCGAGAAATTGAGTGCTTCGCAAAAAGAGCGGTTCGTTTCCATTTTACAAAGCCTTCGGGGCGGCAATCCAAGCGGGGATAACCAGAGTGCGCTGGAAAAAGTTTATGCTCAATTAAAAACGACTTTCGACCAAAATCCCGAATCACTGAAACCGCAAGCGTTCTTTATGCTTGCGAATATGGCTCTCGACCGGGAGGATTATGAAAATGCTAAGATTGTCTGTGACCGGTTACAAAAAGTCGAGGGAACGGGCGGAACGATGTGGCGCTACATCACTGTCCGCATAATGCTCTCGGAAAAAGTGCCGGATTTCGGCAAGATTCGCCAAAGGTATGAGGAAATTATTAAAGAACGTTCGCAGTGGGATATGGCGTATGTGTTGGGGGCAACCATTGAAGATCATTTTCTTGAAGCCAATCCCGATGATACAGATGCGAAAGCGAGGTTAATTAACGCGCTGCAACTTGCCATCACAAACGGTAACACCCAGCCGCCTGTTTGGGGACGTCTTATCAGTTTGTATGAGCAGGGGGGGCGGACAGATGATGCCCGCTCATTGATGCGTGATGCCGCCTTGCGCGGGGTCGTGATGGATGCGCAGACGGGACAGTTCCCGCAGCCGTATTCACGGATGTTCTCGCAGATTCAGACCAGTATCGCCAACGAGGACGTTCAAAATGCCGATACGGTTGCCCGGCAGTGTGTAACGCTTGCAGAAAAACGGCATGAAAAACCGGAGTTGATTTTTGCGTTAAACCTTGCCATCGGGAAGGCATTTTTCGATGCGGCTGTCTTTGATAGTGCGAAAAGACATCTGTCCATTGCTGCACGGCGGGGCGGAGCCTACGTTTATCCGCTTGCCGTTTGTCTGGCAAAAGCAGGCGAAGCGGACAAGGGTTTTACTTTGCTGTTAGACGAAATCGGTGCGATGCCGTCTTCGATGCCGACATTGCTGCCGGCAGTTCTCGTTCTGTTGTCACAAGTAAAACCGACAGAAGCGGTTTATCAGCGGATAGACCGTCTGATGAACCGCATTGAACAGGGCGAGCGTCTCACGATGTCTGGCAAACTGGAAAAGGCGGATACCGATAACGAAATACCGCTTGGAACAAAGCGGGTGAGGTCGCTGTCTTTTCGTTTTCCCGACGGCAAGGTGCCGATCGACCCGAAGATGATTCGTTTTGTGCCGCCCGAAAAACCGGCACCTGCGGTTGAACCGGCAGTAACACCCGCTCTGACTCCGGCATCGCAGCCGGCACCAGTGCCTGCCTCTGTTCCGGTAACGCCGGTGCCGGAACCGGCTTCTGCAACACCTGTTCCCGTTCCGGCACCGCAATAGAAAAAGATTACACAGTTTAATTGTCCCTAAAATCAAAACCTTACAAATGGAGAAATCCAATGTCCAGATACCTTTTAGCGTTTTGTTCTATTTTCGCCTTGACTGTTTCTGTCTATGCACAGAAACAGCCGGCGGCACCGGCGCAGAAACCCAACAATACGATACCGGCAGCGGCACCGAACAAGATTGTTGATGTCGGCACGGAAGAGCCGAAGATTACGCCGATACCGGACGGACTGTTTTTCGAGTGGTCTTCGTACAACAATATCGGCTCGATTGAGGTTGACAAGAGCGTTACAGGTGATTTTCAAATTATGTTTGACGTTCCGATCAGTGTCATCGGAAAGCCTGCCGAACCTGTTTCTTCATCGGAAATGATTGTTCCGCTTGCCGATTACTGGATTGTCCGCGGCAAACCGGAGCGGGCGATTCCGCTCTACCGCAAAGGATTAGCAGCGCAGCCCAACAGCCTTCTATTTCAGAATAACTTGGCAATGCTTTTGTCATCGGCTCAAGGAAAGCACGCGGAAGCGTTGGACATCATTAATAAAGCATTGGAAGGGAATCACGACGAGGTGAGACTTCTCGACAGCAAAGGCTTGATTCTGATGAACAATGGAAAGGCGAGCGAGGCAGTGCCGATATTGGAACGCTCTGTCCAATTATCGTGTCAACTTCCGATATACTGTATGCACTTGGCAACAGCATTGGATATGGACGGACGGGAAAGCGGCGCAAGACGCTATTTCACGCAGGCACGATCGCAGTTGGAGACACAAGCACCGAATATGGCTGCTGACGACAAAGTGATGTTTGATAAACTGAAATTGAAGTACCCGAATTCGGCAGGAGCGGACACACCAGCCCTCTAATTTAGCCGTCTCTACGGGGGCTGGAACACAAGCACACTCACTACTCACGAATTCTAACCGGATTCAGCATAGAACAATGAAATCGAAATCGAAACCGCTTTTTATCGGACTCATCATTATCGTTGCCCTAACGGCAGTCATTACGGCGTATTCCGGCTCTCTGACGGGACGCTGGGGAGCATCCGCCGCCGTTGAAGAAGCCCGCGCTGCTCTCAAAGAACTGCCGCTGACCATCGGAAATTGGCAGGCGGAAAAGGAGGGCGAAATGGATGCGACGTCTATTTCGATGCTTGAGATTAAGGATTCGTACATTATCCGCGCCTATAAGAATACCGTTACACAAACGGTCGTTTATATTACGATTATACTAGGACCGTCGGGCAGAGTAACGGTTCATACGCCGGAAATTTGTTTCGGCGGAAAGGATTACAATAAGGAAGGGACGCGGGTCTCAGTACCGATTAACGTGCAGGTTGATAACGGAGCGAAAACTATCGAGGATAGTTTTTGGAAAATTGACTTTGTCGGCAGGTCGTTGGACGTTAACAACCGCATATCTTTTTACTATGCGCACAGCAGCGGCAATGAGTGGATTGCAACGGAAAGTGCCAGATGGACTTTTGCCAAGTACCGGTACGCTTATAAGTTACAAGCCCAAGCCTATACGGCAGCCGCAGCCGGCGATGCTCCGACCGATACGGTGAAAGGATTTCTGACCGATGTCCTGCCGGTGATTCATCAGCATTTGACTTTGTCGAACAAATAAAATGATTGTTCAGCGGCGGTTTTTACCTCTGTATTGACTCATTACATATCACCCGCAACGCGTCCTGAATAATCTTCATTTCTCTTTGCAAGGCAGATTCAAAAAAACGGATTCTATCTGTTGTAAGTCCGTCCGCTTCGTGTTATAATACTTGCGGCAGCGGCAGCGGCAGTTATCCGCTGCAACAATCCACACGTCTAACCATTCAGGAGACAAGACTATGCGTACTAATTCTGTATGTTCTCACAAATCGCTGCGAAACACACTCGTTTCGCTCTGCATTATTGCTTTCGCTTCAATTTTGCCCGTATCGTTGTGCGGGGCAGAGTTGAAGCCGTTTTTGAGCGTCTATATTGCCGGTCCCGATACCTTCGTCAAAATCGTTGAAAAGGTTGCCGATGCGGTTGGTGCCGGTGATGCCGTTCAGGAAGGCATCGCTCTGCTCAAAAATTTAAAGGGAATTGATGCCGGCGGAAGTATCGGCATCGCCTTGTCAAGTACCGAAAATAACGAACTCGAAATCTTTGCGTTCCTGCCGATAACCGACATTGAAAAGGCGGCGGTACCGGGTGCCGAAGCGATATTTGACACTGCCCGCGCTGCTCTGACAAAAGACGGAAGCGGATACTCGTATAAATCGCCTTTCGGTAATTATATTATCCGGCAAAAGAAAGGCTACATTGTCCTTGCGCCGGAGAAATCCGCGGCATCGCTGCCGGACGACCCGAAAAAGTTATTTGCTGAATTCGACAAGCAAACGTTCGGTGCAAAAATCAACTTTGAGAACACGACACCGGCGGCACTGGAAACGCTATTAGCCCCCGCCGGAATGCTGCTTGCGTTATCCGGTAACGAACAAGCCGGTGAAGCGTTTGCAGACGCACAGAAGCAACTCATAGATGCTTTTGACGAATTCACTTCGATTTTCGTTGCCTATCTCGTTGATGTAAATACGCTTGATGTAACCGTATCGGCTTCATTGTTTGCTAAAAAAGGTTCATCGACCGCAGAAAAATGGGCATTACAAAAAAACATCAAAACAGCGTTCAGCGGTTTTGCAGGCGACCGGGGAAAAACAATTTTTTCATGGATTAACGCAGGTGTTTTGACGCAGAAGGACCTCAAAAGGGAACTCGAAGTATTTGATGCAGTGAGTGAGAGCTTTGCCGAAGGTTTTACAGAAGGTCTTGCCGGCGCGTTCGCCTCTGAGGACGAAGACGCTGCCGAAAAAATGACCGAAGAGTTACAAAAATCTGCCGAAAAAGTGATTGCTTCGGTGAGAAAGATTTTGGAAGCAACGTTGGCAAAGGAGTCGCTGGATAACGGAGTATCGCTGGATGCCGATGGTACAGTACTTTGGGCGTTCACCATAGGCGATACGGACGAATTGGCAAAACTCGTCCAAGACGTGTTCAATTTAGACGTGTTCAATTTGGTTACACAAAAAATCGTCAAAGATTTTGAGATAGATGTACAGAAATACATCACGAAAGAATACGCAGAAGTTGCTGGTTACAAGATTTCAAAAATTTCCTTTCCGCTCAAAGATATTCTTGCCGTTGTCGGCGGGGACAAAAAGGATATTCCGGCAGGGTTGAAAGCGAAGACACTCAACGGTTTTTGGGCGGTGAAAAAGAACGAAGCCGTCGCGGTGGCGTTCGGTTTTGATGCCTCGCAAACGGAAAAGACGTTTAAGCAGGCATTGGAAAAGACGCAAAGTCCCGTCGCACTGCCGCGTATCCATGCAGTGTTTTCAGCAAAACCGCTCGGCAAATTTTTGCAGCAGTTTGTCCTGCCGATACTACCCGATGCCGATGAAGATACCGATAGCGAAGAAATCGCCCGTATGACTAAACTGCTGGTCGAAGCCGACGAGGGAGCGAAAATTGAAGTGTCGAACGAAATCAAAGGTACGTCGGAAGCATATACCGAGGTCAAAATTTCCGGCAAGTTGGTGAAAATTGTGACTGAATTCATCAAGACTGCCGTCACTACATTCAAGACAAAGGTACTCATCAGAGACACAATTCAGGATGTTGAACCGTAAGAATAAAGAGCCGGAAGTGCGGGCGGCGGCAATGAAAACCCGCAAGTTTCAGTGCTATACTGATTACAGTTGAAATTTCGGTTTTTGCAATATTGAAAATTCCTTGTTTTTAAGGCTTAAACGCAAAACAAAAACCGAAGTTCAATAATTTTCAGTATAGGTAATTATTAGGCTTATTCCTTAACGAGATTTTCAGCCGCGAATATAGGAATAATTGCGAAAATATTGCGGCTCTTGCCTCATTTTGCGGCTTGATACAATGCAAGTCGATACACTATGACAGGTTAAGAATCAATCAATGGCGCAAAACGTGATGTGGGGTCGGTCCCCCGTCCGTTGCCGTATTCCGCAATTTGAGTTTCATTATCTTGATAATTAATAAAAACCGCAGAAAAGCCGAATTTTATTTGCTCTATAAAATGCTCTCGCTTTCCTTTTGTTTTTGTGTGTAGGGCTGGTAGGTAATGAGACGAACATTCTTTCCGGCAATTTCATATTCTGCACCGCGCCACTCAACCCGCCGTACAAAATAGAGACGAAGCAACGCCGATGTATAGACCAGTTGCGTTACCGGTATGACTGCTAATGTCAATAACATCCGCTTCCAAGACCAACGCTCTGCTCGTTCACCCCGCTCCCGCAGCATTTTACGTATCGCTCCTTCCATTATCGGCAGTGTACCATAGACACCGCCCCAATACAGCGCAACCGCCGCCGCACTCCACACTGCCGTCCGCCAATCGCCGTAACACATACCGGCAACGAACAATCCAACGGCAGCAAGCAGCGGCAGCGTTATCAATATCCCCTGGGCGGCAACATTATTCCAAGACGGATGATGAAGTTTTGCACACAACAACTGCCGCTTAACCCAGCGGTGAAATGCCGAAAGCGTAACCGTTTCCCGATTGACCATAAAGAGCGGCGGAACAAATACCAACTTGCAGCCGGCAGCCTTCAATGCCGGCGCAAGGGACGCATCATCCGTAAAAGCAGTACGCCAAGACTTAGCAACATTCCCGAACAAGTCCCGCCGCAGAGCCATTGAACCGCCCCAAGCGATACGGTAAAGATATATCTGAACGACAGCGGCAGCATTCCAAAGATAACGTACCAGCGAACCGGTATTCGGCTTTTCAGGAACGTACCAGCGGTATCCGGTCGCTGCGGCAATACCGGGGTCGGAGAGCGGTTCAACCAAATCCCGAAGCCAGGACGGATGCACAAGCGTATCGGCATCACAGACAGCGAAAACCTCAAACGACGGGTCAAGCGTTTCAAGAGCGTGTAAGAGTGAATTGCATTTCAGCGTACACGTTTCGTTATGTTCGGTTACGGTCATAATGTCAACGCTGCACGCGCATCTGTGGGGTATTTCTTCGAGAATACGCTGCACTATCGGCAGTGCCGAGTCTTCTTGAGAATCAACAATGAGCCGGACGGAGTAATTCGGATAATCCTGGGTCAGAAGACCGGTGATACAGCGTTTGAGGAACGGGTCGGCACCGCGCAGAGCGAGGCAAACCGCCGTTTTGGGCGTAAAAAGTTTTTCGGGTTTCGTCCATTCTTTCCGGTGTATTCCCCGCAAAAAAATGAACAGCACAGCATAATGGACGAGGTCGATAACAGCAATGATGACGAATAGAGCGGCGGCAGAAATAGACATTGAGTTACGGTTGAACCTTTGTTGCTGGCACAAAGTAATTCTTCGCTATCTTCGGCTTTTATTCTTGTTTGTCAACGTCCGCGTCCACGGCAAAATCTTTTTTAACGAGGTAATCTGTGAGAATAAGAGTTTTTGGGTATTGCCGAAACGTTGACAGAAGGGGGAAGAACGGATAGTATGGGGCGTACTCGTTCACCATTTCAAACCTAAAAATCAAATGAAACGTCTGTTCTGTGTTTTGACGGGCATCGCCCTTTTCGCATTAACCTCCGCTGTTCTTGCCGACGACCACGGACATATATCGGCTGTTCCGCCGCAAGAAGCATTAAAGCGGCTTCAAGACGGCAATGCCCGTTTTGTTCAAGGTCAAGCCCAGCATCCGAACGGCGAAACAGGGCGGGCAAAAGAGACCGCCGAACACGGTCAGCATCCGTTTGCGACCGTCTTGGCTTGCAGCGATTCCCGCTGTCCCGTCGAAATCGTTTTTGACCAGGGTATCGGCGACATCTTCGCTATCAAAGTTGCCGGTAACGTCAGCGGCAAATCGCAACTCGGTTCGATAGAATACGGTGTTGCCCACACCGGCACGGCACTGATCGTCGTGTTAGGACATACCCAATGCGGAGCGGTTACGGCAGCCTGTACCGGCGGCGGACACGAAGGCAGCATTGAATCGCTTGTCAAATCTATCGAGCCGGCAGTCAGGAAGGTAGAGAAAAAGAGCGGCAAAACCGGAAAAGATGCCGTCGAGGACTCTGTGCGTGCCAACGTATTCGTGCAAATTCAGTCTTTATTTGCGGGCAGCGAAATACTCCGTAAAGCCGTCAGAGAGAAAAAAGCGGCAGTCATCGGTGCCGTGTACGACATTACAACGGGCAAGGTCGAGTTTTTAGGCGAACACCCGAACACGGCGGATTTGATTTCGGCTGACCCGAAAGAAAAAAAACCTGACCAAAAACAGGCGGACAAGGAAGACGCAGAGAAAACAAAAACAGAGAAAAAAATACCGGCGGGGCAAAAGATTTATGCTGTCGAAGACATTGTCCGGGTTTTCGTGCAAGTCGAATCCAAGGTATCGAATGACGGTAGCAAACAAGAATTGGATTTTGAAATTGCCTGCCAGGTAGTATCGGTTAGGGACAACGGCAACTTATTTATCGAAGGAACGCAATCGGTACACATCGGCGGACAAAAGCCGAGGTTTGTTTATGTCAGCGGCTTCGTTCATCCCAACGACATTGATCCCGGCAATACGATTGAGTCAGCATATGTAAGCAGGTTGGAAGTTCGGGAAGTTGAAGAGCCGAAAGCGAAGCAGCCCCCATTGTTTGCGAAGGAAACGAGTGCTGTTCCGCCTGCTGTCAATGCCGCTCAACCGTCTGTGCGTGCCAGCCGACCGGGTTCGTTTCGTACCTTTCAGCAAAGAAAAGGCACGTTTATGGGACAGTAACGGAAATTGATTTGATGATAGCAAAGAAAATCTATACACTACCGTCAAAAATTGATAAAAATACGGAGATACTGTTCTATATCGAACCTCCTAAAAATGAAAATGCATCTATTCTGTCAGCGCAGCAAGTGCCGATAATACTTGTCCGCCGCTTGAGATAAAAACACCTGGCTCGTCGAAAACGGTGAACTTGTTTGCAATCCCCAAAAGGGAACATTGGCAACGAAACAAAAATTCGGCAGCGTCCAACTGCATATTGAATTGCCATACCTCAAGATGTGTCCGGCAAGGGACAGCAGCGCGGCAATAGCGGCGTTTTTTTGGGCAATTATGAGGGGCAGGTCCTTGATTCGCACGATGGAGAAACCTATCACGACGGACAATGCGGTGTCATTCATAAGCAATGTCCGCCGCTTGTCAATGTTTGCCGCAAACCGGTCGGCGGCGAGTTTCCGCTTCCGCGTTTTCCCCCCGTATTACGCATTACTATCACTGCTTTAACCGCTTTATTTCTGCTGCTGACAAGCCGGTTGCTTGGGCGATGGTTGCTGTTGGAACGCCGAGCCTTTTGAGTTTTCGCGCCGTTTCAAGTTTGCCCTTCGCTTCGCCTTTTGCTAGCCCCTTCGCTTCGCCCTCGGCGAGACCTTCTGCTTTACCTTTCGCTTCGCCTTCTATTCTTGCGGTATCAACAACGTTGCGGTTGTCCCGGTAAATCTTCAAGTCGTTCTGATACACCTCCTGCACCTCCTGCGAAAACCGAACATACTCCGCCGTACCAAACGCCTTCTCAAAAACCGGCTCACTCAATACCGCCGGAATACCGTCAAAAGATTCCAAGTTCTTCAAGAAATACAACCACTTGTCCCGCCGCGTCTGCGGCAGCGACCTGTCAAAATCAAGCAGCGGCATCTGCAAAAATACCATCTTCAACGTATCCGAAAATACGCCGCCGTCCTGGTCCTTAAGCGTTACCA
>JAITOZ010000042.1 GCA_031289675.1 Planctomycetaceae bacterium
CTGGGGAGCAACTCGTTGAGGAATCATCGCACAAACGGAAGCAAAGAAAAAACGCAAGTTTCAGACTCAGTGTTCGTTTCAATAAAGTTTATGAAACGAAAAACTGTTGCTTCTGTTGCAATGCCTAAAAAAACCCACGCCGGTACCCTGGGAACAGAACGCCTGTGCGAAACTTTCTTACTCCGAAATCATGATAGCAGGTCATAGTCCCCAGGGATGTCGCTCAGAGCATAGGTGATACCAGAAAGAAAGTAGGTAGGTATATGAAATATACGAAATGGCAATACTATCCGCTTGCGGCGGATAATCTGAAAGCAAAAAAGCAAGTGCTAGAGAACTTGGAGATGGGTGTGCTTTGTAAACATACGCTATGTAAGAAACTCTTACAGCGATTCTCCGAGTCAAGCGGGGATATGCTGTTGATTGCCTTCGAGTCACTCGACTTGGATGCGGACTGGCTGTATAAATATGCGACCTATTGTGATGGCAAAAGCAGACCGTCTAACTCGGAGTCGATCACATGGATGGATTCCCCCCTGTGGGGACTCATATCGTTTGTCGATAAACATTTGTTAAAATCGAATGAAGCCGTGGTGCTGTGCGAAAACTTGTTTGCGGATCGCAAAATTGTTACAGTGTCTCCGAAAGAGTCCCGGCTACTATTTTTTAAAGACGAGGTCTATCATATCTTAACCAAGGAAAACGCTGGCAGACCAGAGTCGATAGAATGCGCGATTCGTGAGTCAGAATATCAATGGGCGACGAGCGTGTGTTCGTCGTGTGCCGAGGTTCCTCTGGGCGACATTCCTTCAGAGGCATTTTTCGATGCTATTGTGGCGAACACGACACACATTTTTGTTCCCGCGCTCGACGGTGAGGGCTATTTAGTCTGGTGTCTTTGTCCAGAAAATTTGGGAAGCGTCCCGAATCTCGAAATAAGCGTTGAAAATTGAAACTTTTTTGCGAAGTGATAAAAAACAATCTATCTGTGCTTGTCCAGAATCTTTGTATGAGGACGAAAATTGCAGTACAAAAACGAAATTCGGGATGAATTTCAGTGTATACCTTGTTCAACTGTCCAGTTTTTTGGTACCACTACTCTTTTTAAATTTCGGTGTTTGATGACGGTGAATCCTTGAAGTCAGGAAAAAACAATCACAAAAGCCGGCATTTCAAGTGTAACGAGGTGTATCGCTGCGAACTATCGTCCCATTACGTTCCGGTTGTCGATGACCCGTTTGGCTTTTCCCTCGAACCGTTCCAACGTCATCGGAGGCAAAAGTTCAATCTCCAAATGCAAACCGGTAATTTGATGCACCGCTAGAGCAATCCGCTTTTTCAAATGAGTCATGTCGGTCATTTTATCGGAGAAAAGCCCCTGCACAATCTCAACGCGGACTTTCACCTCGTCGAGCGTTTTCGGACGTTCCAAGACGATTTGATAATGCGGAGCGGTTCCTTCGATAGCCAATAACGCTTCTTCAATCTGCGACGGAAAGACATTGACCCCGCGGATAATCAGCATATCATCGCTCCGCCCAATCACGCGGGACATTCGGAGCGTTTCCCGACCGCAAGCACAACGACCGGAATAAAGCCGGGCAATATCGCGGGTTCGATAACGCAAAATCGGCATCGCTTCGCGGGAGATGGACGAAATAACCAATTCGCCCGCTTCGCCTTCCGGCACCGCTTCAAGTGTTTCGGAGTCAAGGCATTCAACGATAAAGTGGTCTTCCTGAAAGTGCATACCGGTTCGTTCCGGACATTCGCCGCTGACACCAGGTCCCTGCACTTCGCTCAAACCGTAATTGTTCGTTCCGATGATATTAAGCGATGTTTCAAGGTTTTCCCGCATCGTTTCCGTCCACGGTTCGCTGCCGAGAAACGCCAATTTCAGTGCAAGTTTAGAGCGGTCAATGCCTTCCGTCTGAATCGCTTCGGCAAGAGTCAGGGCGTAACTCGGCGTGCAAACAAGAGCATCCGCCTGCATATCTTGCAGGAGCATCAGTTGCCGTTTGGTATTTCCGGCCGCAGCGGGAATGACTGCCGCCCCGACACGCTCAATACCGTAATGCAGCCCGAAACCGCCGGTGAAAAGTCCATAACCGAAAGCCACCTGAACGGTATGGTGTGATTTCAAACCGCCGGAAACCAAAAACCGGGCGCAAAGATTTGCCCACACATTGAGGTCGCTCTGGGTATAGGCAACGATGGTCGGTTTGCCGGTTGTTCCGGTCGAACCGTGATAACGGACGACCTGTTCGCGGGGAACGGCAAGGAAACCGAGCGGATAGTTATCCCGAAAATCCGATTTCGTGGTCAAAGGGAGTTTGCGAATATCGTCTGCGGACGTAATGGATTCCGGTGTGATTCCCATTTCATCGAATTTTTTCCGATAAAAAGGGACGTTGGCACAGCGGCGGATGCACTCCCGCAGCCGGACAAACTGTAATGCCCGGATTTCTTCGCGGGGCAGGAGTTCTTCACTATCCCAAACGTAATGACGATAAGGTTCTCTGGTCATCAAATGAACAAGGGGGTAAAGGGAGAAGGGATATTGAAAGCAGAATAAAGCACCGGTTATTTTCGTCCATTCGACGGCGTTGGTCAAGAGTTTCCTGAATGACGGCAGGTCACCTGAATAAGACCGTCCTCAATTTGAAGTGGCGGGGAAATACAGTAAAATGGTATTTTCGTTTAGAACGATGACGATGAAACGCGTTTTTATTGATTGGAATCAGCCGCCGCTGGCTTCCGCTGCCGGTTTTTTGACAGATACGTTTATGAAGAACGGCTGTCTTGATATGCGGAATGCCGTTCTCGTTCTGCCCGGACAACGCGCTGCCGACAGATTAGCAGAAATACTGGCCGAAAAAGCCGAAACAATGCCCAATGCCGCTTGGTATCCTCCGGCATTCGTTTCGCTCGAAAATCTGCCGGAAGAATTTTATGAAGCCAAAAAAGAATTTGCTCCGCTGCTGAGCCAAATATTCGCTTGGATTCAGGCACTTGATCAAATTGAAAACGAACATCCCGATTTGCTGCGTGTTCTTATTGCAAAACGTCCGAACTCCGGCAGCGTCGAAGCCCGTCTGACTTTCGGCGAAATGTTCAACAAACTTCACACAGAACTCGCATCGGACTTGCAAGACTTTTCTCACGTTGCAGAGTTATGCAGCAAACTGAATCTGACAACGGAATCTGCCCGCTGGGAGGCTCTGCGGCATTTGGAAAAAAAATATCTGGATATTCTTGATGCACAGCAAACTTGGGACAAGCAAGCCGCCCGTCTTTATGCTGTCGAACATCCCGAAGAATTGAACGCCTTTTACCGCAAGCATAAAGAGAACAAGACCCGGTTTTTCCTCATCGGCTGTACCGACTTGAATACGGCACAAAAACAAATCCTGTCCAATTTCGGCGATATTGTTACAGCAATTATTTTTGCCCCGATAGAATTAGAGAGCGGTTTTGATTCCTACGGCTGCCTCGTACCGGACGTGTGGCAGGGGGATAAGTTCGTTATTCCGTTAAACGACCGGCAGATCATCATTGCAGATAAACCCGAAGACCAAGCCGATGCTGCCGTATCGGATATTGCCGCCGTTTTGGATAAACACAATACCGCACAAATTGCCGTTGCCGCACCGGACGATACCGATTTACCGGTTTTCAACGAACGTTTCACACGTGCCGGCATCAAGAGCCGGTACGTGCCGGGTAAATTGATTCAGCAGACTTCGCCGTACCGGTTTCTCGAAAGTTGGGCGGTTTATGAAGAATCACTCTTTGCGCCGCCGCTCTATTCGGCATTGGCCGCCTTGATTCGGCATCCGGCAGTCGATTCTTTTCTCAACGAACCGAATCTTTTAACGCAAATAGACAAGGAATATAACATTCATCTGCCGCTGACATTAGATACCGTAACAGAAAAAGATGCGGTAACAACAAAAGACAGCATTACCTATAAAGCAATGCAGAAATTGAACTCGCTCCTGACACCAGGGAACGGTCATTCTGCCGGCAGTCATACCGCCGGCAATATCGAAAGGGTTTTACTGACGCTTTTTGGTTCCGGCAAAGAGACACCGGAATACAAAAAGATAATGCAGGAACTCAAAGAGGTAGAGAAAATTTCCGATACGGATGTATTACGGATATTACTGTTTCAACTTAAAAACGTCCGTATTGCTCCTCCGGCAGACCATTCGGCAATCGAAATTATCGGCTGGCTTGATACGGCTCTGGACGATGCCCAAGCGGTCATTATCACCGGCTTCAATGACGGCAAAATACCCCGCAGTGTCACTTCCGATATTTTTCTTCCCGATAAAGTCCGGCAGTTGTTGCATCTCGAAGACAACCGGAAGCGGTATGCGCGGGATGCGTACAATTTGTCGTTGATTCTCGCAAGCCGTCCGCAGTCGAATGTCCGTGTCATTACCGCTAAGCAAAGCGGCAGCGGAGACCCGCTGCTGCCGAGCCGCTTATTGTTTGCTGCCGGTGACAAAACAACGGCAGAAAGAGTAAAAGATTTTTTTCACGCAGGCACATCTGAGGTAAAAATATCTGAAGCAGCAACAGCCGAAATATCCGGCATCGGAGAGAAACGTCACAACCGGCAGCGTCCGCTCCCTGCCGCAGAGATGACTTCGCTTTCCGTAACGGCTTTCAAGACGTATATTGAGTGTCCGTACCGTTTTTATCTCAGGCACGTTTTGAAACTTGCCGTACTGGATGACCGCAGCGAGGAAATGACGCCAACGGCTTTCGGTTCGCTGATACATGAGGTGTTATATCAATTCGGAAAGAGCGAACGTAAAGATTCCGACAATGCCGATGTGATAAGAGAATATTTGTTACAAACGCTGGAAGATGAGACGGACAAACTGTTCGGACAGGAGCCGAGGGCAACGGCGGCAATACAAAAGGAGCGGGCGAAAGAGCGGTTAAGAAAGTTTGCCGGAAGACAAGCGGCTTGGCGGCAGCAGGGGTATAAGATTGAGTGTACCGAGTACCCGATTAACGATATTGAACTGAAACTGCCTGACGGCGATAAACTGTTGCTTCACGCACGCATTGACCGCATTGACCGGCACGAAAAGACGGACGAATGGGTTGTTTTTGACTATAAAACGGGCAAGAGCGAACCGGAAAAGGCACACCGCAAGAAAAAGGGAGGTGAATGGATTGACTTGCAATTGCCGCTCTACGATTATGTTTTGCGCAGCGTAAAAGATACAAAATTTACGGGAAAGATTCAACTTGGTTATTTTATATTACCGCCGGACTTGGATAATACGGGAGTCCAATTTGCGGACTGGAGTACCGCCGAGTTAGACGAAGCGGTAACGAAAGCGCGGGAAATCGCCGTCAACATCCGTGCGGGCAATTTTGTAATGTCGCCGAAACCGCCGAACTTCGATGACTTTGCCGTGATATGCCAATTAGAGCAATAAGGCGGCACAAACGCTGCATCCGGCACGGGTGCGTAAAACTTTATCGGGTATTTTTTTTTTTTTTTGAACATAAGGTTTTGAAAATAAGGTTTTCATTTGTCCGAAACCCTTCTTTTTCTCCAGTACCCTTAATAGCACGGGTTACCATTCATTGTTTCCCCTTATTTGTAAATTAAGAGAATAAGGGTAAGAGTTTGGAGACGCATTACTATTAAGGGGGCGGAAAATGAAAATAAGGGTGTGGCGAGCGGCGAGCGGCGAGTAAATGCGGGGAAAATTCGGAAGCGAAAACTCGTCACTAGTCACTCATCATTCGTTAACAGCACCCGACAAATTTTTATGCATCCATACTAAAAAACCCGGCTTCAAAGGGACTTGACAGGTGACCTGACTAACAAATGTCAAGGGAAATCTTTTTGAGAAAAAGCCGCTATCTTGTGATAGCGGCTTTGAACCTCTTCGATGCCTATTTCTTTTCGACAATCTTCTTTTCGACAATCTGCACTTCGGCAACCCCTGCCATTACACGCAAAGGAACTTCATCTCCCGTATGTGTTACAAAATAATCCGGCTGTTTGTTGATTGCTTTTGCTTTATCGTCTTTGTCTCGAATACCCGCCACCGCCAATTGCATCGCAAATCGGTTACGCACCACTTCCGTCGTACCTAATAAACCATCCTGCTTCGCTAACTCCCGTAATGCCTGATGTTTGAACCAGCCGGAAGACGGGGGATGGTCCCAACGCAACCCGAACAGAACAAGCCGAACCGCATAATTCTCCTTTTGCCTGACAAGTTTTTTTATCGCTTCTGTCGAGCCGCTTACTCTAATTATCAGGTATGAGTTCAGATTCTCTTTCCAATAGGGTATTCCATTCGCTTGCAAAACCTCCCTAACTTCATCCCAGCGGCAATTACGAATTTTGTCATCTTTTGTATAAAACCCCGGCTGAGTATCTGCAAAGTATTGAGAATTTTCAACATACGCCCCCACTTCGGTTGAATGTACAGCTTGTAGAATCCGTAAATCGGGCAACTGAGTCGATATTCTTTCCGGTTTAACGTTCAGGGAAGTATCCAGCCGCAAGTGCATCGGGACACGCAAATCGACACTGCTGATACTCTCGTCCACTTTGAGATTCTCCGTTGCGTAGGGAAACAGTACGATGAATTCCTTGCCCCAAATTGCCGTTTGTTTTGCCTGAATTTCCTTTTTCAGTACGGCTGTGTCAAATTCGTCTGCCTCTTGCATTTTTTTACGCAGTTCTTCCGTTCCATAATTGACAAGCATTGAAAAATTATCAGATATGCTGTCCCCGGTGAAGCCGGCAACCTCTTTCAGATAGACATCCATATCGACAGTACGTTCTTGCCGTTCTTTTTCATCCTGTTCTGCTTTTGCTTGCTGTTCTTTTTTGGCTTTTTCTGCTGCTTGCCGTTCCTTTTCTGCCCTTTCAATCCTCGCAAGATGATTATTCCAAATGCGGGCGGCATTGTGATCGTAACCACCTACCGTAACCACCCGCTTGCCGTCAGGGGAAAAGACGGCATTACGACTACCTTCGAATTTTAGTAACTCCCTTCCCGTTTCGGCATCCCAGATGCGGGCGGTATCGTCGCCACTTGCCGTAACCACCTGCTTGCCGTCTGGAGAAAAGGAGGCAGAACCCACTGAGCCAGTATGTCCTAGTTTTTGTAACTCCTTTCCCGTTTCGGCATCCCAAATGCGGGCTGTATCGTCATCACTTGCCGTAACCACCCGCTTGCCGTCAGGGGAAAAGGCGGCAAACTGCACTTCGCGAGTATGTCCTAGTTTTTGTCACTCCTTGCCCGTTTCGGCATCCCAAATGCGGGCGGTATCGTCGCCACTTGCCGTAACCACCTGCTTG
>JAITOZ010000051.1 GCA_031289675.1 Planctomycetaceae bacterium
GTCGTGCTGCGGGCGAATCCTTTAACATTTCAGGAGATACGTGAGAAGATGAAAATGACATTTGACGAAGCAATAGAGAAGTGCGGACTTGCCGCAAAATGGGAAGCACGAGGCAGAGAATGGGGTAAAGCCGAAGGTGAAGCATTAGGCGAAGCACGGGGCGAGGCACGGGGCAAAGCCGAAGGAATATCCGAGGGTGAAGAGCGAGGCAAAGCGGAAGGGCAGGTTTTGGCGATACTGTGCGTTCTCAAAGCCCGATTCGGCTCGATTCCGCAGGCACTGCAAGACCGCCTTTTTGCCGTTACCAACTTGACGCAACTCGAAACATTGGCGGGGCAGGCAGCGGTTTGTCCATCCGTAGACGTGTTCAGCAAGCAAGTTTAGACCGCCGCAAGTGTCGCCGCTCCCTGCAATGCTGCATCTTGTCCGGTCTTATTGCAGCGGCGGTTTCAATGCGATATAATCGGGAAAACGTTGCAGGAATATTTCCAACACTATTGGCAACGAAAACACCTTGACTACGAAAGGAAACATTATGCCGAGACGTACTGACAGACGTTCTTTCCTCAAAACCTCCGGTGCTGTTGCTGCCGGAGCAGCCCTTGTTAGTGCCGCTGCCGCACCAACTCACGTTCACGCCGCCGGAAGCGACGAAATTCAAATCGCTCTCATCGGCTGCGGAGGACGCGGAAACGGTGCTATCCGCGACCGCGCCCAAGTCGGCGACAATTTCAAAGTCGTTGCCGTCGCCGATGCCTTTGAAGGCAATGCAAAAAATTCCGCTAACGCCATCAGAGGCGACGGAGCAAAAGACGGCAATCCCCTCAAAGGGAAAGTCGATTTGTCCGATGACCACGTCTTTTACGGACTGGACGCTTACAAGAAAGCCGTTGCCGTCCTCAAACCCGGCGACCAGGTCGTCATCGCCACACCGCCCGGCTTCCGTCCGTTTCACTACAAAGCCGCCGTGGACAAGGGACTGCACGTCTTTATGGAAAAACCCGCCTGCATTGACGCATCGGGATACAAACTCGTAATGGAAGCGAACAAAATTGCCGACGAGAAGAACCTGAAAGTCGTTGTCGGTTTCCAACGCCGCGTCGAACCGCACTACTATAACTGGATTGAGCAGATTCACGGCGGCAGAATCGGCGACATCCAATACACACGGGTCTATTGGAACGGCGGCGGTATCTGGCAGCGCAACCGGGAACAGGGAGAATCCGAACTGCATTTCCAAGTCCGCAACTGGTATCATTTCGTTTGGCTCTGCGGCGACAACATTGTCGAACAGCACGCTCATAATCTTGACATCGGTAACTGGATTCACAGTCACGGCGACAAGATGGCACATCCCGTTGAAGCCAATGCCCAAGGCGGACGGATTATTCCGGTTCCCGAAGAGTTGCGCCGGCAGGCTCCCGCCTTCTCGCAGAACCCGGATGACCGCAAGGCTTGGGACGAATGGTATCAGCAGAACAAGAAGGCGTTCGTTCGGCACGGTCAGGCTTGGGATTCGTTCTTTGTCGAATACGTTTATGCCGACGGGAGCAGAATGTTCAGCCAGTGCCGGCATATCCCGAACACGTGGAACAACGTTTCGGAGTACGCTTACGGAACGGAAGGCGAAGGCGGACCGGGCAAACTTTTCGGCAAGGACAAGAAGGAGATTTGGAAGAACACCGAAAAGGCTCAGAAGGGACCGTACCAGTGGGAACACGATGAACTGGTGAAGGCGATTCGGGAGGACAAGCCGCGTAACGACGGCTGGTTTGCGGCGCAGGCATCAATGGTTGCGGTTCTCGGTCGGGAAGCGGCGTTTAGCGGCAAGGTCGTCAAGTGGGACGAACTGGTCGCAAAGGGACGCAACTATTTCCCGAACGGCGAAATCACCAGTTGGGACCAGGTTGCACCGGTACAGCCCGATGCCGATGGTTTCTACGAAAAGAGTGTTGCCGTTCCGGGAAGATACAATCCGTTTGCCTAGCAGCGAGCGCGTATCGGATAGAATAGGAATTGTTTCACACCAAGGCGCAGGGGGCGCAGAGAACATCTTTCCCGATTTCTTTGCGGATTTTGTGCCTTTGTGCGGAAATTTTTACTCCGCAGCAAAAATTGGTTGTACTCCGTTGCGCCCTGTAGGGTGTATTCTACAATGTTCGGCGGCGAGCGGCGGGTTTTGCCTTTGTGTAGACTCGCCGCTTGTAACTCGTTACTAGACTTTAGACCGGATAACCGTTTATCTCTTTTTGCGAAACAAATTCAAGACGGAACAAGCATAATATGAAATACGAACCGCAGAAAATTGAGCCGAAGTGGCAAAAGTTTTGGGAAGAAAATAAAACGTTTGAAACACCGGAAAATACAACAAAACGGAAAAAATACATTCTCGATATGTTTCCGTATCCGAGTGCCAACGGTCTGCACGTCGGACATCCTGAAGGTTATACCGCTACCGATATTGTCTGCCGCTATGAACGAATGAACGGTGCTGCCGTCCTGCACCCAATGGGCTGGGATGCCTTCGGACTGCCTGCCGAACAGCAGGCAAAAAAAACCGGTATTGACCCGCGGACAATTACCGAAACAAATATCGCCAACTTCCGCCGGCAACTCAAAATGCTCGGCTTTTCATACGGCTGGAGCCGGGAAATTTCAACAACCGATACCGCATACTTTAAGTGGACACAGTACATTTTTCTCTTGATGTACAACACTTGGTACGATGCCGATACACAAAAAGGCAGACCGATAGACGAGTTGCCGATACCCGATGACATAACCGATGCCGAAGCGTACAGGGATGAACACCGTTTGGCGTATCAGATTGAAGCCCCCGTAAATTGGTGTCCGGCACTCGGAACGGTTCTTGCGAACGAAGAAGTTGTCGGCGGCAAAAGCGAGCGGGGCGGTCATCCCGTCGTTCGTATGCCGCTGCGTCAATGGATGCTCCGTATCACCGCTTACGCTGACCGGCTTGAATCCGATTTGGAAAGTCTCGATTGGCCGGAAGGTATCAAGGCTTTACAGCGCAACTGGATAGGACGCAGTACCGGTGCGGAAGTCGATTTTTACATAGGTGTACAAAAAGACTTCGAGATATGGAAAGCATCCCGCAGCAAAACAGGTTTTCCCCGCAAACCGGACGGCGATGTGTTACGGATTTACACGACCAGACCGGATACGCTTTTCGGGGCAACCTATATGGTTATTGCGCCGGAGCATCCGTTTGTTGAACGCTTAACAACGGCAGCGCAAAAGTCCGCCGTTGAAACGTACCGGCAGCAGGCGGCAACGAAAAGCGATTTAGACCGCACCGATTTAGCCAAAGAGAAGACCGGCGTTTTCACCGGTTCGTATGCCGTCAATCCGGTCAACGGTCAAACAATTCCGGTTTGGATTGCCGATTATGTTTTGGCATCTTACGGAACCGGTGCGATAATGGCAGTGCCGGCGCACGATACAAGGGACTTTGAGTTTGCGAAGCAGTTTTCGTTACCGATAATACAGGTTGTCGGCACGCTTGATTCCGCACAGCATATCGGCACGGACTTTGCGGCGTTCACCGAACCGGGTGCGGCAATGAACAGCGGCAGGTATAACGGTACGCTGACCACGGAATTCAAGACGCGTATTACTGAAGATTTGGAGCAAGCGGGGCTGGGACGTAAAGCGGTCAACTATAAATTGCGGGACTGGCTTTTTAGCCGGCAGCATTTTTGGGGCGAACCGTTTCCGATACTTCACGAACTTGATTCGGCGGGGAAAATGACAGGACGGACGGCTGCGCTGGCTGCTTCGGAGTTGCCGCTGGATATGCCGAAGGGGCTGCAATTTGATGCGGCGCATAATTCGCCGGAACCGCCGCTGGAATATGCACCGAAAGACTGGCTTTTTGTAACAAAAAATGGGAAACAGTACAAACGGGAGACGAACACGATGCCTCAATGGGCTGGTTCGTGCTGGTATTATCTGCGGTTCATAGACCCGCAGAACAGTAAGCAGCCCGTTGCAGCGGAGTTGGAAAAACGCTGGATGCCGGTGGACTTGTATGTCGGCGGGGCAGAACACGCCGTGTTACATTTATTGTATGCCCGATTCTGGCATAAAGTTTTGTACGATTACGGAATCGTTTCGCATTTGGAGCCGTTTCATAAACTGGTCAATCAGGGGATGATACTCGGCGAGGATGGTCAAAAGATGTCCAAGAGCCGCGGCAACGTTATCAATCCAGATGATGTTGTGGCGAAACACGGAGCGGATTCTCTGCGGCTTTACGAGATGTTTATGGGACCGCTGGAGTCCGTAAAACCTTGGTCAATGGACAGCGTCAGCGGAGTCCGCGGTTTTCTTGAGCGGGTTTGGAAAATGCTCGTTGATGCCGGTGATAAAGAGAGAGATGCGGAGGCGGATGCTGCACCGGCAAGTCTGAACGCAGCGGTTCAGGATACTGCGCCGACGGCGGAACAAAACCGGATGCTTCATAAAACGATTAAAGCGGTCACGGAGGACATCGGCAATATGTCGTTTAATACGGCGATTGCGAGGATGATGGAGTTTACGAATTTTTTCCTCAAAGAGCCGGTGCGTCCGAAGCAGGCGATGGAGTCTTTTGTGCTGATTCTTTCGCCCTTTGCTCCGCATATCTGCGAAGAATTATGGTCGGTTCTCGGACACAAGGACACGCTGGCATATGAATCGTTTCCGTCTTTTGACGCATCGGCACTGATAGAGACGGCACTTGAAATACCGGTGTCGATAAACGGCAAATTGCGTTCGAAGATTGTGATAACGCCGGATGCGGACGAGGACGTAATGGAGCAGTCGGCGTTATCGGATCCGAAAATTGCCGGACTGTTAGCAGGCAAAACGATAGTCAAAAAAATTATCGTCAAAGGCAAAATGGTTAACTTCGCAGTCAAATAATGCAAAAGACTCGTACAATTCTTTTTTCGGCACTTGCACTGCACGCCTTTTTTTGGACGTTTGCACCGACTCTGTTTCTGTCCAATTATCAGATTGATACGATGGAGATGATAATTATCGGACAGCATTGGGTGCTTTCGACATTCAAGCATCCGGCATTTCAAGGCTGGGTTGCCGAAGTCTATGCGGTTCTTTTCAACCGGGCAGAGTTTGTTCCGTATCTTGCCGCTCAAACGGCTTGCGTTTTATGCGTACTGACCGTTTATCGTTTTGCTTTGCGGCTGCTTTCGCCGCAATTAGCGGTTCTCGCCGCATTAACATTGTTGTCGTATTTTTATTTTCATTACGACTCAACGGTTTATAATAACCGGACATTTATGCGTTTATTTTACATCCTTGCCGTTTTTTTTCTGTATCTTTCTGTTACAGAAAACAAGAAGCGTTATTGGATTTTAACAGGCTTGGCGTTGGGGCTGGGGCTTTACTGCAAGTTTACGATTTTTGTTCTCATTGCTTCGGTTTTGATTTATCTGTTCATCGATTCACAGGGACGCAAATACTGGAAAACGCCGGGACCGTATCTTTCGACCGGCGTATGTTTTCTCGTTTTTCTGCCGCTGCTGATTTGGCTTTTCCAGTCAGACTTTGCGATGTTCCGTTACGCCGAACATTCTATCGGCAAAGTTAAGCCGGCAGCGTTCAACCGTCTTTTTTCGCCGGTCAAGTTTTTCTATTGCCAGATTCCCATCGTTGCGGTTTTACTGATACCGCTTTATCCGATGCTTCTTCCTCCGTTGGGGACGTTCCGTTTCCAATTCGACAAAGCAAGGCTTTGTTCGCCTGCCGGACGTTTCCTGTTGAGTTTTATTGCGGTTCCCTTATTGTTACAGATGTTCGCTGCCGGTTATTTTGCCGGTGATATGCGTGCGGCACTCGGCTGTCATCTTTGGCTCCTGCTGCCGCTGTTTCTGCTTTATACGCTTAAAATACCGGAGACAAGGCAAAAGAAGTATCCGCTGTGTGTAAAAATTGTTTTTGTGAACATTGTCTTTTTTGCGGTCGGGACAATTTGTGTAACGCAATTTGCCCCGCTGCTGACGGGCAGAGATTCGCGGTATCATTTTCCCGGAGAAACGCTGGCAGAGGTGGTCAATGCTGTTTGGACACAGCGTTATGATGCGCCGCTTTCGTTTGTACGGGGCGATGATATTTGCACCGAATCGGTCGGCTGCTATTTGTATCCGCCGCCGTCAGTTTATAGTCCGCTTTGGGCAGCGGAAGCCGATTTTCGTAACAAGGGCGGCATTTTGCTTTGGTTTATTGCCGACCCCGGCACACTTCCGCGCCGTGCTTTCAAGGACAATTTCGGCAACGATGATTTTGTGTACAATAAATTGACGGGACAGGCGGCGGCGGATTGGCTTGCTCACTTTCCAACGGCAGAAATTTTGCCGCCGTTAGAATTAAAAGCGAATACGATACTGCCCGTTCCGCCGATAAAAATCGGCATAGCGGTTATTCCGCCGCAGAAGCGTTGAGCATTGCTGTCAATTCGGCTTCGTTTATCGTGCGGACACCGAGTTGTTCGGCTTTCGCCAGTTTGCTGCCGGGGCTGCTGCCGACTAATACGAATGATGTTTTTGCCGATACACTCGACGAGACTTTGCCGCCGTTACGTTCGATGAACGACTCTATCTCGTTACGCTTAAATTGCTCCAACGTTCCTGTTACAACAATCGTTTGACCGGCAAACGGCTGATGCGCCGCCGGCTTGCGGCAGCGGCTCTGGTTTTGTCTTTAGCGGGGCAAAGAACTAGTTTTCCGCCGGTTTTTCCGAACGGGGAAAACGCTTTTTCGGCTGGTTGTCTTGCGGCTCCTGACCTGCCGCTCCCTGACCGGGCTGCCACGAATTCGCCCCCGGTCTGTAACCATCGCCTCCTCTTTCTCTGCGTTCACCGTCTCCGCGCTGCTGTCCGCCGCGCTGTCCCGCTTCTGGAATCCCTAGTTTCTGCCGGACTTCTTTGGCTTCGGCAGTCAACTGTTCTGCCTTCGTTTTCTGTTCAGGAGTTAAGACGGCTTTAATCTGCTGTGCAAATTCTTTGCCGGACGCTTCGAATTCCGTACGCCGTTTCTCTCTCTCTTCCTGCGACAAATTACGGGCATCCTGAAATGCAGCACGTAATTTCTCGCCGCGCTGGTCTTCAATCGCCTTAATTTTCGTTTTTTGCTCTTCGGTCAAGTTCAACGTTTCCAATGACCTTGCCCCCAAAAACGGCGAATCCAAACCGCCGCCCAGTTGGAACGTCAAGACCTGAACCTTTGCCAGTTGTTCCGGTTTCAGGATTTGGTTAATCTTGTTTTGGAGTTCAGTCCGCCTTTTTTCAAACTCTTCCCGCGACGGCGGTGCCGGATTGGCTCCGCCGGGCCCCGCTTGTTCCCCGCGATTTCCGCCCCGTTCCCGCCGCGGCGGCTGAAACTCTTCGCTGACCTTCTTGAGTTGGGCAACTTGTTCGTCTGTCAAATTGATTTCGGCTTTGACCTTTTCGTTCTGCAATAACGCACCGGGACCGCCGAATCCGATGCCAGCACCTCGTCCAGAACCGCCGCCAGGTCCGCCTGCCGGCGGCTGTGCCAAGACAGCCATCGCCGCTGAAGCGGTCAGGAATAACGCAATCGTCCAAAAGAATCTTTTTACTGTCATCGTCATACTCCTTAATGAGAGAGGGTTAGTTACGTACAATAAACACCGGTGAAGGCGAGAAGTTTCGGCAGGATATTGACACAGAAAACAGAACAGTGTACAATCCTTGTCAGTTCGTTGGTGGTTGTATCGTCCATTCACATTCCTTCTTTTACGGAGAATACTATGTCGAATAAAGAAAAAATCAGTAAAGTCGTCGAAGTTCTCAATACTGCCCGGTCAATGGAGCTCAACGGCATTGTCCAGTACCTCAATCAGCACTACGGTCTCGGCGGCGATGATTACGGCAAACTTGCTGCCGAAATGAAAAAGATTGCCAAAGACGAAATGCACCACGCCGAAGCCTTTGCCGAACGCATCAAAGACATCGACAACGCGCTGGAGCCTACGGCAAAACTAATTCCGTCGGAAATCACGAAGGGGCAGGAGGTTGAGGCAATTTATTCCTTCGATGCCCAAGCCGAATCGCATACCATTGCCGAGTACGGTAAATTCGCTGCCGTCTGCCGCGAAAACAACGATTACGTGAGTGCGGTGCTGTTCGAGAAAATCATTACGGAGGAACAGGAACACTTCAATTACTTCAGCGATACTGATGAACATATCAAGAAACTCGGCAGCAGTTTTCTGGCGAAACAAGTCGAAAAGGATTAGTTCGTGAGCGGCAGGCAGGAGCCGCAACTGTATGTTGTGGCAGTGATGTACCGTTCGCTGCCTGCAACTCACCGCACATCACTACGTCACTCATCACACACTTGAATAACGCTTTTTCCGTTGATGTTGAAGATTATTTTCAAGTCGGAGCGTTTGCGAAAATTATCAATCCGAACGCTTGGGACGCTTGGAAACCGCGCGTTGTTGGCAACACGAAACGGATACTCGCTATTCTCGCCGAAGGCAATATAAAGGCGACATTTTTTATACTCGGCTGGATTGCAAAGCGGTTTCCTGATTTGGTGAAGGAAGTTGCTGATGCCGGTCACGAGGTTGCTTCGCACGGTTTTGGTCATCAACTTGTTTATACGCTGACGGACGAACAGTTCCGCGATGATGTCCGTTCGACCCGCAAACTGCTTCAAGACCTTTCCGGTCAGCCGGTGACAGGGTATCGCGCACCGAGTTTTTCTATTGTCGCTTCGACACCTTGGGCGCATCGGATTTTAGTTGAAGAGGGTTACCGATACGACAGCAGTGTCTTTCCGATTTATCACGATTTGCACGGCAATCCGAATGCGCCGCGGGATATTCACCGCATCGGGACCGGTTCGGGTACGCTTTTAGAATTTCCTCCGGCGGTGATACGGCGTTTCGGCAAGAACATTCCGACGGGCGGCGGCGGTTATTTCCGTTTTTTCCCGTATTGGATAACGCGGCGTATGTTGCGGGAGATTAATATGAATGGTCGTCCGTTTGTTTTTTACGTGCATCCGTGGGAAGTTGACCCGGAGCAGCCGCGGGTGCCGAGCGCGCCGTGGAAAAGCCGGTTCCGGCATTATCTTAACCTGCGCAAAACGGCAGCGAGGCTGCGCCAGCTGCTCGGTGATTTCCGTTTCACCTGTGTTAATGACGTTCTCCAACAATGGACGACGGACGAAAGGGTGAGTTGACGTGTCAATAAGCATAAGCCCGTCAGCACGGGGAGCAAGCCTTGTGTGACATTTATATTACCGTTCGTAGATCTTGCTGTCTTATGTTTTGGTACTGTTAATGGAACAAAGCCAAAAAAAATTATTGCCTCTATCACGCAAATTGCCACATTCTTTCTTAAAAAGGATTCGTTTGTAAAGACTTCTCCCTAAACATCAAGTCCCTTTGCTAATTGGCGTTGCACAAAATAATGGCGGTACAATGCCAGCCGGCACCTTTTCCCAACGTAACACACCGGTCATCCGCTCGTCTCCTAAACATTTGGATTGCCGCGGCGAATGTTTTCTCGGCGGCATCAAGCATCAACATACCGGCGAATATAAGTCTCTATCTTTTGCTCTTGCTCTTGACGCAATCGGCACAAATCTCCATACTTCGCACAGATACCGGTCTATGAACAAGACTCAACGAACAATCGGAAGAGTGTACCGCAGGCAAATACCTTTTACCTGCCGTTGCCTGTTGTACATCCCTTTTCTGGCGTTTTACCTTTCGCCGGTTCTGTTATTGTCCGACGATTTCGGTCTCGTCAACCCTCTGGAAGAAGAGTTTGCTGCATCGAAACAACAGGTTAAACCGGCAGCAAAAGACCGCATTACCCAACGGGGACGCATTTTTACCGACCAACGGATTCCGCAACCCTCTAACGCTGTCAAACAGGTATCCGCCGAACAAGTTGCCCCTCAAGCACCGGCAGCGGATAGTATTTGGGATAACCCGCAGATGTTTGCAAACGGCGGGCAGGGAAGTATAAGCAACGGACAATGGGCTGCGGATAATACTCACAGTTCTCATTACGTAAACAGCAGTCCGAACGTCTATTCTGCCTATAATGCCTCTTATACAAATCCCTATACGTCTGTGTATCAGATACCGAATTATCCGCCCAATGCCTTTAATGCGAACCTCTACGTCAATTCTAATCCGTACAGTAACCCCAATAACTATGCTCATCCCGACCCGTACGCTTTAACGTATTATCAGCAGCCGCACGAACAAAATCTTAATAACGTCTATCAGGCTTTGTTAATACAGGAGTTGGCGCGCCGGCAAATCGAAGAGACACAAATGACAGCGAAGCAAACCGAAGATAAACAAAACGAAGAATCAGCCGATAAAAAAGCAGAAGCAGCCAAACAAGCCGCCGATGACAGTTGGACTTCAAGCAAACTCTTACCGGTGAAAGTAACATCGCCGCTTGGTGAAACATTGCTCTCCGGGTTGCAGACGATGAGTTTATTTAACTCGCCGACGGGACCTGACCGCGGCTGCGGACAGCCGCTCGTCAATAAAAGTTGGCTGGACCATCCATATAGTTTCGGCGGTTTTGTCGGTCCGTTGAACGGCTCTAAACTGACCGAAAACATCAAACAAAAGCACGGCAACACCGGCGGTTTAATTTTCGGTTACAATATGAATGATTATTGGGGACTGGAATCGCGGCTGTATTTTTCATCACTTGAATTTAATAATGCCGCCGGTGCGGATTGGTCGAATCAGTTGACGGTCATTGACGCAGCAGTGAATTATTATCCGCTCGGCAATGCCAAGTGGCGACCCTATTTCAAGTACGGTTTCGGAGCAGGGCGGGAAACTCTTACGTTAGCGAACGGAGGCGGTGTACCGGGGGGAAAACTCTCTGATACCGTGATTACGATGCCTATCGGCATTGGTGCGAGATATTGGTGGAATGACCGGATGGCGGTTCAAAGCGACATTATGTGCAATACCGTTTTTGCATCAGGCATTGCCAGGTCGCAGTCGCACTGGTCATTCGCTATCGGCTTAACGTATTCGTTCGGCGAGAACAATAAGAAGCGTCCGGTGCAGTATTGGCCAGCCGTTCCGAGTATGGGGTCGAAATGGTAACCGCAGAAATTGCGGCGGGCATAATAAATTTTGATACGGGAAGAATATCATTATCAGGACACCTGCGATTGAACTTCCGAAAGGGCGACCGGTGTTACAGTGACAGTCTTGGAAGGGCGGTTGACGAACAACAGGCGAAAGGTAAGACACTATCTTGACCTTCCGCCTATTATCACTTTCACTACCCGTGCCGGTCTCAAAACTATTTTCCCGCTTTTTCACAGGGAGGAGCGATTTTTTCGCAGGCTTTCGGAGCAGCCTTTTCACAAGCAGCCGGAGCGGCTTTTTCACAAGCCGGAGGAGCGATTTTTTCGCAAGCCTTTGGAGCAGCTTTTTCGCAGGCTTTCGGAGCAGCTTTTTCGCAAGCCTTTGGAGCAGCCTTCTCACAGGCTTTCGGAGCAGCTTTTTCGCAGGCTTTCGGAGCAGCCTTCTCACAAGCCTTTGGAGCGGCTTTCTCACAAGGCTGACACTGTACTTCTTCACACGGGGCGCAACCGCTGTGAACAGCGAAAATCCGCTGCAAAAGCGTGTCCGCAGAAGTATAAGAACCGACCAACACAACCAGCGAGGCAACCAACGCCGGTAACATCATTTTACGAGACATTCTAGAAATCTCCTGTTAAGGTTGTAATGTTTCCGCTGCTGTACGACGCATACAACATCGAAGGAACGACCCATTTATAACTAACGGAACTCCGCTTCGTCCTTACTAAATGTCAATCGTCCTTTTGCCCTGTAAATCTAAACAGCAAAATAACAAATTGACGTGAAAAACAGACACACTGTCCGGCAAACCGGCATGACCGGCTGTTGTTCGCTAACCGTTACACCTTACCGTCTGCCGCACTATAAAATTTGGGGCTTGACAAGTTTAGGAGTTAGATATTTACTCTAACTCTATGTATAACAATCATTTATCAAATCGTAAGATTGCATCAATAATTTGTTGCTTTTGCGAGGACTTGACAGCGA
>JAITOZ010000064.1 GCA_031289675.1 Planctomycetaceae bacterium
GACTATTATTCTGGTAAAAAAAAGACACACCATCAAGACACAATTGGTGATTGAAAGCGGAACATTGTGCATCATTTGCATAGCACAGGCACATATATTTTGATAAGGTAAATTTCACGTCTTTACGTTGTTTGAGATGACGATTGCGGAGATTATTTGTTGGGGCATATTCTTGTTTTCCGACAAGACAACGGCGTTTTTGTGTTTTTGAAATGCCGCTGACTTGTCTGCAATGATTTTTTTGCCCCGCTCCAGCAAGTCTGCCAGTGCTGTCGGGTGCGAGGGACTGCCGGTAACGCTTTTATAAAACGTCATTTTGTCGCTGTAATTCATACTGCCGAGACCGTCCCGTTCCCGCCGCTCATTTTCAAGGCGGTAAAGCGTTTCCATTATTTCAGTGCGCTTGACAAGATCGCTGCCGTGTGTTTGCTCTGCCGCACTCTTCACTCTGGCTTTGTTTTTTTCCTGCACTTTTGCAGCGGCTTCTTTCTCACGCCAGCGGTACGCTGGAAACAATTCTGGACGGGGAATTTTCCGCTGGGATTCGAACGCGTCCCAGTAATCGTCACGTTCGTAAAGGTTCCACGACCAGCCCCAGTTTTGCTGAAAGTAAATTATCCGCAACTTTTGCAAAACGGGTGTCCACAACTTTACTTTCTCGCTTTTCCTTTTGTCTTCAATCTCAAGACGCAGTTTTTCAAACCAAATCTGCGTTTTCGTTGCGTCTTCAAAGGGCGGAATACGCATTGCAATGGCGAATGCCGTGCGGTGAATGATTTCGTCTCGTATTTTTACTGCAATATCTTTGATAAAGTTGCCTTTTGGCGAGGTGCAGATTTCGACAAATGACCGGTGCAGGTGGTTCAAAAAGGAATCGTACTGTGTTTCTACGAGGTCATTGCCGGTTTTGACGGTCGGGGTCAGGATCAGAAGCATCCGGTCGAGGTATTTTTCTCTCGGCAGTGCGGCGGCGAAGAGGTAGCCGTCAAAATCGCCGCTTGCCGGCAGTGAGTCGGGAATGTCTAGGGCAACTTCGGTGTCGCTGTGCGGGTCGGTGTAGAGGCGTTTGGCAGGTTCGCGTTCGGCGAAAGGAGCGGCGACGTGAGCGGCGGAGGGTGCGGACGGGGAATTTATCAGTTTGGAGAACGCAACGCCGTTAGGGGCGATTCTGTGCGGTTTGGCGGGGGATTGGGCGGCGGGGCTGTCTGCAAGGTTGATGCCGGCGGCATCGTTCACAGCCCTGACCGTCTCCGCAACTGCCGTACCCGCAAGGTTTGTTTCCGCTGGTGCAGGGTTCTCTGCCAACGGTTGGGTTTGAGTGCGAGGAATTGAATAATTTAAAAATTTCTTTTTGTTTGTTTGTTTAGTTAAGTTTAGTTTAGTTGGGTTTATATAGTTAGTTAGTTGTGCCGGTTCGGATGAAGGAGCATCGGCGATTATCGCCTCGTCTCGGTGATTATCACCGGTTTTCGGCGATATTTGCTGTTTTTCGGCGATTATCGCCTCATCTCGGTGATTATCACCGGTTATTTCATAAACAAGTACGTCAAATTCGTTTCGGAACGAACATACTTTTTTATGGTCGATTAGGTTATGAAGACAAAGTCCGCAATGTCTTGTTTTTAGGTCGAGGTTGTTACATATTTGTTTTTTTGAGAGAGGTTTCTGCGTAACAAAAAGCCAAAATGCAATTAGTTTTTGCTCCGCTGTATCGTATTTTGAAAAGTCGAAGGATGAAAAATCTAGCATTTTTTACCCCCTTCCAAGACATTTGGGCGCAAAAAACCCGTCCCCTGTATAGAAACAGAGAACGGGCAATTAGCACAGGTGATAGTGGGATTGCTAGCACGTATTCCGGCAACCCCCCTGTACAGTGCTCCCTCTGGGGCTCGAACCCAGGACCTACGGATTAAGAGTCCGTTGCTTGATATTATAACTACTGTAAAGATAATAAATTACAGCGAAACTATATTTTAGTTGGTATTATAGTTGGTATTGATTGATATGTTTTTTGTATTATCATTAAGGAAACGGAATGACACAAAAATGAGTGGGCTGGCATAGATACTTGCTTAAAACAGGGCGGTGGTGAGTTTCCGTTACGTCAGTGAGTAATGTGAGTAATAATGGAAGAATATGTTAGACACAAAGAGTTAACAAAAAAACATTTGAAATCTGTTGTTTCCAAATTAGAAGAAATGACAGCGGAAGGAAAAACAATCGAAGAAGCCGCAGCGGAACTCGGTATCGCTGTTTCGACATTTTATTTTTGGAACAAAAAATATCCTGAAATCAAAAATGCCCTAAAACTTGCACGTGAATTCCGAACACAAGCCGTCATTCAAGCGGCGTTCAAAAGGGCAATCGGTTACAAAAGTTATGAAGTGCGGAAAGAAAAAATTGCAGGAATAATAAAAGAAGTCAGTATTATTAAAGAGATTCCGCCTGATATGACGGCGATTAGTTTTCTGCTCAAAAATATCAGTCCGAACGAATGGAACGAGAAATTACAGGTCGAAGAGCAAGGACAATTACAACTGGTTTATGATTCGCACGCTATTATTGATGTTCCTGAAAAGCCGATAGAAAATGACAGTTCAACTGACTGAAAAACAAAAGGAGGCATCAAAATTTTTAGGCTGTGCATCCGCCAACGTGATGCTTTACGGCGGTGCAGGCAGCGGAAAGACCTTTTTAATTTGCTGGCGAATTATTCACAACGCCTTGAATTGTCATAAATCGCGGCAGGCAATCGTCAGGAAACACCTCAACACGGTGCGTACTGCCATCGGATTAAACACGCTGCCGACAGTGCTGGAAATCGAAAAACGAAAATACCGCTACAATAAACAGGAAAGCATTTTTGAGTTTCCGAACGGCTCATCAATCTGGCTTTTAGGATTAGATGACAAAACGAGAACAGAAAAAGTACTGGGCAAAGAATTTTTTACAATGTATTTTAACGAGTGCAGCGAAATGTCGTGGGAGTCGGTTCAGGTAGCGATGACACGTAACAGAATGAAAGTGCCGGCGGATATGTTCGGCAACAAGCGGCGGAATCGGCTGTACTTCGATTGCAATCCGCCGTCGAAGCGTCATTGGTGTTACAAAGCGTTTGTAGAAAAACTCAATCCGCAAAACAATCTGAAATGGAAAGAACCGGACAACTGGGATTATTGCCGCATCAATCCGCAGGATAACAGAGAAAATCTCGGCAGCAAATACATTGAGTCGCTGAACGAATACACCGGCAATATGCGGCTTCGGTTTTTAGATGGGCAGTTTTCCGATGACAACGAACACTCCCTTTGGAGGCGGTCGATGATTGACCCGTATCGGCTGTTAAAAACGCCCTGTGATTTGGAGCGAATTGTCGTTGCCGTTGACCCGTCCGGCGGCGGACAGCCGTCGAATTGCGAGGCGGGAATTATCGTTGCCGGAATGAAAACGGTCGGCAGCGAACAGCATTTTTATATTTTAGATGACAAAACGCTTCGGGGAACGCCGAACGATTGGGCAAGTCAGGCGGTGCGGTGCTATCACGAATACCAAGCGGACTGCATCGTTGCGGAAACAAATTACGGCGGAGCGATGGTCGAAAGTACGGTGCGTGCGGTTGAAGGCGGACAAAATACCGCTTACCGTTCCGTTACTGCATCGAGGTCAAAAATTGTCCGTGCCGAACCGGTCGCCGCATTATATCAGCGCGGACTTGTGCATCACACCGGCGATTTGCCGCTGCTCGAAGATGAGTTGTGTTCGTACACCGGCAATTCTGACGAAGCGTCTCCGAACCGGCTTGACGCTTTGGTTTGGGCGGTCAGTGATTTAATGGGAAATCCGGTCAGCACGGTTACTGCCGGCGAGTATTACTTTTTTTGAAACAGAAAAATGAATCCGAACTTTACTAAATATCAGCCGCTTTGGAAGATGGTTGACGATTGTTTTGAAGGCACTAGAAAAATCAAGTCGCCGGAAAATCGGGAGAAGTATCTGCATAAATTCCCGTCCGAACAAAGCGGCGGCGGCTTTCAGTATGAACTTCGCTGTTTGTATGCGGATTATGATAACATATTCCGTTCGGCAATCGATTTGATGACCGGCATAATGGGAAAAACACCGGCGGCGGTACGCTTTGACATTGACGGCGAAGAGTTTACACCGCAGGAAGTCAAGGACATTGACGTTTGGGGGAACAAATACGATGACCGGCTAACCGGTTTGAAAGCACGGCTCAATCACGCTCAAACGCTTTTCGGAAGATACGGACTGCTTTTAGATGTCGAAACGAACAAACAGGGACTTGAACCACGTTTTATTATTAAAGAGTATTGCTGTTACAGTATTTTAGACGGTGAAATGTATCAATCGCCGATGGACGGCAAAGACCGGTTAAAATGGATAATGCTGGACGAATCGTCAAGCGTTTTTAATCCTGTTACAAAAACCCGTGAGCAGAACAAACGTTATAGAATTCTCGGTGTTGATGCAGCAAACCGGTATTACAGTGCGGTGTTAGAAGGCGGTGATGCCGATGTACAATGGCTCACGTTCAATTTAGACACTCCTGCCGGTGCGGTGTATCCGCAATTCAAGGGGACATTTTTGTCCTTCGTTCCTTTTACTATTTGCAACGTTGACCGTCTTGGCATTGATGAGTGGCAATCTCCGCCGTTCATTGATATGGCATACTCAACGATCAATGCGTACAATGCCGATTCTGTACATAAATTGGCGTTGACAAATCACGCCCGGCCGACGCTGGTAACGATGAACGCCAAAAGCGTTAACCGCTTGGTACTCGGCGGACTGCTTGAATTGCAGTCGCAGGGGAATAATCCGGCATCGGCAGTAATTTTAGAAACGTCCGGTGCCGGTCTTAATGCGTTGTCGGCATCTGTTGCGAAAATTAAAGAGGATGCCCTTCGGCGGACAATTCAAGGAATGTTAGACGCTGCCGGTGCAAACTCGTCGGGAGAAGCGTTGGCATTGCGAACCGCCGCTGGAACGGCAACGATAGCGGCGATTGACCTTGCCGGTGCGAGAGCGGTTGAGGAACAACTTTGTTTCGCCGCTTTTTGGGCAGGCTTAACTTGGCGGGAATCCGGTGAACGGATAAGTTACAGCGTTGATACTTCCTATATAAACAAATCCGGTACGATTGCGGAGTTTGTCGGCTTGATGGGAGCGAACATCGGGGCGGACGGCAAGCCGCTGCTGTCCCGGCGCAACTTGTTTGCGATTGTTTCTGCATCGTATCCGAACATCGTATCAAGTTGGGATGACAATGAATTGCAGTTGGAATCGGAAGGAATGACTTCACAGCCGTTCCGTTTTTCAGAAGGGATTTTTAACGATGACAAAACAAATACAAACGAAGCCGATAACGCTGAATCAGGCGAAGTTGCGGCTTGATTTTCACGCCGCATTACAAGGCGTTAGCGAAGCCGTCGGTGACAAACTTATTGCAGAAATGGACAAAACTGAAAAGGAATTAAATGATGTGCTGTCATCGGAAATTCTATTGTTACGAAAATGGAAATTAGAGGGCAAGCGTCCGCCGGGAGAAATTTACGAACGCTGGGAAGCATTACGGGAAAAAATCGCCGTCATTAGAGAAAAAGGCGTAAAAGCCGCTCTGAAAACATTCAAAGACGATGCTGCCGTCATTATGCGGGCGGCTTCGTCCGTGCAGAATTGAATTATAAAAATCAATGCCTCGTTCATCGGAACTAACGAAACCGCAGATTGATGATATGCTCAACTACCAGCCGTTCGGCGGGCAGTCGATAGCGCATTGGTTCCGTAAGTACGCCGAAGACGATTTGAACCGGATATTTTCAGCGGTGCAGCGGGGAACAGTAGAGGAAACCCTGACAGTACCGGCAGTGATGAAGTCCGTTTTCGGCAAAGACGGGGCAACGCAAATGTCGAGAAACTCGGCACGGATGCTGTCACGAACATTGACGATTGCAACGGCAAATCACGCCAACTATCAAACGCTCGTGAACATAATGGATCAAGGCGATGACGTGACGGCGATTGAATATTCGGCAGCATTTGACGGAAAAACGTGTCCGGCGTGTGCGTATTATGACGGG
>JAITOZ010000067.1 GCA_031289675.1 Planctomycetaceae bacterium
GAGAGTGAAGCCTATCCTACGGGATTGTTCTCTCTCTCTTACACTTACGTGAGGTCAATTTTGCAGCACTTTGCTGCGCTAACAGAAACGTAAACATAGCATTCTCCTTTTCAAAAGGCGGTTTTTTGCAGAGGCACAATACCCCCGCTGTCAACAGAATTGTAACCTATCAACAGACAAATGTCAAGCGAAATCTTTGGAGAATTTTCGCTTTTTTGCTTTTTTTTTGAAAAAACAAGAGAGAGGCAGGGGTTAAGCCCTCTGTGTCTCTGAATGAAACTTTTTTACTCCGCAGTAAAGTATGCTTTAACGTTCACAGAGAACATCGTACATTCCGTACAGTCCTGCCGGTTTATCGTACAAAAACTTTGCCGCCGCTAAAGCACCTGAAGCATAGCAGTCGCGGTTCGTCGCTTTCACGCTTATCTCCAACGTTTCGCCAAGAAGACCGAAAAGAATAGTATGCTCGCCCGGATTATCCCCGATACGGACAGCGTGAAAACCGATTTCACTGTGTTTGCGCTGTCCGACCATGCCGTGCCGACCGTGCCGGTGTTCTTCAATTTGCATCGCATCAGCAATGATTTTACCGAATTTCAGTGCCGTTCCGCTCGGCGCATCCGCTTTGAAACGATGATGCTTTTCGATAATTTCAACATCAGCATCCTTGTCCTTCAAAATTCCCGCTGCCGTTTCGCAAAGTTGCATCGCCAAATTGACCGTCATACTCATACTCGGCGAGTGCAAAATCGGAATCTGCTGCGACGATTCCTCGATCAATTCGTATTGCTGCGGCGTAATACCCGTCGTGGCAAAGACCAGCGGTATCCGCAAGGCAACGCACCGTTCGAGAAGGACATCGGCGGCTTTCGGAGACGAGAAGTCGATGACAACGTCAACGTTTTTTTCGAGTTGAACGGTAAGAGGAACGCCGATTTTGCCGACACCGGCAAGTTCACCGGCATCGACACCCTGTTTCAGATGTCCCGCTTCTTCCAGAGCGGCAGTCATTTGCAATTCGTTATCTGCGATTCCTAACGCAACGAGCCGCTGCCCCATTCGCCCCGCCGCACCGTTTATGCCGATTCGTATCATCTTATCGTGAAAAGATTAAAAAATGAAAGTAACTTTCCCAAAAACCGGCTGCCCGTTGTTTGTTAATTTTCGAGCATCAACGCAAACGCTCTGCCCATTCGGGTTTGGTTCAACTTAATCACGGATTGCCTGCCGGGCATTGCCGGTGTCTTATGCACCACATTGATGGGACAGTCCGCTGCTGTTTTATCGTGATTTCTTGTCGGCGGTATGAGACCGTAGTGCAAAGCAAGAATCGCTGATGCCAACTCGACAGCACCCGTACCGCTGCCGAGGTCGCCGAAGTTGCCCTTTGTTGCCGATACCGGCACATCTCCAAGCACTTTCCGTACCGCTTCGGCTTCTATTTTGTCATCGTGTAAAGAACCTAACCCGTCGGCATTGACGAAACCGACATCGCTTGCCGACCGGTCTGCACGCTGTAACGTTAATTCCATTGACCTCCGAACGGCTGCTCCGGTTGGTCTTGTATCGTAGAGTATCGGCTCGTTCACTTCGGCAAAACCCCGTATGGATGCGTAAATTTTCGCTCCGCGTGCTTCAGCAAAATTCCGTCTTTCAAGAATAAACGCCCCGGAACCTTCGCCCAGAACGCTGCCGCACCGGTCGGCATCAAACGGACGGGGTACGGATGACGGGTCCTCGCGTCTCGGAGCCGTAAAATAGGACTTGACCCGTGTTTGAAAATCCTGATTAGCCCTGTTTCCGCATCCGCCGGCAACCATCACATCAGCACGTCCCGACTGAATATGCCGAACCGCTTCGATGATTGCTGCCAAAGAAGAACACCGGCAGAGCGTTATTGAGTTACTTGGACCCCGGGCATCCAATCCGATACAGATTTGACACGCAGGCATATTCGGTAAAAATTTTAACATCCAAAGCGGAAAGATATTCCGCATCGCATCTTCTCCCCATCGGGAAAATTCGTAGTGTCCGTTTTGAGTACCTGCCCGAATAGTGTCGAGAAGCATACCGACTTCGGCACCGATTAAATCAGAACCGAACACGACCCCGAAGCGGTCAGGGTCGGCACTGCGGTTATCGCCTTCGGTAATGAGACCGGCATCGCTGCAAGCAAGACACGCCGAAACGAACGCCATCTGAATATCGCGGCTCATCACCTTGACATTTTTTCGGGGTTTAATATAGTTTTTTGCTTGAAAATCATCCACTTCGCTGCCCATCGGACGCAAAGAATCATCATCTGTCTCGATGTGGAGGAATCCGACCCCGCTTTTGCCCGAAAGGAGCGATTCCCAGAACGCACTTTTATCGTTTCCTATCGGCGACAGGACTCCCAGACCGGTGATGACGACTTCTTCTTGCGGCATAATTCTCTTGCGGTTCTCTATGACTATTTTAGCGGTCTATACGTTCTAAAACCACGAGCAGGTAAAACCGCCGTCAACGTAGAGAGACGAACCGGTGATGTAACTGCCGGCTTTTTTCGCCAACAGCAGCAAGGCTGCCCCGACAAGTTCGTCCGGTGTTCCGTACCGCCGCATCGGCGTTCCGTTCATAATGTTTTCGACCCGCTTGGCATCCAAAATCTGACGGTTTTGTTCTGCCGGAAAGAAGCCCGGACATATCGAGTTCGCCCGAATCTTTTTCTCCGCAAATTCTTGAGCAATGTTCTGCGTCAGGTTGACAACTCCAGCCTTGGATGCGGCATAAGCAAACACACGGGACAACGGACGGTCGGAATTAACGCTGCCGATGTTCAGTATTGCCCCGCCTTCGGGATTATTGAGCATCGATTCAATGAACACCTGACACGACTCCATCATTCCTTTCAGGTTGACGGCAAAAATCTTGTCCCACGCTGCCGGGTCAACTTCAAGAAACGGCGTACCGGCATTGATACCGGCACAGTTGACCAGCGAATCAACCCTGCCGGTTATTTTCAGCGATTCCGCAAGCAGACTCTTAATCGAAGTGCGGTCGGTGATGTTGACGGTGCAGTATGAAGCCTTGATACCGAGCGGTTTCAACTTTTCAAGACGTATCTTGCAAGCATCTTCGTTCATATCCGCAATGATAACGTGCGCACCGGCTTGACCGAGACCGGCAGCCAAAGCACCGCCGAGTTCTCCGGCACCGCCGATAAGGACAGACACTTCACCATCGAGCGAAAAAAGTCCTTTCAAATAACTTGCTGTATCAGGCATAACGAATAATTGGGAATGGAATTGATAATTGAGAACGGATAAGGGATAATCATCTTGCAGCATCCCCCCGCTAATTACATACGCTGTCCGTTACTTGCCCCATTATTATCCGTCTTTCTGTATAACTTGTCAACACTTGCCGCTCAACTCACTGATGTAAAAAAGGAATACGCTCTCAAAGGCGAGACTGTCCGCGCCTTGCGGGGTGTTTCATTTGACGTTCCTGAAGGCGGTTACGTTGCCATTATGGGAACTTCCGGTTCGGGGAAAAGTACGATGCTTCATTTGCTCGGCTGCCTCGACAAACCGACTTTCGGTACGATTCTGCTCGGCGGCGATGATATTACGAAATTGAACGATGACAAACTTTCGTCCATTCGGGCGCAGCGTATCGGTTTCGTTTTTCAATCGTACAATTTAATTCCGCAGTTGACAGTGCTGGAAAATATCGAAGTGCCGCTTTTTTATCAGGGCAGGATTTCCCGCAGGGTTCGGCAGCGTTGCCGGGAACTTGCTGAAATGGTCGGTCTCCAAGACCGCCTTAAACACCGTCCGGCGCAACTTTCCGGCGGACAGCAGCAGCGGGTAGCCATTGCCCGAAGTTTGGTCAACGACCCGTTTTTTATTTTAGCAGACGAACCGACCGGCAACCTTGATTCGGTAACGACGGAAGAAATTTTACAACTCTTTGACCGGTTGAACGGTGAGGGCAGAACGATTATTATTGTTACACACGAAGACAATGTCGGCAGCCGGGCAAAAAGAATTATCCGCCTGAAGGACGGCTTTGTCGTGAATGATACCCTCAATACGAAATAAATAAGAGTACGCCCAATACCTCTACTTTATCAAATATCGGCATCCGATGTATGATTTTCGGTAGTGTTGTAAATTTTTTTTAATGAACGTTAACATACGGGAAAATAAGGGACTTCTACGACTCAATCAATAAATTCCTGACACAACCGATTTTTCACGTTGTTTCACCAAAATCACAAAACACAACGTCTTTCTCCTTAAAATCTTCGGCAATTCGCCGAACTCGCAAACCCTTATCCGGTCAATTCGTCAGCCAACCTTGCGAATCCGGCACAGCAGACGGCATTTCCGGACGAATACGAAAAACTCAAGAAAACCAAAGGTAAAAACGATCCGATTACTTTGCGGACGGCTGTCATCCGCAGGCAAAAGAGATTTATATGATTCCTGACAATGCAAGTTATTATCGTTCTAAAATACCGGCGTTTACTGTATCGCAAGATGAAAGAGGAAAATGATAATCGCGAAGGCGCGAAGAAAGTGACGAGTGGCGAGTAAATGCGGAGAAAATTCGGAAGCGAAAACTCGTCACTAGACACCAGCAACTAATAAACAGCGGGCGGATTTCATCGTAAAATCAGTGCGCCTTCGCGATGAAAAAACGCTTAGGGAACAAGTCTATTAAATATTACGAAAAGTTTGAAGATTTTGACAGTGTTTATTATAGGCATAGTCAAGAACTTTTTTCCGATGCCGGACGAAGCACAAGGCAGAAATGCGCACGCTCTTCGCCGAACACTTTCACCTGTACAATCAATAAAACCCAATTGTCAATAGGCAGAAGTATATTTCCTTTTCGTTGTTTAATGTCCGTCCTTCAATGGACAACCGCGCCGACCGCATCTATGGTGTTGGGGGTAAAAACGATTTGATTGTGTCAATGAGCAATTTTCGGTCTACCGGTTTGGGGACAAAAGCATCAAAGCCGGAAGAGAGAATTTTTTCCTTATCGCTTTCGGAAGTATGTCCCGTTACCGCAATAATCGGTTTCGTGTATCCCGTACTCCGCAAATGTTTCACCGCGTCATAACCGTCCATCACCGGCATCGCAATGTCCATCAGAATAATATCGAACGGTTTCTTTCTTATGCCTGCCGTCGCTGCATCAATACCAAGTTGCCCGTTTTCTGCAATAATCACTTCCGCCCCTTCTCCCGTCAGTTGGGCGGTCAGAATCATTTGATTGATACGTCCGTCTTCAACAATCAGTATGCGGGTTTTATGCAGACATTTTGACGGCTTGGTTTTCGTAATCGAAACCACTTTCGGTTTACCCCGCCCTAATGATTTTTGCGATGCTAAATCCAGCAAAGCCGATTCCGTATCGGCAACCCACACCGGCAGTAAAAACGTGAAAGTGCTGCCTTGCCCCGGTTCGCTTGTAACAGAAAGACTTCCGCCGAGTGTTTCCGCGTACCGCTTTGACACTGATAACCCCATACCCGTACCGCCGTAGCGGCGGTTCTGCGGCAAATCTGTTTGCGGCGAGTCCGTCGGCGACCATGATAAAAAAATATTGCCCATCTCGCCGGAAGGGATGCCGATACCGGTATCACTCACCGTAAAAAACATTAAATCTTTGATAACATCCGCCGCCTGTCCCGATTCCAATGCCGAAAGACTGTTCCAAAAGGCACTTGCCTGTTCCGTTCCGTATTCCAGTCGGACTTCACCCTGTTGTGTGAATTTAATCGCATTGCCGATAAGATTAACCAGCACCTGACGTATCTGTACAGGGTCGCTCAAAATAAATTGCGGAACAGCACCGTGTTCGATGACCGAGAATACCACTGGTTTATTTTCAAGGCGCGGACGCATCACTTCCGTAACATTCAGTATTAATTCCTTCAAGTTCACGGGAACAATATCAACTAAATCTTTTTGTTTGCCGTCAACGGAAGTATAATCAAGAAAACGGGTGATGAGCGTTAAAAGCGATTTGCTTTCGTTGGTAATACTGTTAATCCAAAGTTTCGACTCGTCTCTTTCGGTATCCTTGCACCGCTGCATCAAACGTCTTCCTGTCAAGTGAGCAAAACCCAATACGCTCGTCAACTGAGTGCGGATTTCGCAGGACATCTGCGTCAAAAGGCTTGTCTGCGTCTGCCGGTTTTTTTGAGCCGCCAGCAGGGATTCTTGTAACTCAATGACCGTAAATTCCAATGACTCATTGTTTTTTTGTAACTCTTCCGTTTTCTGCTGTCTCTCGACGAATAAAAATCCGGCACCGAATAAAAAAGCGAGTGTCAGAAAAAATCCGATAAACGCAACAGTATTACCGCGGTGAAGATGTTCTCTAAGTCTATCGGCGTGAAAATCCAAAACAACGAGACCGTCAAAAGAACCGTCAAGATTCCAAAGCGGAACGGCAACAGAAAGACGATTGTTTCGTTGACCGCTTCCTGCTAAAGTACCAGCACCGGGTATATGTTCCTTGAGAACATAGTCAAACACCGGCGATGGTTCACTGTCTATCTCGCCGACCGCTCGCGGTTTTTCGTCAATGTCAATGCGTCCGTTATAATTCGCATCGGATATAGGAGAAACAAGATACCGCCAGCCGATACCTTCGGTGTAACGCAGGGCATAAACAGAACAAAGCATCGGATTGGCTGCTGTCGGCGCATCGTATATTGCTGCCAGTTGCAAAAACAGCGGGTCATCTTCTGCTGTTCCGTTTTCGGCACGGACACGCAATTCAACGGAAGAGGTTTGCGGAATTTGCAGAACGCAGCCGCTGCGGGAACCGGAATAAACATCAATCCACTCGGCTTTATCTTTCTCGGCATCCTTCCATTGCAGACGGTATGTTGTTGCGCCGGCAACAGAATCCCAGCGGACAGTCAGTTGTCCCTTCGCCTTGCTGAACGCTTCGTTATTGTCTGTCAGTTCGGCAACTCCCCACTCATTCCTCCGGCTTTGCTGAACCGGCGTGTCCGTTTGTAGCGATTCCGGTCCCTGAAAAACGGTCAGGTTCGCCGGAACAGTGAACCTCCCCTCGCTTTGAGCGGCAGGTACCGGAATATAAGGAGTCTGTGTCTCTTGCAGCGGAGTTAGACGCTGCGTCTTTTGCGGCACGGCAGACGGCGACCATTCGGAAAACAATTTTTCGTTACCGATTTTAATTTTCCAATAATTAAACCCGTGTGAAGCATTGGCACAGGATGCTGCCGTTTTCGTAAAAGCATCGAACCAAGCATCAGAACGGTATTGTGCGGCTGCATAAAAAAAAGACAATTCAAGCAGGACAACAGTACAAAAGACGGCAATAAACGAAACAACGAACCCCGGAGAACATTTTTGACGGACAAGCCGCACAACAAACAGTATCAGCAATCCGGCGGCAACAACGGCGGGAAAGAAAATACCGTTGAACGCTGCATTACCGCCGACTATATGATATGTCTCAATCATTGCTCTGTTAGGCTATGCTGTTGGCGATACTGCCTTTTGACGCAGGCAGGCAACCGCCCTCGTTTTGCCGAATTCTATCAAAACAGCAGATTTTTGCAATGGAAAGCGTCAATGCTGCACCGACAGAGATACCGGGTGCTGACCGGCAACAGGCGGTTCTGCCGGTAATTCCGGCTGCGCTTCGTGCGAAGAAAAAATGACCGGATTGTACGTCTCTCTCGCCGGCGCGGTTTTCGCAAGAGAATCAATAAACTCATCCGAAGAATTATTCAGATAAATCACGTCTATCGGTACATCGGGATTACGGCGGGATTTCACAATCAAAACGATTTCATTGCCGTCCTGTTTCAAACGTTTGATTTCTTCAAGAGTCGCTTTTTCTTGTGCTGAAATAGTTTTTTGCGGCAAAGTTTGCTGTGGAATAGATTGTCCATTGAGTTGTCCATCGCCTATAAAAACACTTGCCGTCTTCGGCTGCACTTCGGCAGCAGCCGGCAGCAGCGGTTCGAGCGGTTTGAGTTGCGGACGAACTTTACTTACGGCAGCGATATTATTCGTCAATGACGGTTTTTTGTAAATTTCTGTCAAGCGGCGTTGGTCAAGAATGTAGCGTATCATTTCCGGCGGAACAAACTGTCCGTCATTTTCGACGGGGTCTGCCGTATTGCAAACGCCGATGAGGTAACCGTCAGTACTGAACAAACCGCCGCCGCTGCGTCCGCTCACCGGTGCGCCGCTTACCTGAATATAATGAAACGGGACGGCATTGTTTAACGGTGTACCAACCCTGTCGGTGGACATTACCGTATGAGTCCGCAATGTCGGCTGACCGCCGCCGTCGCAGCCGACACTCAACGCCTGCTGATTCGCACGGATAACATAATTTTCCGGTGCAATCACTGCCGCCTTGACCGGACACGGCGGACGAACCGCAACAAGTGCCAAGTCAATTTCAAGGTCGTAATAGAGGCAGCGTCCTAAAACGACCGTAATGTTGGCGGTACTGTCGGCAGTTCCGCTAAAAAGGTGAACCTCAACTTTACCCCGCCCTTGCGAATCACGAAAAATATGACCGCAGGTCAGAATCAGTGCCTCACCGCTCCGGGTGTCGATGATAGTACCGGTTCCCCAACTATGGGTGTTGGCGGCATCAACACGGAGTTTGACGGACGAATTGATAAGCGGACTTTCCGAAGCGAAGGTTAGCGAACACAGAACCAAAACAGATATAACGATTTGCAGCCGCAGCATAAATTGAGCCTCCTTGCTCGTGAAAAGATGTCATCCTTGACATCCGTTTGTCAAATGTTGCGGGAGTGTAATGAAAAGAAACCGGCAACACAAGAGGAGTTTTTTTTGAGGCGGAACGCGGTCGTCCGCCGGCGGTTACTATTCTGACGGCAGAGACCGAAAGAAAGAGAGGTGTTCGCTTAATACAGACCAACCGCCTACAAGACAGATATACTTCCTGCGTTTAGAAATTACTCTTTGATTCGATAAATTGTTATTCTCTGCATAACTTAACAGGAGAATACTATGCTACCCGTTTGAAAATTATTAATTCCTGACCGCGGGAAGTAATAGAATAAAAAGATGGAACGGGAAAACAGCATCGTTGAGAAAAGCCGTCAAAATAAGTTGTGTCAGGAATTTATTGATTGAGTCGTAGAAGTCCCTTATTTTCCCGTATGTTAACGTTCATTTCAATAAATTTATAACACTACCCAAAAATACGCCGTCATTCGGTACTGCCGTATTAGCAACCCATACCGCTGCCGGTGCGGCTCTGATTAACTTCTACTTTTGACCACGTTTCCGGCAGCGGGGCGGACAATGTTACCGGCTGCTTCGTCATCGGGTCAGTAAATGTTATCGAAACAGCGTGAAGCGCAATCGTCCGCTGCCGCTCTTCGTCAAACATTTCACCGAAAGGCACTGCCGAGTGATAAGCGGCATCGCCGAGTACCGGATGCCCGTTGACCGATGACTGAAGCCGAATCTGATGCATCCGTCCCGTTTCTAACGTGATTTCTAATTTTGTAACAGGAATATCCCCAAACAGAAAACGCCGGAGAACAGCGTAATGCAGTACCGCTTTTTTAGCATCAGGATGATTTTCCGGAACAATTTCGGATTTCGGCGTATCCGGTATTTTCCGCATAAAATTGACCCAAGTACCGGTATCCTTTGCCGCATATCCGCTAACCAATGCCCAATAGATTTTTTTGATTTCCCGCCGCTCGAATTGTTCGCTGATACGGTGTGTTGCCCGGCTGTGTTTACCGAAAAGAATCACACCGGAGACCGGACGGTCTAAACGGTGCGGAATACCGAGATAGCCGTTCTCCGGTCTGCCTTCGGTTTCGCAAAGATATTGTTTCACCCGTTTTTCCAGCGAATCAATGCTCGGCGGTGCCTGCGTCAGAACACCCGCCGGTTTGTTAATTCCTAACACCGGACCGGCTTCGTAAAGAATATCAAAACCGAACACCGAGCGGCTGCCTGCCGATTCATTAGTCATCATCCGACGGTTCTTGTATCACCGTTTCGAGCGTACGGGTGTTGCGTTCGATGGTCAAAACAATCGTTTGTTTTTCTACCCCGTCGCTGCCTTCTGCTTCGATAGGAAACAAATGCCGCTTGTCGGGAAAGGCAAACCGCAGCGCAAATGAACCGTCCGGCTTCAAATTGACCGGCTCGTTGCGGATTGAAACCTGTACACTTGGGTCTGTTTTCCCTTTGATAATCACATCGGCATCAATTTCAAACTTAAAGTGCCGGCGTGTTCTGTCCGGTGAACTGCCGTTTTGCGAAGCCCTGTATCGGGAAAGGAGTTGTGACGTTATCGGTCTGCCGAGTTGCTCCTCAATCACTTCGCGCAATTCCTGATTGTTACTATTGCCGGTACTTAACTTATAAACCCTGCCGAGGTCTTCGGCAACGCCTTTCCAGTTTCCGTCCACCTTGTCCATCGTATCGACAACTTGCTGCTGCGGCGTTTCTACTTCATTGCTCGATAAAACAGAATGAAACTTTTTTTCCCGTGTCTGAAAACCGAATTCAACAACAAAGCGGGACGGCGGATTTTTTACGTCAATGTACCAATTATTGACTCCGCCGTGGATAAGAATATCTTTCTGAGTGTGCCGGCGGGGGGAACCGCTGCCGTCTGTTTCGAGGCGGAAAAGCCGTAAAAGAGGAACCGATGTGTACCAAAAATGTCCGAGAGCCGCTTTGGTACGTTCCAATGTTTTCGGACTGATTTCCCAAAAAGTGTGGAGCCAAAACGGGTCGCGAACAAGCAAAATGAGCCGGTCTTGTTTTCTTGTGCTGCCGCTTTGAAGCAGATTCGGCTTGCCGTGAACGGGCAGTAACGGATTGACCGCCGGTTCTTGCGGCGAAACGTCACCGCCGGTTTTCTTCTTCTTTTGGGGTTTGCTGACCTGCTTGACGGGGGCGGCAAGAAACTTGGTAATAATTTCGCTGCCGGCTTTGGTTCGGGATTTAGCGACCAGATTACTGACCAAATCGGTTTTCACCATTTCGTGCCAGCCGGCAACGTTGGTTTCTTTGCTGAGAATCCGCAACTGCTTAACGGTCAATACATTCAATTCAGCCGAGTTTGCCACAACTATCTCCCGATTGTCTTTTGAATCAACGAAAATGAATCACACTCCTTTTTTGAATAATCCTGCAAAACGTTCCCTCTATTTCCGCCATTCTACCACAATAAAATAAAAAATCAAGTGTTTTTCGGAGGTGTTCGTCTAACGGTAAAGTCATTTTACCGAAAGGGAGAAAATTTCAGCGGCAAGTTTTCGACGAACAAGGTCGGCACGCTTGCACAGCAGCCCTGTTTGCTTTCCCCCCTTGACAAACGGGATACGGGAATTGATAATCGGGAACATTCATTCTCCGTTTTTCTATTATTCATTTTCAATTAAAAAACAATGCCTCTCTGGAAAATTGCCTGGCGAAGTATTCAGCATCGGTCGTTAGCATCAGCACTGACTGCATTCTCGATGGGACTCGGAGTCGCCCTCGTTGTCGCTGTTATCGTCATCTACGGTGTTCTTAATCAAACCTTTATGCGCAGCGCACAAGGATACGACCTGGTCGTGGGACCTCCGAAAGGTTCGCCCCTCGAAACCGTTCTCGGTGCCGTATTTTATTCCAGTTATTTAAGCGATACCATTCCGTTTGATTATTATCAAAAAATCGCTACCGGTCCCTATTCTCCCGAAGTCGAATTAGCAATCCCTATCGCCCTCGGTGAACATATTTACGGTATGCCGGTTATCGCTACAGTGCCGAAGTTTTTTACCGAACTGCGCTACCTTGACAAATACAATTATTCGTTTTACCGCGGCGAAAATATGTCTGCCGGCGGAGACTTCGATGCCGTTCTCGGTTACAGTGCCGCAAAAAAAGCAAACTTAAAACCCGGCGATAAGTTCCGTGCCTCAAATACAAAACATACGCCGTCAAAAGAAGTCCCTGAACCCGACACATTCACGGTTACCGGTGTTCTCGACCCGACCGGTACGCCTAACGACCAAGCCTTTTTTGTTAACCTCGAAGGCTTCTTCATTATGAACGACCACAGCGGTAAAACGGCACTCGATAAAGTGTTAACCAAACGCAGCGACCGCCGCATTTCCGCCGTTCTCGTGTTGACGAAAGACAAAGAAGTCAAACCGGTGATTACACAAAATGCTGTCGGAATGGACGAAGTCCAAATCGGCGATTTGAGCAAACAGGACATAAATCCGCTAACGATGTCGCTCGGAGACCGGCTTGTTGCCGATATGGACGTGCAGGCAGCAAAACCGACTTACGAAATTACCCGCTTGTTCGAGATGATAGTCGGACGGATTCAAACCGTACTGATTATTTTTGCCGTGATGGTGATTTTCGTTGCCGCTATCGGAATGATGGTGAGCATTTACAATTCGATGAACGAACGCCGTCAGGAAATAGCGATAATGCGGGCTTTGGGAGCAAAACGGGGAACGGTGATGATGATTATTCTGCTGGAGTCGATATTACTGTCGCTCGGCGGCGGACTTATCGGAATGGCTATCGGACACGGCTTGATTGCCGGTGTCGGACCGATTATTGCTTCTGCCGTAATGGTCGTGGTCAATCCGTGGCATTTTCAGGCAGCAGAGTTAGTATTGATACCCGGTTTGATTTTGCTCGCTTCGGCAGTCGGCTATTTACCTGCCGTTGTCGCCTACCGGACGGATGTCGCCCAATCGCTCACACCATAAGGTATGTTTAGCGCAGAGATGCAAAGAACGCCGAAGGATATAATAAAAAAAACTCCGTGTCTCTGTGCCTCCGCGGTTTTTAGAAGTATATTTCAAAAAATATACTTCAAAAAAAATAATTTCCGCTTGTTTTCAGAATTACACGTGTTATACTGGACATATTGGTATTCTCTCCCCCTAACAAAAGAACCTCCCTAACAAACAACAAGGAGACTCGTTCAATGCTTAACAAACTTAAAATCAGCAGTAAACTCATCATTGGGTTTGTCCTTATCATCGTCCTGATGATTGTCGTCGGTGCAGCCGGATACTATTCCCTGACACAAGTCAAAAACGCACTTGACAACGTAACAAACCAACTCGCCGTTACGCAGTATATGGGCGATTCAACCGACCAAATCTACCTCGCACGGGTCGCCTCCGCAAACCACTCCGGCACAAAAGACACAGCCTACTCCGATGAAGTAACCAAAAGCATCAAAGCCGCACAGGAAGCAGGAAAAAAGGCTGAAGACCTGATGACGAGCAAGGAAAATAAAGAGCGTATCGAAGCCATCGCCAAGTTTTCCGCACAGTATGACAAACTTGATAATGACTACAAAGACCTGCAAAACAAAGTTGTCGAAACGACGGCTCAACAAAGAAAGATTTCAGGGGAAATAGATGATATCCTTATGGAGGTTATAAAAGATGTCCTCACAATATATGGAGAAATGTCGAAAGAAGGAAAACCGCTGACGATGACCCACGTTCAAAATTGCGGTCTGGCGAACAGACTTCTGGAAACAACCGAAATCGTTCGCCGAGCCTACCGGGACCTCGTGATTGCCCTCATTGACCCCAAAAATGAAGCGGGAAAGAATTCGGCAATAAAAGAAATTGAGGCTGAATTTGCCGAATTTAGCGAGCAGTCGAAGAAACTCCACGAAAGTTTAGTAACGCAGAAAGCCAAAGAGGAAATTGATATGGTTGTTGCCAAAATGGCGCAATGGAAACAGGCAATCGACGTGAATGTTAAAATCAATGCCGATCAAGCGAACATTATTACAGAGAAGGCTGCCGTCGCAGTAAAAATGACCGCTGAAGCGGAGGCATTGACCAATGGAGTTAAGAATACGGTCGAGGAGGTCAAAAAGGATGCGGCAGCACTGGTTTCCCAGTCCATTGCGGTCATTATCGGATTCGTGATTCTGGCAACGGTTGTCGGCATCGTTTGTGCTTTGGTGCTGACATCGAACATTACCAGCGGTATCAAAGTTGCTGTAACGACGATGAGCAGGGTCGCCGAGGAGGGCGATTTGACCGTTGACGTTGACCCGTCGTTTGCGAAGCGGGGCGATGAAATCGGCTCGCTGATTCAGGGTTTGCAGTCGGTTCTCAACGATTATCACAGCATTGACGGGATGGCAAACGCTCTCGCCGGCGGCGATTGGCGTGTTGCGGTGAAGGAGAAGAGTTCGCTCGACACGATGAATCAGAATCTCGGCAAAATGCTCAGCCAGGTCAATCAAGCTCTCGGCGACATCAATGAGAGTGTCAAACAGGTAGCGACGGGAGCCGGTGAGGTTTCCAGTGCGGCAACTACACTTTCAAGCGGGGCGCAGGAGTCGGCGGCAAGTTTGGAAGAAATCACCGCTTCGATGAGCGAAATCAGCAGTCAGACGAAGGCAAACGCTCAAAGTGCCGCCGAAGCCCGTGATCTTGCTCAAAAGGCAACGACCGCCGCTTCTGAAGGGCAGTCGGCAATGACCGAAATGACTGCCGCAATGGACAGAATCACCAAAAACTCCAATGAAATCAATCGGGTTATTAAGGTGATTGACGACATTGCGTTCCAAACGAACCTGTTGGCTCTCAACGCAGCCGTTGAAGCGGCACGTGCCGGTGCGCACGGTAAGGGCTTTGCGGTTGTTGCCGAAGAAGTCCGCAATTTGGCTGCCCGAAGTGCGAAAGCCGCCAAAGAGACAACGGATTTGATTTCGACGAGCGGTCAGGAAATTCACAAGGGCGGTGAAGTCGCAAGCCACACGTCGGAGGTACTTAATACCATTGTTGAGCAGATTAAACAGACGACTGACTTGGTTGCGGGCATTGCGATAGCGAGTAATGAGCAGGCGCAGGGCGTTTCACAGGTAACGATCGGTTTGCAGCAGATAGACAGTGTTACGCAGCAGAACACGGCAGCAGCGGAGGAATCAGCGAGTGCCGCAAACGAAATGAGCAGTATGGCGAGCAATCTGCAAAATCTCGTTGCGAAGTTTCAGTTGCGGGCGTAGGAGGTGTGTTTCGCACGGAATAGTATCATCGCGAAGGCGTGAAGGAAACGGAGAAGGCAGGAAAAAAGATTTTGCGTCCTTCGCGATTTAAAAATAAAAGATAGATAAAACGGCGTTTTGTGCCGATTATACCGAATGAAACATTTTTTCGTTTGGTACGATGGACATTGGAACACTCATCGGCTGTCTGTTAGGCTGTGCGTTAATTATTCTGGCGGTTGTTCTCGGCAGTCCCGACAGTTGGATACCGTTTTTTAACGCACCGGCTCTGCTTATTGTCTTCGGCGGTACTGCTGCTGCCGTGATGACGGCGTTTCCGCTCAACGTGTTTCTTAAAACTTCAGCGTACATCCGCAAAAGTTTTTCTCAAAGCGGAATGAACATACAGGAGACCGCCGAAAATCTCATTTCGCTTGCCGAATCCGCCCGGCGGGAAGGTCTGCTGGCTCTCGAAAGCCGGCTCGAACATCTCGGAGACCGGTTTCTCGCCAAAAGTATGCAACTTGCCGTGGACGGTCTTTCGCCGCAAAATGTCGAAACGATTGTTCGGGCAAATATTGAGGCGGTCAATGCCCGGCATCAATGCGGACGCAATGTGATACTGAACTATGCGAAATACACGCCGGCTTTCGGAATGATTGGTACGCTCATCGGCTTGGTACTGATGCTCACGCGTCTTGATGCCGAAACGGTGGGACCCGGAATGGCGGTTGCCGTTTTGACAACGCTTTACGGCACGCTGGCTTCGAATTTGTTTTTCCTGCCGATAGCGGAGAAATTGAAACAACTCAACGAAGCGGAACTGAAAATCAGGGAAATGACATTAAGAGGCGTTTTAGGCATCCAAATGGGGGAGCATCCGCAGATAATCAAAATGAAATTACAGACGTTCTTTGCCGGCGGCTGGGCAGAGCAATTTGTCGAGGAAGCGGAAAAAACTGCGTCTGCCGTAATACCGGCGGAGCAACCGGAGAATATCGCAGCGTAGGGGGAGCGGAAGGCGGCGGGAGTGCAATCGCAGGTCGAAACGCTCGCCGTATGCCGCTCACAACGAGCCGCTAATTTTATGGACGATAATAACGACAATAATTGGACGCTGACGTACGGTGATATAATGTCGCTGCTTCTTTGTTTTTTTGTGATGCTCTATGCGGTGAGTACGGTACAAAAGAGCAAGGTCGAGGCGGCAACGGAATCGCTGCGAAGCAGTTTCGGACTTTTTGGACAGCAAATGTCTGAAGCCGCAGTGATGACGGCACGACCGGCAGCGGCGATAGATACAGCGGGTATCAACATTCTTTTCGATTGGGGGAAAGACGAATTAAACGAGAATGCGAAAGCGGCATTAGACGGCTTTGTCCGCCGCTTTGGGACATCACCGTCAGTAACAGCGCGGCAGCGGATAACTGTTACCGGTTCGGCGGCAGCAGAGGAAAAGACGCGGTACCGCCGGAGTCTGGATTTGGCGTATTCCCGCAGTACGGCGGTTTGGGATTATCTTGTTTCACAGGGGATTCACCGCGAACGTTTGACGGTCGTTTTAGAGACGGACACGGAAAAATTTGGTGCCGCCGTCCGCATCGGGAATTGACAGGGGGAAATTGCTGAAGGAGGAGACTCTTGCCGCGATGATTATCCAATACTTCATCTGTTCTTTATGATACCCGTTTGCCGCCGAGACAAAGACGTTACAGATGCGGTAAGCAAACTTTTCGCAAGATCTTTCAACCTGCCGGGAGTAAGTCATATCAGTGCAGCGGCAAGATGATAAGACCTCTGAAACATTACGATATTACTTGGGCGGATATAACGGCAAAGGCTCCTCCGAACGAGAAATGACTGTGCGCACCGGTTACGTTTCTTTTTTGACAATCCAGTCTCCCAGTTTCGGGAACAGTTGCGACAGAGCAAATAAAAGACGCGCCTTGCCCGGCACTACCAATTCTGCTTTCCGTCTTTCCGCATACCGCAGTATCTTGTCCGCCAACCGCAGCGGGTCAATACGCTCCGTCTTGACTCCTGCTCCCGGCTTACGCGCCGATTCCGGAATGTCCTCCAACCCCTCTAACGGATAGAGCCGCTCATCGTCCCGTTTGACCGGGCCCGGACATACAAGCAGCGTGTAGATACCCTCCGGTTCAAGCTCCAAACGGAGTTGCTGCGAATAAGCCGCTACCGCAAACTTTGAGACCGGATAGGCCCCGACATATCTCGCCGCACTTTTTGCCGCCAGCGAACCAATATTAATGATATGTCCCCGCACACTGCCGGTGTTACGGCGAAATAACACTGCGGCAGAGCGGGTACAGCGGATTGT
>JAITOZ010000110.1 GCA_031289675.1 Planctomycetaceae bacterium
GCGATAAAGAATTGGCGCAGTTCACCGGTGAAAAGCGCACGCACGCCGAAGAAGCCCTTGCCGCAAGTGTGTCCAGCGGCGATTTCGGATTTACCGGCATCCTCGCCGTCGAACGGCAGCCGCTGCGGACTTCACACGTCTATACCTATCACGTCGAAGGTTTCGCCCCCGGCGGAGGACTTTGCCTCTATTCACCAAAAACCGGCGAAATAGAGAAAATACTCGATGCCGGAGACGGTATGATTCTCGATGCCGACCTCCATTGGAACGCAAAGGAAATCGTCTTTTCGTGGAAACGCAAAGGGCAAAACGTCAACGTCCGAAGAATTGACCACGATATTAGTTGCAGTAATAATCCCGAAGAAAATTATCAGATTTATGCCGTCAACATTGACGGCTCCAATCTGAAACAAATTACCAACACACCATACAATAACTTGAACGCCTGCTGGTTGCCCGACGGCGGTATCGCCTTCATCTCCGACCGCAAACCGGCTTACGCTTACTGCTATGTCGTTACCTCGCCGGTGCTGTACCGAATGGAACGCGACGGTTCAAAACAAAAACGGCTTTCGGCAAATTATCTGATGGACTTCACACCGTCCGTACTGAACGACGGACGTATCATTTATACCCGATGGGAATATGTTGACCGCTGTGCGTGTCCCATTCAAAGTTTGTGGACAATCAATCCTGACGGCACGAACTTGTCGGGCTATTTCAGTAACAGAATGATTGCACCGGGAACATTTATGGATGCCAATGCGATTCCGAATTCCTCCAAGATTTTCGCTCTTGCAACCAATCATAACGGTTCGTGCGTCGGCTTGATTACGCAAATCGACCCTCATTTCGGGCAGAATTTCAGAGAAGGCGTTGTCAATACAACACCGGAAATTGATGTTTATGCCCGCGGCAATATTTGGGGGAACGGCTTTATTAACAAAGGCGGCTATGAAAAACCCTTTGCTCTCGATGAGAATACCTATCTTGTAACACAATCCGGCGATGTGCAAATCCGAACCGTTGACGGGAAAAGAGCAACACTGCTGGCGAAAAATCTGCAAACGAAATTCGGCTATTACAGTGCGCAGCCGGTGCGGGAATATCCGGTGCCGCCGGTCGTGAAATCGTCCACGCTCAACGAATCGATTGTTCTTCCCGAAGACGGCAGTGTCAGCGGCAGTTGGGCGGTCGTTACAATGCAAGATGTCTATCACGGTTTGGAACCGGCAGTTCAGCGGGGCGAAGTGAAGCGTATTGCCGTTGTACAGGAGATTGAAAAGCCGACACATTCGCCATACGAAATTCCGATAGCAGAAACATCGTATAAAAATCTGCCGTTTGAGCGGATTTCGGTCGGGGCTTTCGGCTATCAATTCCCCATTGTTTCCGCAGGGGCAACTTATGCGCCGAAAAAAGTTTGGGGATTTGCGGATGTTGCACCCGACGGTTCGGCAACGTTCCAAGTGCCGTCCGAAGTGCCGATTTATTTTCTGGCACTCGATGCCGAAGGACGTGCCGTACAGCGGATGCGGACTTTTACACATCTAATGCCGGGCGAGATACAGGGCTGTGTCGGCTGTCATATTGACCGCTCGACGCAAACGCCGACGGGAATCAATCGAATGACGGCAGCAAAAATGAAAATACAGGAATTGCAAAAACCCGATTGGGGCGTGAAAGGATTTTCGTATCAGGAAGTCGTGCAGCCGGTATTAGATAAACATTGTGTTGCCTGTCATAATCCGTTGGAAGAAAACGGCATTGATTTAAGCGGCGGCTACACGGACTTTTTCAATGTTTCGTATGATAATCTTGTACGGAAAGGAACGCTGGGCGAAAAGCAGTGGCTTCAACACGGTGTTGCGGTTGACAGCCGGAAGGAGGGGGTGAGTCCTTATACGAGTTGGATTTGGACGATAAACGGGGCGGAGTGGAACACGCTTGAGGTTGCCCCGAAACGTTGGGGCAGTCCGGCGAGTTTGCTTGCCGAAATTTTGCGCAGCGGACATCCTGACAAGGACGGCAAGCAGCGTATTGATGTTCCTCAAGCCGAACGGGAGCGGATTTATCTTTGGATTGATTTGAATGTTCCGTATTATCCGACGAGTTCGTCGAATCATAAGTTTCAGATTGGTTCGCGGCGAATGTATCCTGAACATTTGGATACGGTCTTGAATGATGTTTCGCAGCGGCGTTGTTCGGAGTGTCATACACCGAATCCGGCGGAGGAGTTGGGTTATGTGCCGAAACATCGGTTGGGCGACCCGCTGTATAATCTTTCGCCGCAGGGCGAAGTTTTTCCGCGCGAGTTTTACACACGTTTTATGCAGCCGGAGCATAATGCCTTTTTGCTTGCGCCGTTAGCGAAATCGGCGGGCGGTACGCAGAAGTGTTCTAAGGTCGTGTTTGCTTCCAAAGACGACCCGGATTATCAAAAGATAATCGGGACGTTCGAGCAGGTTCAGCAACTCATCAAAGAACTTCCCCGCGCCGATATGCCGGATTATGTTGAGCCGCCGTGCCGGTAGTATCGGCGATTAACAAGCACTTCGGGCTGTTGCCCATTATTGTAAGGCGACCATTCAGAGCCGCTATCGCAAGATAGCGGCTTTTTATCGCCGTCTTGCGGACAAAACTCGTCTGTGCTATATTTAATAGAGAATTAAGAGCATAGGTTATGGAACAAGTCTATTGATGGATTTCACGACAAACCGTAATTTTCCGTTGCTTCCAGCACTGCATTTGCCGAACGATTTGAAGACTCTTTCTCCAGAACAGTTGACGCAACTTGCAGCCGAAATTCGTGAGGAAATTTGTAAAGTTTATGCCCTGCGAAGCGTCCATCTCGCTTCCAATCTGGGAGTTGTCGAACTTTGCATTGCGCTGCATAGAACGTTCGACTTTACACAAGACCGGCTGATTTGGGATACCGGACATCAAATCTATCCGCACAAAATTTTGACCGGCAGGTATGACCGCTTTGACACAATCCGCACCAAAGGCGGTTTGATGGGCTTTCCGAATCCCGCCGAAAGTCCGTTCGACTTAATGATGACCGGTCACGCCGGTTGCAGCATCGGGACGGCATTGGGACTCGGTATCGGCGATGATTTTATTCACGGTAAGGACAGACGTTACAGCGTTGCCGTCATCGGCGACGGCGCATTCAGCAGCGGAACGGTCTTTGAAGCACTCAACCACGCAGGAAGTCTCAAAAAAAATCTGACTGTCATTCTCAACGACAACAAGATGTCGATTTGTCCCCGTGTCGGCGGTCTCGCCAACCATTTTGATACGGTGCGGCTGCATCCGGTTTACAGCCGATTCAAACAAAAACTGCATACACTCGTTGACCGGATGCCGCTTATCAGCACTCCGCTTGATTCTTTGCTGCGGCGTTTCAAAAATACCTTAAAAACGTGGCTTTACGGCGGAACGATTTTCGAGACGCTCGGTTTCCGTTACATTGGACCCATCGACGGACATAACATTCCCCGCTTACAGCGTTTTCTCAAAATGTCCCGGCAACTCAACGAGCCGGTTCTGCTGCATATTTTTACCGAAAAAGGACGCGGCTATCAGCCTGCGGTGGATAATCCGACGGAATACCACGCCCCGAAACCGCAAAATAAAGGAAAACATTCGGCAGAGCCGGAACATCAGTTTACGGCTCTGAAAAGTACGCTGCTGGAACTGAACTCTGATTTTAAGCCGCCCGCCGTTACTTCCTTCACGGAACATATCCGTAACGCTATCGGCAAATTGATGGCGGAAAACGATAAAGTCTGCGTCATCACGGCGGCGATGTGTCAGGGAAATATGCTTGAACCGATACAGGCTGCCTTTTCCGACCGGTTTTTTGATGTCGGTATTTGTGAATCACACGCAGCAATCTTTGCTGCCGGTTTAGCAAAAGCCGGTATGATTCCGATTGTCGATATTTACAGCACGTTCTTGCAGCGGTCCTACGACCAACTGTTTCAGGAAGTTTCGCTGCAAAATCTGCCGGTGATATTTACACTTGACCGCGCCGGCTTAACGGGTCCTGACGGTCCGACGCATCACGGCGTTTTTGATATAGCCTATTTGAGACCGTTTCCGAATTTCGTCGTGATGGCTCCCACCGATGCCGCCGATGCCGCAGAAATGCTGTCCCTTGCCGCTGACTTAAAATGTCCGGCGGCAATCCGTTACCCGAAAGCCGATGCGCCGGTGAGGGCAAACCATCAGCCGGTACAACTCGGAAAATCTGCCGTAGTGAAAACCGGAAATGACGCAATGATTGCCGTATGCGGGGCGTTTTTAGAAGACGCTCTGGAAGCAGCAGAAGACTGCGCTGCCAAAGGTTATGATGTTGCCGTTGTCAATGCCCGGTTTGTGAAACCGCTGGATACGGAAACGCTGTTAGAGCCGCTGCGAAGAGGAAAAGGGGTGATAACTATTGAGGAAGGAATGTTAGCGGGCGGTTTCGGCTCTGCTGTCATTGAAGCGGCTTGTGATGAAGGGCTTGATGCGGGCAAGATACGGCGTTTAGGTATTCCCGACTGTTATGTCGAACACGGCGGACGGAGTGAACTTCTGGATGCACTGGGATTAAACGCCGCAGGAATAAAGAAGCATCTGGAAAACGTATTGAAACAATAAACCATTACACACGAGAGGAATTCTATGCAAAAATTACCGTTCCGTTTTTCTGCCGCAATGCTGTTGCCGGCAGTATTATTTGCCGCCTGCCTCGTTTTTACGTCCGCAGCGTCATTAGGTCAGAGTGCGAAAGCGAAGCCTCAAAAACTGCGCGTTCTCTTTATCACCGGCGAAGACCATCCGGCGCATCTGTGGCGTGAAATCGGACCGGTTTTGCGGAACACACTGAATGCCGATGCGGCTGTTGACTGCCGGATTGCCGAAGACCTCGAATTTTTAGCGACAGACGTTGTGAACGATTACAATGTTATTCTGTTTTACTTCAAAAATTATGCGCCGCTCAAACGCAACGACAGGGCAAAGAAAAACCTGATGGAGTTCGTGGAAAACGGCGGCGGCTTGGGGTTGATTCATTTTTCGTGCGGTGCGTTTGAAGACTGGAAAGAGTTTGAACAATTTGCCGGTCGTGTTTGGGAACCGAAAAAGCGGGCGCACGACCCTTACGGCAAATTTACTGTACACTATGTTGACAGCGAGCATTCGATAACAAAAGGACTTAGCGACTTTGAAATAACGGACGAACTTTATACTTGTCTGCGGGACTCTCAAGAGCCGATTCACGTTTTGGCGCAAGCCGTCTCAAAAGTTGATAATAAGCCTTACCCGATGGTTTTTGTTCTCGAAAAGGGGAAAGGACGTATTTTCCATACAACGCTGGGACACGATGTCAAAGCGGTCTCCTCGGACGGGTTCAAGAACCTGCTGCCGCGTGCCGTCCTCTGGCTGGGCAAACAATAGGGAATTCCGGCAGCACTCGTTCAACTCGGTTAAAACCAAAGCGGCGAAGGATTTCCCCGCCGCTCTTCAACTTCAAAAAGCAAAACATCATTGCCGCCGCAAACGGCTGCTATTTTGCGTAATCGTACTTCGGATTCTTGTAATCAAAGTCCGCATCGGTCAAGCCGGTATTGAGATTCAGTTTCAAGTACGTATAAGCCTCAAGGAGTTTCGGGGTTTCACCCTGTTTCGCGGGCCAATCATACGACTCGTAGCGAATCGGGATATTCGTCTCTTTGTCAACGTAAATCCGCGCGATGTAAAAGATAAAATTACTGCGCTGAACCGGATGCGTTACCTGAATTAACGTACAAACCCTGCCGTCCACTTTTACGTCTTCCGTGTACGTTACGTCACACTCACCATACTTGGAATCCTTCTTGCCGACTTCGAGAAGTTTATCAACGAGATTCAACAGCCCCATTTCCTTGATGGAGTATTTGCAGCCCCGCATCGCTATAAATCCTTCCGGGTCAATGAATTGTGTCCCAAAACTCTTTTCCAGCCCGACACCGTGCGCAATGAGTTTGCCGTTGTTCTGGCTCGGCACCCAAATTGCCTCCTGCCCGTTCATTTTCTTCGGGTAACGGAATTTAAGATAAACGCTGAAAGGATTATGCCGGACTTTGATTTCCATCACCTGCGCTTCCTGAACTTCGCCGCCGAGATTTTCTTGTTTCTGCATAATGGCAGTGTAGTCCCGAATCGCCTCAATCTTCGGTCTGCCGGCTTCCGCCCAACGGATGACCGGTACGAGCGGATGTTCCGTTGCTGCCGCCGAAACCTGACGGGCAGCACTCGCCACCCTTGCGGTATCCGATGCGGACTCTTGTGCCGAAACCGGCAATGCCGCAGCGGCAGAGACACACACGGCGACACCGCCCAAATAAAAATGATGTAACAGATGAGATATTTTCGTCATTCCTTGCCCTATAAATCCTTTTGATACGAACCGTCCGTTTTCCGCCGACACCGGCAGAACCCTCCTATTCTATCGGTTATTGCCGATTAAGAAAATCATATAAATTACTTTTCTTGAAGAGAATTGACATCTTTAGCGGAAGTACCCTGTGCAGACTTATCTTGTGCAGAATTGTCATTGACCGCCTCCGGTATAATTTGTGTTCCGGACGGACCAACGGCAGTGGTTTGCACCATTACCTCACTGTCCTTCGCCCAAGTGTAATGCGGTTCGCCCGCCGGTTCCGTAAAAAAACTGCCCGGCGGAAGGGCTATCATTTTTTCTTCGTTAAATTCGCTGCCGGCACCATAATAGTACGTTCCCTGTAAAACGACGACCGTTCGGGAGTCGGTATGCGTATGCGGCGGTGTTTTCCTGCCTCTCGGAAAAACCGTCCGGGTAACATACAGAGCGTCTTTGTGGGGATCGCCCATCAATGTAATGGTATGATTGCGTCCGTCTTCCGTTGAAGGCAAACGGATGAACTCCGGCGTGAGGAACAGTTGCGGAATCGTTTTAGCAGGGGAGACGGTGGGCAATGAGCCGGTGTCATTAGACACTGTATTACCGGACGCTGCCTCCGGCTCTTTGCTTGGAACCGTTTTGTTTGCAGCCGTTCCTCTTTTTACTGCCGGTCGCGGCGGTTCGGCTGACGTTACAGGCTGTAGCCGCCCGGAATTCTGCCCGTCGAATAACACAACGCAAACACAAACAAACAACAGAAGCGGCAAACAATGGAAAATTTTCATCAGAGCGCGTTAAAAGTTACCGGTTGTCCGAACGTTAATAATTTCACCGGTATGTGTCAATGTCAATTTAGATAAGATGCGTAATTAGATAGGTATCTACATAATTTATCCAGCAAAAACCGGTGAAAATGCCGAAACAACGAAAGTAGAAAGGTACAACTTTGTGCTTGGGACGTTGTGTTTGCAGCCGTGTGCGGTTACACGGTTTAACAATACCGCAGCCGAGGGGGCTGCATCCAATCCTTGTTAACAGGAGAACCCTATGAGAAAGATGATGTTAAAGTGCCTCGGGGTTGCAGCGGCGGCGTTCGCCCTGCAATTCACCCAGGCGGAAGTTAAGGCTGGTCTTTTTGACCAGTGCAATCCCTGCGATGAAGTGACAGCCTGTGACCCGTGTGAACAGGTCTCCTGCGGAACCAAAGGGACGTGGTTTGTCAACGGACACATTGATTCCGGTTTCTGGGCAAATGCTCACGGACAAAGGAATGAGTACATCGCCGGTGTCCGGCACGGTTTCAACCCTGTCAGTGCGAACACCGGACTGCTTCAAAACGTGCAGAACACCGGTTATCAGGTCAACCAACTGTACGTGTCCGCCGGTAAAACCGTTGACGGGACACACGGCTGGGACTTCGGCGGAACGGTTGATTTCGTCTGGGGAACCGATGCCCGATTCGTGCAGGCTGCTGGCTTGGAAAAAGCAAACGGACACGATGCAGAAGGCTGGGGAACCGGCGATTATTACAGTGCCTTTGCGCAGGCTTACTTTGAAGCAGCGTACAAGAAGTTGAACGTGAAGGTCGGTAAGTTCTACGCTCCGTTCGGTTCGCAGGCGTTCAAGAGTACGGATACGTTCTTCTATTCGTTTGCTCCGACGTACGGCTTTGTACCGGCAACGGCTGGCGGTGCTTACGCCACATACACGGTCAGCGACAAAGTAACCGTTTATGGCGGCTGGGTTCAGCCCGACCAAATCGGCGAAACCAAAGATGACAACGCTTTTCTCGGCGGTGTCGTTCTCAAGGCAACAAATAAACGGACGCTCCACTATGCCTTTGCTGCCGGTGAAAATCACGTAGGAGGACCCGGTGCCGGAGTGGATTACTTCGTGAATTCGCTAGTGCTGAACTCGCAGGAGACGAAAAGACTGCGGTCGGTCTTGGACTGGAGTTACATCCAGGCGAAGATTGCTGGCGACACCGTCAGTATGTGGGGCATAAACAACGAATGGATTTACCAGTACACAGATAAATTGTCGTTCGGTCTGCGGTTGGCATGTGTCCGCGGCGGCGGTTACTCGTCCTTCTATGGGGTTATTGCTGACAATCAGGACTGGTACACGGTTTCGCTCGGCTGGAAGTACGATGCGAACAAGTGGCTGACGATTCGTTCCGAAATCCGCTACGACGAAGTTGAAGGATCGCCCGTTTTCAGTTACGACAAAGATTATCAGTTCTCCGGCGGTCTCTCGACCATCGTGAAGTTCTAATCGAAGCCGATACACGGCGGCAGCGAAAGAGACGGGGATTATCACCTCCGTCTTTTTTTTTTTTAAAAATTCGTTTGGCAACATCCTCAAAATTGATGGAGAGTGCGGTGTAACTACGCTGCTGCGGCACAGGTTGTGCCGCAGCAGCAGTTTCCAACAATCAGGAAAACCGCAACAAGCGGCATTGACATTTTGCCGGGATACGTCAAAATAGCCGGAAAGCGGAGATAGCGGCGCAATGCTCACTCAATATCCCCTTTCATTGAAACTCGGCGAATGTCCTGTTTGGATACCCGACCGGCAGCGGTTGTTTTTTCTGGACATTGCGGACAAAAAACTGTACGGTTTCGACCCGATTAGCGGAACAAACGCCATTTTATCCCTGGAAACCTTTCCTCTGGAAACATTGACCGGCTGCATTGTTCCGTGCGAAAACGGCAATTTCCTCATCGCAGCCCAAAACGGCATTCAGGAAGTTCGACCCGAAGTCCGCTCGTCCGGGAACCGGCTCGAAATCCTGCGGACATTGGCACATCCTGAAGCGGATAATATCGGAAACCGGTACAACGACGGAAAATGTTCACCGGAAGGACGTTTTTGGTTCGGTTCGCTCAATAGGAATCACGAAAAAAACAGAGCATCGCTGTATTGTCTGGATGCGAATTATACGGATACAAATTGTCAGGATACAACGCAATGCCGAAAGATATTGACAGGGGCAACAAACTCCAACGGTCTCGGCTGGTCTCCCGACGGTAATACCTTCTATTGGATTGATACGCCGGCGAGACGCATCGAAGCATTTGATTACGATAAAACCGGCGGCAATTTGAGCAACCGGCGGACGGTCATCCGTTTCGCCGATGACTTATCTTGGGGCAGACCGGACGGAATGACGGTTGATGCGGCGGGCAATCTTTGGGTTGCTCACTGGGCGGGCGGGCGGATAACGCATTGGAATCCGCAGACCGGTGAATCTATTCAAACTGTTCCTTTGCCTCTACAAAACGTTACATCGCTTACATTCGGCGGGACAGATGAGGATACGCTGTTTATTACGTCCGCTCATTCTGACAACGATTCCAACGAGGAAACAGAATCGGGCAATCGGTCAGGTAATCTCTTTGCCTTCAAACCGGCAATCGGCGGAATACCGGCTGCGAAATTCTCCTCTTGACGTTTTTGTAGAAAATTTCCATAATTCCGCACAAGTCGGGACATATCGGGATACATTGAGGAAGAATTCCAGAAAAAATCGAAAAATACAAAGATTTATTTCAGGAATTGGTAAATTATTCCGATTTTACCGTTAGTAAGGAAAAAACAGTGCTTTTCGGTTATGCGGATTACTCTGTTTTTTTCGTAATCCAATCGTTTGTCGAACCAAAGCCGGTGGGAATACCGGTCAAAAAGTTAGGAATTGAGTTATGCGTATTCATTTATCCACTCTCATAATGCTCCTCGTAACCTTGATGTTCGCAGGAGGCAGTATCGGTTGCCGGAGCAACGGCGGACCGTGGTACAATCCGAAATCTTATACTTGGACGAAACCGTTTAACAGTGACGGCGACCCGGCAAAACGCAACGAAGCGGCATTAGCCGATGCGAAGCCGTCTTTGGGGGCGCAGCCGAGTATCAGCACTCCGCCGAGCGGCTACACCGCCGGTAATTACAACACTGCCGACAAGGCAGAGGATGCCAGATTCCATCCGTCAGCGTCTCCGGCGGACAGTAGCAAACTGGCTTCTACGTCTTCCCCGTACGGCGGTTATTCTGCGGCGGAGAAT
>JAITOZ010000145.1 GCA_031289675.1 Planctomycetaceae bacterium
CTCCCGCAACATGCCACATGGCCGATGGCAGGAGCGTGGTTAATGCAACAACTTTACGACCATTATCTTTATGATCCTGATCCGGAATACTTGAAAAGGATATATCCCTTGCTGAAAGGCACTACCGAATTTATCCTCGATTTCTTGGTGAAAGACCCGGTAACGGGCTACATGGTTACCTGCCCTTCTTCTTCTCCCGAAAATTCATTTATTGACGACAAAGGCGAAAAAGCGGCCATCTCTCTTGGTTCTGCAAGTGATATACAACTCGTTCGAAACTTGTTGCGCAATTTCGTTGACGCTTCCGAAGTACTGAATACCGATGCCGGGATGCACAAACAGTCCGTAGCCGTTCTCGAACAATTACCGCCGCATCAAATCGGCAGTTTCGGACAATTGCAGGAATGGCTCTACGATTTTAAGGAAGCGGAAGTTACGCATCGCCACATAATGCATCTCTTCGCCGTTTATCCCGACGACGATATTACTTTCCGGAAAACGCCTGAATTGGCCGAAGCGGTGCGAGTAACACTCAAACGGCGGGGCGACCAGAACAGGGGTTGGTCGGGCGCGTGGAAAATCAGCCTGTATGCCCGCTTGGAAGAGCCGGAAAAAGCCTGCAATATGCTGTACAAAATGCTGGCCGAAGTAAGCACCTGGCCACGCGACGAGGATAGCCGGATTACCCCTTCCTTTGAAGGCAACCAGGGAATACAGGGCGTTACGGCAGGTATGGCCGAAATGCTGCTACAGAGCCATAGCGGAGAAATTTCATTGTTGCCCGCCCTGCCAAAGCAATGGTCAAACGGTGCGGTAAGCGGATTCCGGGCAAAAGGTGGTTTCGATATTGATATGGAATGGAAAGACAGCGTATTGGCGAAAGCCGTCATCAAAGCCAATTACAACAAACCTTGCCGCCTGCGAACAAAAACGCCGGTAAAAATATTTGCCGACGGCAAAGAAGTCAACGCAAGGTTATTGGATAATAATCTCATCGAATTTGATGCCAAGGCAGGAGAAAAATACGTAATCAGCAATTAAATCCAAGCAAATATGAACCGATATTACCGGCGATGGTTCCGCGTATGAACGCCGTGCCGGCTATTGCCCGCAGACAGGGTATGCAGACAGTTTAGGAATGAAGCCGGTAGTGCCGCCGAATAAAAATCGAAAGCATTGAAACATTATTGAGCGTAACTTCTGTAAAATCAAAGGGATCCGCCGTGTGTTCACCCGTTACGATAAGTTAGAGGAAACCTATAACGCCTTTTTAGCACTCCAGCAAATATCAATATCTTTTTGACAAATTAGTGTCAACACTACCAGCAACGTCGCAAAAAACAACACAAAACAAAAAGAGGCGGAGGAGGGCTTCAGCCCCCCAGCCGCTTTTAACGCAAGCGTTATTGTCTCTGCACTTCGGCGGTTATCAACTCAATCTTTTCCAACGTCTTTCCGGCAAGAGCGGCACGGGCTTTTTTCTCCGCCGTGTCCGTCGAATCTTTGAGTGTCTTGAGAAGACGGACAAGCATTTCCCCTTTGGGAGAAAGCGTGTAACGAATCTCGCCCTGAAGCCTGCCGCCGCCAGTCGTAAACCACGGACTGCTCATCGGTTTATGCTGCAATGAAATCAGCGATTGGCAAACCGCCGCAAATTCGCTGCCGTCATTGCTCACCGACCTCGCCAGCCGCTTTGCCAATTCATCCGAATTCAAACTCACAGCAAAGTCCGGCACCGCCTGAACCTCTTTGTTCCAGTCGGCAGGAAACAGTCCGTAATGCGAGTCGGAACTCATCGCCCACGGACGGTCACAGTCCTCGATAATTTTTTCCGGCGGAGCGCATTGCTGCTGCGATTCCGCAACCGCCGCCCGCGGAGCCAGTCTGAATTCCGTTTGCGGGACAACAGCAGCCGCTCGCGGCGATGCAAGCCCGCCGGACCGCCCGACTTGAAGCATCGTCTGGTCAACCATCCTCTCCAAATTTTGCAGACGCTCCGGCGAAATCTGTCTGCACTCAACCACCAGACGGAGGGCAAGACGAAGTTGCGCCTCCTGCGAAAGTTTTGCAAACGTACGTTCAAATAATTCCTCCGCACTATTCGGATTTGCATAATACCGCTTTGCTATTTCGGAATACAGTTCATCACTGCGTTCGGTGGTAATAGGAGACGCGGTGTGAGAAGCAGCCGTTCCCGGCGTAATCGCACTTCCGCCCCACGCCGTACGCACATCTCCTCCCGCCGTGAGCGCACCTACCGGTATCTCATGCCGCGTAATGTCCATCAATTTGCCGTTCTCAAAACGACGCGATTCCAGAATGGTTTGAGTCTTGCTCACCGAATGAGGTGTTTGAACGCTTTGGGACACTTTCTTATCCAACTCTCTGTTTTTCAGGGCAAGTATTGTTTTATCAACGATACCTGCCGGCACTGTGGTATCTCCTGCACTTTGCGGTACTACAGCGGGCGGTACTGCGCTGCCGGTAGTCGGTGTTATCCGTGCTGGCGGTGCCGGTGCGAGTTTCGGCTTGCCCGGGTCGCGGGTTGCTACCTCAACGATACCCTTCAAGTCATCAGGATTGACATTGGCATCGGCAACAGCAGCGTATTCGCCGTCTTTTTTCGCACGGGAAAGAAGCCAGGAGAAAACATCCGCTTGCAGCATTGCCGGTGTCCAGGCGTTATGTCCGCAGATACCGAACTCCGACTTCTTGACGTTGCAGCCGGCTTTTTCAACCCGCTCAAAATCGGCTCTTGCCCTGTCAATGCCGTTATCATCGGAACTGTAAATTGCCCAAATCGGAATCTTTTTGAGAACCGGCGACGCTTCAATCGCATCGTCCCGCAGCGCATTCCAACTGACGAGCGGTACGGCAGCGGCAAACAAGTCGGGTCGGGCTTCTAATGCCCGCCACGTTCCGTCCCCGCCGGTGCTTAAGCCGGAAACCGTAATGCGGTCTGTATCGACAGGAAAACTTTTCGACACTTGGTCAACGATAGCAAACGCCGTTGACAGCGACGAATTATCTGTTACTGCTACAGCCCTGATAAGGGCGACATCTCCTTGAAGTGTAACCTCAAATGAGGTGTTTTGTTCCAATCCAAGCGTCGTACGCACAACGGCTTTAATACTTTCCTGCTGCTTGTCGGGAGCATCAAGATACTGTTGAATACTCCGTTTGGAGACGGCATGAACGGTTTCATACCGAGCGTACCAGCCGCCCTCCGTTTGGGGAACGAGGAGAAAGAAATCCCGCTTCTTATCACCGAGCAGATACGGCAAAATATGATGCAGGTGAATCAGATTTTTCTGATTGTCTGTGCCGTTTTCACCGGCTCCGTGCAGCCAGAGAACGAGCGGATACTTTTTGTTCGGTTCCGCCTTGTCCGGTGTATGCAGGCGGTACTTGACCATTCTCCCGTTAACGGCAATAGTACCTTCCTGAAAGAGCGAGGACATCAGTGCCTGGATTTGTTCATTCCCATTCCTTGCCGGCAGTGCGGCAAATGTTTCCAACTGTTCTTGGGTGAGTGCCGCTCCGGGCGGGATAAAAGCCTGTACAGGTTGTACAAATTGTTCCGCCTTCTCTTGCGCAGGGACAACTTGCCCCATTATTAGTTCTTGCGCAGGGGCAACTTGCTCTTGTGTGGCGGCAGCGTATGCCAGCCAGACAGCAACGAGACATCCGGCAGTTAGCCAAAATACGTTTTTCATAACATTTCTCCTATAACGGGGTTGGGTGGGGAATTAGGCAAAAGAATAAGACCGGTAACATACTCGGACATCTCTGCCTGTCGGACATTCTACCATACGATACCGCTCCTGTCAAGCACATTGTACTAATAAAGTGAAACAGTCCGGTTCTATTAACACAATATCCCCATACCGGGGCGTATTGACGCTAAAAATTAGACAAACTAGGTTGGTTGGGTGTCAAAGGACCGCCGCATCACTTGCCGTTCCTTTGCAGCCATTCGGCGATTTGAACGGCATTGGTGGCGGCTCCCTTGCGCAGATTGTCGCTGACGACCCAAAACGCCAAGCCGTTATCGTACGACAAGTCTTCCCGAATCCGCCCAACGAAAACCTCATCCTTGCCCGTACAAATATGCGGCATCGGATAAATCTTATTCTCAGTGTCGTCCATCACAGTTACGCCCTCCATCGCAGCAAAAAGTTCCCGTGCCTTTTCGACCGAAATCTTTTTTTCCGTTTCGACCAAAACACTTTCGCTGTGGCAATTCGCCACCGGAACCCGAACCGCCGTCGGACAAACCTGAATCGCATCATCGCCGAGTATTTTGCGGGTTTCGTAGAGCAGTTTCAACTCTTCTGATGTATAACCCTTTTCCTTAAGCGAACCGATTTGTGGCAGGCAATTAAACGCTATCGGATACGGAAATATTTCGCAGTGATATTCTTTTGCGTCCAGGGCGGCTCTTGACCCGTTCTCTAAATCACGTGTTCCCGCAAGACCGGCACCGCTGACAGCCTGATAAGTGCTGACGATGATGCGTTTAACTTTACCATAATCGTGCAGCGGCTTGACGGCAACGACCAACTGCGTTGTCGAACAATTCGGGCTCGAAATAATGCCTTTTTTCGCTTTTTTTGCTTCGGCGGCATTGACTTCGGGAATCACCAGCGGCACATCGGGATCCATACGCCAATAACCGCTTTCGTCAATGACAAGCGTTCCTCTTTTCGTTGCTTCGGGAATAAAGTCTCTTGCTGTGTCGTCCGGTGTGCTGGCGATTGCCAAGTGAACACCGTTAAACGCATCGGGAGTCAGTTCCTCAATGGTATGCGACTGTCCCTTAAACCGGATAATCCTGCCGGTACTGTGTTTTGAAGCAAGAAACTTAATTGTCTCGAACGGAAATTTCCGCTTTTCTAACAGGTCGAGAATAATTGTTCCCACAGCACCGGTAGCACCGACAACAGCAACATTTTCGTACATTGAACCTATCTCCGTATTCTTCTATTATCTCTGAATCTGACAGTGCGTTATTATACCGTGAAAGGGTGAAACGGGGAGTAGGGAACTCCATTAGACAAGAGGCTGCCGTCTGTTTGTTACGGTTATGCGGATTAGGCAAACAATACCCTGAACAAATGACCGCAAAGTACTTTACCTTTTCTTTTCTTTTCCTGCTTGTAATCTATCCTAACAGCGTCAGGTAAGCGAAATTAGTAAAGGTCTCCGTTGTAATGTCATCGCTTAAAAGGTTTTATCGAAATGTGATGCGGAATCATTCCGCCGTACTTTCCGGTAGGAATTACGGCAGGATGCCTTCGCTTGAAATGGAATCGCATTTGACAACAAATAGTTATGGTAATTTCAAACTGACCGATGCTGTTCGACCGTCATTTGATTTAACCGTCATTCCGCAGCAAGGGTACCGTAAAACCGTATTGCAGATTGAATCCCGCCGGACAATGCCGCAAATTATTGCCTCTATTTCTTCGGAAAATCTTTTTGACGCATTTTTTGACCTGCTCGACCTGCTCGGCGGTTCCGTTGATGCCGTCTTGGAAACAAGTCATTGGCACGGCAGTAACAAGCACGCTGATTGCTGCCGGGAACAAATGGATTTGCCGATTTTGAAGAGTTTTCTCTGTTCTTATGAGGAACTGCTGCTCAACGACGGCTGCACCGGCATTGCTGTACTGAATCCCGAAACAGAAACGGAAGTCCAGTTTGATGAACATAAGTTGATTTTCGTTTATGCTCACTCTTTACGTTCTTTTGAACGGATACTGAAGCGTTACGGCATTGCTTATAATAATCAATTACAGTTTCTAACGGATGCTGAACACATTCATACCACACGGGACGAGTATATGCAGCGTTTCTGCGAACTTCGTACGGCTTTGGGAATGGAGTAACACTGCCAAGTCTGTCTTTTAGAGCGTATTCTGCCGGCATTTGCCGTTAAAGTCTCTTTATTTTACCAAGACACCGTAATCGTTAAATTCGCAATAAACGCTAACCATCGCCAAATTTTGAAAAGGGGGGTAAAAACTCAAGAGAGTTAAAATGAGTATCCGATAAGACTACTGACCCTGAAAACACAAAAGGCGTGCGGGGGGCGCGTTCAGGGAGAAGTCAGAAGCCGATAGGAATCATTTGGGCCGTGTGTCGGCCCGTCGGGACTGACACAAATAACCATTGTTGTTATTCATATTATTCGATTGAAATACTTTGAATAACGACCCAGGAAAAAGGAGAGTTTACCCAATGAAATCCAGAGTTTTGATGGCCGCTCTCGTTGTCACCCTTGTGATGGGCGCGCGGAGTTATGCGAGCGACTGCAAACCGTGTGACCAAGCGGCATGTGACCCGTGCAATGCGGTGAACGACGACACGTCGTGCGGCACTTCTTGCGACCTGTTTTCAGGTCTCAAGAAGTTAGTAAAAGGCATCCATACGGTTAGCGACTGCAACGCCTGCGACGGTGTCGTGGCGTGCAATCCTTGTGATGATGCCGCGGACGTTGACCCGTGCGGCGAAGTCGGATGCAACGACTCCTGCTTGCCGAAATTTGAACTCGGCAAACGGCTGCGTAGTTTCCTTGCAACAAGACATTGCAGTACCGACGAATGCAATCCCTGCGACAACGCTGGCGAGTGCAATCCTTGCGATGTTGCTGACAACTGCAAGCCGTGCGATGACACCGGTTGCGGAAGTTGCCTGCCGAAGATTTCGCTCCGCGACTTCTTCAAAGGTTTCCGTATCGCCCGTTGCGATTCCGATTGCGATCCTTGTGATGCTGCCAGCAACTGCGACCCTTGCGGTGATGCCGATGCTTGCGGAACAGGCTGCCTTCGCGGTCATATTATTGACCTGCCGAGACTGCATCTGAAGAAACTGTTCGATGGACTTCTCGTAGGGAAATGCAATCCTTGCGACCAAGCCGAATGTAATCCTTGCGACAACACCTGTGCTCGGTAGTGTGCTCCCTTTGCCTCCCGAAGCCGCTTAAGAGAACAGGTTGGACATTAATGTCGAAAGTTGACTAGTTAAAAACCTTTCGTTGGAGAAATCCTGCGAAAGGTTTTTTTGTGTCTCTGATCGAGGGTGTTTCACACAACAGAGTAGTGGCAAGTGATGAGTGTCGGGTTTTTGGCGACTTCTTTCTCGCCACCAATCGAATGATTTTCTATTTCCTGCGCACGGGCAGATACAACGCCGGTTTTCCGGCTTTTAGGACGCGAAGAAAAGTTTTTTTGTATCCGTTGTTTCAAAGAGAGGTCTGATGCCTATTATTCAGAGAAGAATCCTGACCGCCGCTTGGTCTTGCCGAAAGAAGACTTATGAATTTCAATGGTTGTGTCTCGCGGATTTTTATGTTATACTTGGGGAACTGTGGGTTTCGTTTCAATCACCGAAAAGAAAATCTAACCAAATTGTCAAAAATTGCGTGAAAGGCTGTCCAGAGCCAAATTTAATACATAATACACTATCGGCTTTGCTCTCTTTACCATCAACGCTCCTACCATTTTTCAAAACCGATGAAAAAGACTTGTATTCTCCTGCTGTTGGTATTCATCACCATCTGCAATGCAGATGAATGGGAACAGAACTTTCGCAATCCGCCGCCGGACGATATTGCCGGGACAAAACGGATGTCCTGTTTCTGGTGGTGGCTCAACGGCTGTGTTACCCCTGAGGCAATCACCAAAGACCTTACCGCAATGAAAGAACTGGGCTACGGCTCGGCAATGCTCTTCGATGGTAACGGTTCATCACAAGATGGTAATATCGCTGTTCCGCCCGGTCCGATGTTCGGTTCACCGGAATGGATAGAACTGTTCAAGCACGCCGCTGCCGAGGCAGACCGCACCGGCTTGAAGTTGCACCTGATGATTATGAGCGGCTGGAATCTCGGCGGTCCCGGCATTACACCGGAGTATGCGGCGAAAAAACTAACGCACTCGGCTGTTTCTATTGATATTATCGAAAAAACACAAACCGTTAAACTCCCACAGCCGCCGGCAGCCCTCGGTTATTACAAAGACATTGCCGTCTTGGCGTTTCCGAACAAGAAGCCGTCCGCAGCAAAATCCGTACCGTTCACCGTTACCGCAAGTTCCTCGCAGGACAATTTCCCTGCTTCGCTTTTGACCGATGGTAATCCGCAGACCTATTGGGTTTCGCAGGGAACCAAAAGCGGTGAAGGAGCATCCAAGAAAAATCCCGTTGAAATCGCTATTCGCTTTGAGAAAGAAGTGAACGTTGATAACGTGCAGATAACGCCGCGTTCCGGATATGGTCCGAAGGAAGTACAACTCTATGCCGGAGAACAATCCCTCAAAACGTTCACAATGAATAATGAACGTGCCGCTGTTACGTTTGCAAAAACGAAGGAAAAAACGTTCACACTGCGGATAACAGATTCCTTCGACCCAACCTACCCCGCTGCGCCGCGGAATGTTCAAATCGCTGAATTAGAATTCTTTGACGGTGATACGCCGCTACTCGGAACAACAGTAAAACGCAAACCGCTCAATCATTTCAATATTAAAATTGCAACCAGTGAATTCGGCGGTTCTGCTCCTGATTGCCGTCCGCTTTACGACGATGAACCTGATTTGCCCGGCGACCCGGACTTTACCGTTGATGATGTTATTGACTTAACCGGCAAGATGGACAAAGACGGAACAATGAACGAACTGCCGTCAATTTTTCCTTCTTCCGCACAAGGGAAGAGTTGGACGATTCTCCGCATCGGCTGCACTTTGACCGGTGCGAGAACATCAACATCCAGCGGTCAATTTCAAGGGCTTGTTCTTGACCATTTGAGAACCGAAGCGTTTGATTTTTATTGGGAAAGTACCGTCAAGCCGATACTTGAAGCGGTGAAACCGTTCTGCGGCAAGACGCTGCAAAATCTTGAAACCGATTCGTGGGAAGCTGGCGGAATGAATTGGACGGAGACATTCCGCGAAGATTTCACGAAACGCCGCGGATACGACCCGCTGAAATATCTGCCGATTGTCTGCGGGTACATCGGTAAAAGCCGTAATGACAGCAATCAATTCTTGGCGGATTTTCGGCGGACTATTGGCGATTTGATTGCGGACAACCATTATAAACGCTTCAAGGAAAGAGCAGCGGAATACGGTCTGGGGACAATGCCGGAAAGCGGCGGTCCGCACGGTGCGCCGATTGATTCACTGCAACTTCTCGGAATGAGCGATGTTCCGATGAGCGAATTCTGGTCTTGGTCACCGCGGCACCGTATCGGCGATGCAAACCGCTTCTTCGTCAAACAGCCCGCCTCGTCAGCACATACTAACGGCAAACGTTTTGTCGCCGCAGAGGGTTTGACCAATATCGGTATGTATTGGCAGGAATCGTTTGCAGAAAATCTGAAACCTTCGTTTGACCAAGCCGTCTGCGAAGGAATGAATCTGCTGGTTTGGCATACTTTGACCTGTTCGCCTGTCGAGGCTGGTTTGCCGGGCAACTGTTATTTTGCCGGAACCTATTTTAATCCGCAGTGTACCGTCTGGAAGAAGGCGAAGGTGTTTGTCGATTATGTCAACCGCGTGGATTTTATGATGCAGCAGGGCTTGCCGGTTGCCGATGTGCTGGAATTTTACGGCAGCGGTGTTCCGAATTTCACACAAGGCGAATGGGCAAATACCGCCGGGTCACTGCCGGATTACAGTTACGATGTGTGCAGTGAAGACGTGTTATTGAACCGGATTGACCGCGTTCAGGACGGCGTGATTTATCTGAAAGACGGCGTGAATTACAAACTTCTCGTGATACCCGGCGGCAGCGTTTCAAACATTTCACCTGCCGCACAGCGGAGAATTGATGAACTGACGCAGCAAGGAGCAACGGTTATCAAACGTTCCGATATGAAAACTTCCCGCAAAGTATTGCAGGAAAAAGGCGTTAAAGCGGACGTTAAGATAGAGTTTCTTTCCGGTCATTCCAATCCCGATGTGAAATCCCGAATTGAGTGGATTCACAGAAAAACGGAAGATGCGGACATTTATTTCATTGCGAATTTGACGAAACAGCCGGAAACGGTGAAGGCGGCGTTTCGGGTAACAGGTAAGAAACCGGAGTTGTGGGATGCCGTTACCGGAAAAATCGCAGATTTTTCTCTCCCTTTTTCACAAGAAGACGGAGTAACAGCACTTACGTTCCATCTGCCGAGTTACGCTTCAACGTTTGCCGTGTTTCGAAAACAGCGGACAGTACACGAGCCGGCAGCATTGCAGGTTAAAAAACGCTCCGCAATCACCGGCAGTTGGACGGTTGAATTTCAGCCGCCGTTTGCCGAAGAGAAACCGTTCACGGTGAATATGGGCAAACTTGATGACTGGTCGCAAAGCAGTGATGACCGCATCAGATATTTCAGCGGTACTGCTGTCTATAAAACAGAATGGAAAACCGCATCTCTGCAAGATGACGTAAAGTCCGGCAGCCGGTTGTATCTTCAATTCGGCAAGGTCGGTGAATTCGCTGAGGTGAAAGTGAACGGCAAGATTTGCGGCACGGTTTGGTCTGCACCTTACCAACTGGACATTACGAATGCTGTTGCTTCCGATGCGCTGGTATTGAAAATCGAAATAGAAGTTGCGAACCGTTGGGTGAACCGCTTGGCAGGCGATGCCAGATTTTCCCCGGATAAACGTTTGACAAGAACGAACATTACGCACATCACGGAAAAAACGCCGTTGATGGAATCGGGTATCATCGGACCAGTCATACTCCTCTTCCAGCGGTAAATGGGACCTGTCCGCCCGCTGTAAAATCCGTCGCAGGCTTTCCAAGCATCCGTATGAATGGTCGAGCCGGTCTGGATACGTCCCTGAATTATGGGCATCAGAGCATTCTTGGAACAATTGTTACAAAAACTTTTCCGCCTCGTTTCAACAGTCCGAAAACGGGCGTTTTCCTGCCGCTTCGCGTCCTCGTTTTCCGCGCATTCTTTTGGCTCCGAAATAGGATTCATCGAGATCAAACGCGCCAAGTTCTTGATTGCTTGCCAGCAAAGATAATTGAAATATCCTTTGACGGATTTCGCTAAAATAACTCTTCACCGTGTTGCGGCTCGTCCCAACTAACGATGCCGCCGCTGTCGCTGTCAAGTCTTCGCAAAAACAACAATTTATTGCTGCAATTTTACGTCCCGATAAGTGCTTGTTATACATAATGTTAGACTAAATATCTAACAATAAACTTGTCAAGCCCCAAAAACTATAATAATTTGACAATACCCAAAATTAAATCCTGTTTTCACATTCATTCCTCGTTTTTTACCACCGACAGTCTCAACTCTTCGCCGTCAATGCTGTGCGGGAACGCTTCGGAATTCGGAATCTGTCCCTTCTTTAAGTCCGCCGCCAGCGTTTCGCCCTTAATGTACTCAATGTGCTGATGCAATGCCTCGCCCAACACTTTTGACTGCGTTTGAATACCGACCATAATTCTGTCCGTGTAATTCAAGTCCAATTCCTTGCGGCGGTCTTGTATCAAACGGACAATCTCTCTTGCCCTGCCTTCGGCAAGCAATGCATCCGTCAATTCCGTTGCTAATACCGCCGCACAACTCGGTCCCTGTGCCGCCGCCCAGCCTTCCTTCGCCGTCAAACGAATCTGAATTTCCTCGTTGGTCAATTCGACATCGCCGTCAGACAAATTCAAGACGATTTTTTTGTCCTTGTCCATTTCGGCAAGCAGTGCCGCCCCGTCCGCTTCTTTGAGCAATTTCTGAACCTCCGGTAATTTTTTGCCCAACTTCTTGCCCAACTTCTTGAAGTCCGGCAGAACGGAAAACGAAACGTACTCCTTAAATTCATTCTTGTCATCAAGAACTTTCATTTCCTTAATATTCAATTCGTCCTGAATCACACGGACATTGTCAATGACATCGCTTTCCCAAAAGATTTTTGCAGCGGAATCATCGGCAAACATTATCTTCATACCGGCAAGCGGCTGGCGGACTTTCAAATGTCCGTTCGACCGGGCAGCACGTCCAAGCGAAACGATTTCACGCATCAACTTGATTTCGCCGAGCATCTTTTCGTTAATAAGGTTTTCGTCCGCCTTCGGATAATCGGCAAGATGAACGCTTTCGAGACCGCCGTTTTTCGTATCAACAAGCCGCTGCCAAAAATTTTCCGCAAGGAACGGCGTGAAAGGGGCTGTCAATTTTGTAACGGTTACAAGACATTCGTAAAGCGTCCAGTAAGCGTCATATTTCGACATAATCTTTTTCGGGTCATCTTCGGCGGCGGAACTCCAAAAGCGGTTCCGGTTACGGCGGACATACCAATTCGATAACGCATCAACAAACGCAATCAGTTCACCGCAAGCCGCATAATGGTCGTACTTGTCCATCAATCCGCAGACCGATTTAATCGTTTTGTTCAGTTCACCGAGTATCCAATAATCCAGTTGCGGACGTGCTTTCACATTGCGGTAAGGTTTTTCCGAATTCTTTGCCGATGCCAGACAGAACGGATTCATTTGACCGTCATCGTCCCGCAGTACATCGGGATGAACGAGTTTGAGCGGCTCGAAGCCGTCAATTTGACTATAGACTTCGTAGAACGAAACGACATTTTGTAACCGCAAAATGAATTCCGGCAGACTGTCTTTGATTGCCGGTTCGCTGTAACGGATTGCCGTCCACGGCGTTTGATTGGCGTAAAAATACCAGCGCAGCGCATCGGCTCCGTATTTGTCAAAGATTTCCCGCGGCTCCCGATAATTCCGCTTGCTCTTGGACATCTTTTGTCCGTCTTCGCCGAGCATTAAACCGAGAACGATACAATTTTTGAACGGATGCGGCAGCGGCAGCGGACGTACATTGCCGGTCGTTTCGTCCACGCCGCCGAACGGAGCGGTCGAACCGTCAAAGACCATCGTACTGACGGCTAACTGACTGTAAAACCAGCCGCGTGTCTGGTCAATCGCTTCGCTGATAAAATCGGCGGGAAAATGTTTGCGAAACTGCGTGATGCTGTTATGCTGATACGGAAATCCCCATTGAGCGAACGGCATCGCACCGGAATCAAACCAGCAGTCAATCACTTCGGAAACACGCCGCATCCGCTTGCCGGCAGCGAACGGAGAATTATATGTTACCGCATCAATATACGGTTTATGCACAATAAGGTCATCGCTCAAATTCGGATTCGCTTTTTTCGCTTCCGTCCACACTTCCGTTCCCTGCACGCCGGTTTTTTGTAACAATTCGTCATAAGACCCGACCGCTTCGCTCTGACCGGTTTCTTCGCAAACCCAAATCGGCAGCGGTGTTCCCCAGTACCGCTCGCGGGACAAAGCCCAATCGACATTCGACTCCAAAAAGTTGCCGAAGCGTCCGGTCTTGATGTGTTCGGGATACCAGTTGATTGCCTGATTATTCGCCAGCATCGCCTCTTTGAATTGCGTTGTCCTAACAAACCAACTCTTGCGCGGATACTGAATCAGCGGGTCTTCATCGCTCCGCCAGCAGAACGGATAATCGTGCAGATACTGCTCCTGATAAAATAACAGGTGCTTCGATTTCAGGTCTTTGATGAGTTCCTTGTCGGCTTCCTTCACCCATTTCCCGGCATACGGACCGGCAACGTCCGTGAATTTACCGTCCGGCGCAACGCAGCAAATCAAGCCGGGACCTTCGCCGTCCATAAACCGGTCTTGCTCCGTTTGCAGCACGTCATAATCAACTTCACCGAATGCCGGTGCCTGATGAACGAGACCGGTACCGGCTTCAAGCGTAACGAAATCTGCCCCGATGATGCGCCAGGCAAGATACTCCGTCCCGTTATTTTTTAATCGTCCGGCTGCCTTCGCCGATTCATCGTAATAAAACGGAAACGGCGGAATATACCGCAAGCCGATTAAATCTTTGCCGGTATATGTTTCGAGAATTTCCGGTGTCAGTTTCACCTTACCCGCTGCGGTATCAACGAGGTCTTTGGCAATGATGCTCAAGCGGTCATCGGCTTTGCCTTTTTCGTCTTTCCAACGGACGGCGGCGTATTCCAAATTGGGATTCACGGCGGCGAATTGATTACTCGGCAGTGTCCACGGGGTTGTTGTCCAAACGATTAAATCGACAACGCCGGTGAAGCCGAGTTTTGTATTAACGGCAATGCCGGAATCTTCGTTGAACATTTTCCAGTTGCCGCCGGGCAGTGCCGAAACGAGCGGAAAGCGGACGAAAACGCTGGGGTCGGCAACCTGCCGATAACCCTGTCCGACTTCGCCGGAGGAAAGGGCGGTTCCGCCTTGCGCCCACCACCAAACGATTTTATGCCCCTGATAGAGCAGTCCGCGTTCGTAGAGCGTTTTTAATGCCCACCAAACGGACTCGACATAACTTTTGTGATAGGTAACATAAGCCTCATCGAGATTGACCCAAAAGCCGAGCCGTTCGGTCAATTCTTCCCATTGCTTCATATAGCGGAATACACTTTCCTGACAGCGGTGAATGAACGGTTCGACACCGTAATTTTCAATTTCTTCTTTGGAGTGAATACCGAGTTCTTTGCAGACTTCGACTTCGACGGGCAGTCCGTGTGTATCCCAACCGCCTTTTCGTTCGCAGAGAAAGCCCTGCATTGTTTTGTAGCGGGGATAGAGGTCTTTGATAGAGCGGGTGAGACAATGTCCCGGATGGGGCAGCCCGTTGGCAGTCGGCGGACCTTCGTAAAAGACGAATCGCGGGTTATCTCTTCGGCTTTGGAGGGATTTTTCATAAACTTTATTTTCTTTCCAAAATTGCAGGACGGCGAGTTCCTGTTCGGGCAGAGACAGCGATTCGGACGTTTCAGTCGGGACACTCATTTTTGCGGGCGGAATTTCTGACATCAACAGATTATATGCCGATAAATCTTAAGCGTCCATTCTACCCAATGCCGAGGGGTTTGAAAAGAGGGAGAAAGCGTTCTATTGCCGGTTAATCAAAATTCATTTCAGGGTTTTTATTTTTCGTGCCGTTTTTCGCCGCCGACTTTACGACCGCCTCCGGTACGGGTAAATCCATCACCGCTCCGTCCATCATCTCCTGAATCGTTACTATCTGCAACTTCGGTATCTTTTTCGTTAACTTCAAGCCCGGCGGGTCGGGCAAATTGCCGAATACGGCTGCCTCTTGTAACATCGGCTTCGTCGGCTCCTCTAACGTGATAAAAACTCCCGCAGCCGCATTTTCCCGTTCTATTACTCTCGCAAAGTCCCGAATGTCCTTCACTGAAACGTGTCCCGACTTCACCGAAAACAACACCGTCCCGCCGAGAATGTACGCAATACCGTCAATGCCTTTGTCCGCTCCCTTTTTGTCGTTGATCTTTGCCTGATTGTCCGTGTAGGTCAATATCGCCCATTTTTCAAACTCTTTCCGTAACCGGTCATCCTGCTTATGTGCCAACGCCGATGCCGATTCTAAATCTTTGGGAATACCGGAGAGCGTAATCTTGTTTATGATTTTTTTACCGTAACGGTCTTTTAACCGCTTCAATATCAGCGAAACGGCTTGGTAGGTAATGTCGATGCCTATCCATTTTCGTTTCAATGATTGAGCCGCATCGACCGTTGTACCGCAGCCGCAAAAAGCGTCAAGTACCACGTCGCCTTCGTTCGATGATGCCTTGATAATCCGCTCCAACAACGCCAGCGGCTTCTGCGTGCTGTAACCAAGCCGTTCCTTTGCGGCGGGCTGCAAACACGGAATCGTCCAAACGTTGTCCATCGTTTTGTCGGTACTCATTCGATAAATTAGTTTACCGTTTTCGTCCCGCGCATTTTTCATTACGCCGTCAATTTTCTTTCGGGCAAGTTGCCGAACAGACTGTTCCCGCTGCTCTTTGAGTTGGTTAAAAACGAATCCTGAATCGGCATCTTTTACATAGAAAAGAATGGTGTCGGACGCTCTCGGAAACATTTTTTTCCGATAATCGTGCATCTTGTTGTAATAATGCCATATAATTTCGTTACGAAAATCGCCGCCTCTGGCGCAAAAAACGGCATCGAGCAGAATTTTCAAATAATGCGAGGCGGTCGGGTCGCAATGGACATAAAAACTGCCCGTCGGTTTCAGTACCCGCCATATTTCGGCGAACCGCACCGCCATATTAACAAGATACGAAAGCAAACTCCCTTTTCCGAGTATCCGTTCAAAGCCGAGAACCGTTTCGACGAGTTCACTGTGATAGAATGGATTTTTGCGTAATTCATCAAGTTGGATTTCAGCGGATATTCCCCAAGTCCACGTATCGACAAACGCTTGGGATTGAGCAATATCATCGTGTCCTGTGTTGGTGTAAATCTGATTATAATTCCGCTGACTATTAAACGGCGGGTCAACGTAACACAAGTCAACTGACTCGTCCGCTATGTACTTTTGCAGCACCTCTAAATTGTCGCCATAAAATAACTGACTCGACATACGCTCGGTATTATACTGTGTTTCACAAAATAAAAAATACTTACTGCATATAAAATTTGTCAACATCAAAAAGGTTATTGGAAATTGCCCCGTCATTCTCTTGAAAAAATGTGCTGGTTGCAAAGAACTGATATTTATGCGACAATCACCGGGCGGTGATGAACGTTTCGTGTCTGAAAAGATAATTAATGTATGACAGAAATGGATAAGCGGCGTTCCGCCGGTTCGTTTTATACACCCTATCTGCTGGCAAAACACGCCTGGCAAATGATTGTCGGGCAACTCGGCGAAAACTTTTGGCAAGACGGGACGTGGCGGATTTGGGACAACTGCGCCGGTATCGGAAACCTGCAATACGAAGTCATTCCCGAAGAAGCATTGCAATATACATACCTTTCGGATAAGGGATTGGCAGAAGTGACGGCGATGCAGGATAACGGTTACTTCAAAGGAAAGTGCGGAGGCATTTTCCCGTTCGATTGGCTCAATGATAATGAAAGTAAATTGCCGGTCCATTTGCGGAACGACCTGCAAAACAAAAACCTGAAATGGCTGTTTTTCATCAATCCGCCTTATGCCGATTCCGGTACGGGCATCGGAAAAGAATACAAAAGAGGGGTAAAGTTCGGTAACATCGGCGATGAAATGAAAAATAAAGGAATGGGACAAAGTGCTAACGAATTATCGTTACAGTTTCTTTACCGTATTGAGCGAGATTTCGGCAAGCGGGGTTACTTTCTCGGTCTGTTTTCTACGCCGAAGTGGATTACCAAATCCTCGCCGGAAAATTTCCGTGCGGCTTGGAATCCGGTTTTTCTCGGCGGTTTTATGCTCAATGCAAGTGAACATTTTATCCAGCAAAAGATAAAACAACTGGAATTAAAAGCGCACGGTCATTTTCCGATTCTCTTTTCGCTGCTTGACCGGCGGACGAAAAAGAAGGCGGATTGGAATCAGAATTGGACTTACGCAGAATTCGACAAACAGATAAAGACGGTCAGCAGTAAAACGTTTTCGGTCTATGACAAAAACCGATTGCCGTTTCGTGATTATTTCTTTCCGTTCGATGCCGGTAAAAAGAAAAAACACCTTCCGATTATGGCTTCCGCATTGATTCCTACCGCCGGGACATCAAGAAAGTCCGGCAAGGTATCGTCCGGTTTTGTCGGGTCGATTAAGTTGGCAACGATTGACTTTCAGGGTCAAACTTTAGGTTTTCTGCAATCGTCATTACCAACATCTCACGAGGTTTGCATCACTGCGGCGAATTACAAAAGTATTTTGACGGGTTACGCACTGTATAAGTCTGTAAAGTATGAATGGCAGCGTGATGCGGATATATTCTATGCCCCGTATCGTGATTTAACGAATGAGGAAATTGCGGACTGTCTGCTCTATACCTTGCTCGAAAATCAAACGGCAACGACAATGGTCGAAATCAAAGGGGAAAAGTTTCATCTCAAAAATTGGTTCAATCCGTTTGACAAGGAGAAATTCGATTGGAGTAATTTATCGCGGGTCGGCAAGAAAGCATTGGAAGAGTTGACGAATTATTGTGAGAGTACAGTACAGTGGCGGACACTTCAAACGCCTTACGGTAACAATAAAGGCGGCGGTGTTTGGCTCGGCTTATATCAATACCGAATGACGTATGATGAGGTCAACAAGACGTACCGCCGCAAGTTTGACAGGGATTATCCGAACCGAGACGTGTTTGGTTTTGCGTATTCTGATACGTTTAAGCAGGCGATAGAAGATTTACGCAGGCGGGTGGAAGAGTCGGCGGTTGATTTATGTTTGACGGCGGGCAAAACAGTCGAACGCACGCGGGACACATTCCTGAAGCCCGCACAAATGCAGTGGGATATGTAACAAAAATAAGAGCGGTGATCACCAATGAAGAGGCAAAACACCAAACGCATATTCATTTTTTACGCCGGTCATTTCCAGACACCCGCCTCTGCGCCGCCGATTGATTTCGCTGGGTTTCTCGTAAAATTTCCTGTCTTCGGCTGCCTCGAACGAAAAGGCAAGGTTTATACTCAATGATTTATGATGTCAAAGAAAATACCTTGATACCGGTTATTCGCAGAAAAATAGGGCTGACAACATCATTTACAGTGGTCATTTCAGATCGTACAATGCTCTTGGCACCTCCGAATTCAAGCATTGGCGAATCATTCCAAGGAATTTGCTGAAGGCAAAAATCACCTTAACGGCATCGAAAACTTTTGGAATCAAGCAAAGAGGCATCGGCGAAGGTCCAACGGAATTCCGAATAATAAGTTCAATGTGTTTCTCAAAGAATGTGAGTTCCGCTTCAATTACGGACAGCCGAAACAACTATTGACCGCTCTGAAAAAGTGGGTTAGAATAGCACCAAAATTACTCCCTGTTTAAGTAATTATCTATGCCAGATCCTATAAACAATCTGTTTTTTAATGAATCTATAAATAAGTCACTACGCTCATCTGAAAAATGAGTGCAACACGACCTATGGCATTCCCTTGGCAGTCTTTCAGGTAAGTGAATTGAACGAGGGGGATGCCCCGAACAACTATCGAATTGGTATCAAGTGGACATTCCAACCATCAGTCTTTTTAGCGGGATTCTCGTACTGTTGACAGCAGCAGCGGTAACGGTACGCTCGCTCCGGCGGTACATCGACTTCGGTGTTGACCCCGCTATCCTCGATACTTTTCGTAACAGAATTCGGGCTTGGTGGATACTCTTTGGTTTGTTGGCGTGCGTTTTTTTTGTCGGTCCGCTCGCAACAACGCTTTTCTTCTTTATTCTGTCCCTTATCGTTTTGCGCGAATACATCACCTTGACTCCCAAAAGTCCGGCAGACCACCGCACGCTCTTTGCTCTCTATCTGCTCCTGCCGCCGATTCAGTTTGCACTCGTTGCCGTCAATCCCGATTGGTTTCAGCACTTAACCGGTATTATGCCGTTTCAAGTGTTTTCGATTTTCCTGCCGGTGTGCCTGTTTCTGATTTTGCCCTGTATGATGGCAGTGTCCGGCGACCCGAAGCGGTTCTTGGAACGTACCGCAAAACTGCAACTCGGTATGATGATTTGCGTCTATGCGTTGAGCTATGCGCCGGCACTGCTGACAATTAATTTACCGCTTTGGACTTCAAACGTTTCCAACAAAGTGCCGCCGGCGGTATCAATGCTCAACCGCGGTCTAGAGGGAGCCGTTATTGAAACATTCGGCGGACTGCCGGACGGAGCAAAAGCAGAATACCTGCCGACGGCGTTGTCCAGTGCCGCATTGCCGAATGATAAGGCAAGTGCCTTACCGCCAATGTTTCGGATATTACCGCTGATGGACGGAAAGCATTTTCAGTTGCTCGTCTTTTTTGTTGTCATTGTTCAGTTCGGCGATGTGTTTCAGTACCTTTGGTCGCACATTTCCCGCCGGCACATTGTGGCGGAAAAGATTAACGCAACAAAAACTTGGGAAGGTGTTTTCGGCGGAGCGGTAACCGCAGCATTATTGGCGGCGGCGTTATGGTATTTTACTCCGTTTCCGAGATGGTGGCAGGCTGGATTAGCGGGACTTGCGGTCGGTCTGATGGGGTTTGCCGGAAATATGACGATGTCGGCGATAAAGCGGGACAGGGGCGTGAGCGGTTACGGTTCGTTGATACAAGGACACAGCGGTTTTTTAGACCGGATTGATTCACTGTGTTTTGCTGCGCCTATCTTTTACTTTATCGTGCTGTATTTCGGACGGGGATAGATTGAGTGTGGTATTGTCTTGCCTATTTTCTGTGGTACACTGACTGTATATTAGGTTTGTTCCCTAACTAACTTTTGCCGCGGATACACGAAGCATTTGGCGAATGATTTTTTTTTCAATTATTCGTCAATTATTCGTGTATTCGCTGCTTAAAATCAAGATAGGAACAAGTCCATTATATTGACCGGCGGTGAACCGCGCATATCTATTTTGAGTGCATTATTTTGATACACCCTGTATCATTTTGCAGTACAAAAAAGTGCTGTAACGGTCATTTGAAGGGCGATTCGGCGGTTTGGGGGATATTCAGCGGGCTTTTGCCCTGAAAATACAATTTCCTTTTGGCACGCTATTAGCATATTAGTACCTGCGTGATGAATTACCATCACCTTGACAACTTGAACAAGGAGAATACAATGAACAGAACAACAGAACAACAGAACAACACTGAAGTATGTTCTGGTTCTGGCTATCGCTGCGCTGTGCAGTGTTAATGCTGCTGCCAAGGCAGAGACGCTCTTGACCGACCCGGCGGGTTCTTCGCAGTGGATATTCGAGCATTTTTCGAATGTTGATACCTATTGGGACGAAACGAAGGTAACGCAAACGTTCCGTTTAGCGGACACGGATTCCCACTTTACGTCTTTCTCATTGGACTTAAACGCTGTGGTGGACGTTTGGTGGAGAATCTATAATCTGATTCCGACAACGCTGCAAGTGCCGGACAATGTTTTTGCAGGATTTTCGGCACAACTCTATGTTAACGGCAAGGTTGTTGATGGTTTAGGTTATAGGACAGATGGTTTAACGTTTGACACATCGGAACTTGTGTTTTCCGGCATAGGAGAGAGTGCTAAGGATGTATTTGAAGCAACCAATGAGGACGCTTTTACAAGACATATTGATGTCGATTTGTCAGGTCTGTCAGAAACCAATGAATTGACCATTGAGTGGAAATTGAATTACTCGAATTTCTTTGATTTTTTCCCTTTGCTGAAGGAGCAGGCAGGTTACACTCAATGGGATTATTGTGCAGAGTGGCTGTGGGATGTGCAAGGATTGTTTGACATTGCTTACGAATCGGAACGGAATGCGGATGCGGATGTTCAGACCCCCGAACCGGCGACACTGCTGATAGTCGGTCTTGGCATTGCCGGTGCCGCCGTTGCAAGAAGGTACCGCAGGAAGTAAGTAAAGTTGCTTTTCGGGAGAGGCAGAGGTTAGAACAAAGAGCCGGAGAGATGACTGTGTTGAAATGACACGGGTTCCGGCTCTTTGATTTATGCCTTATTCTGATACACACTGTATCATTTTGCTGTGTAAATTTGATACATCCGGTATGATTGTACTGTATAAAAAATGCCGTAACGGTCATTTGAAGGGCGATTCGGCGGTTTGGGGGATATTCAGCGGGCTTTTTGCCCCGAAAATAAGATTTCTTTTTGGCACGCTCTTTGCTATCCATTATACTACGTGATGGAGAGCCGTCACTTAACAAAATTTGAAAAAGAGGCAATACGATGAAAAACCTATTCTATACAACGCTTACAGCGGTTCTTGTGACTGCTGCGCCGGCTTTGGTTTGTGCCGGATATGACGGTAAGATTCACGATGACAATCAGTGGGACTCGTGGAACCTCGTGCAGTTGTTTAATCAGTACTTCAGAGACCAAGGTATGTCGTACACAAGCAGTGATGAACTGTATCAGGACTTGGGAGTGCAGTCGATAACCAACTGGACGACGCACGGTTCATCGGTCGTTGGGGCATTCAAAGTCGCTGCGTTCCAGCATACTTTAAGTGTTATCGGCAGCAATGGGCAAAATTTAGGCAGCATTTATACGGTGGAGAGCAACACTAATTTAGGAGAAGGTGTCGGTATCGTTGACATAGAGGGCGGCTTTCAGTTAGCGGACGGACAGAACATCAGTTTCCAACTTGCAGCGGGAATTCCTTCGACCGTCTATGATTACACGTGGTCTTCTGACGGGGAAAACAACCCGGACGGCAGAACACATATGATTACCTTTGACGTGACCGATTTGTACAACGCAAAGAACGGCACGGACTTTACCTCGGTATATATGATGGGTTGGGAAGATATGCCGGACGGCAACGCTTGGACTGACTGGGATTACCAGGACTCGGTGTATTTTGTGACGAACCTTGAGCCGACCGATGACCGGCAGCATAATCATTATGAAACGCCGGAACCGGCGACGCTGTTCATCTTCGGTCTTGGCATTGTCGGTGCCGCCGTTGCAAGAAGGTACCGCAAAAAATAGAGCGTCAGGAAAAGAAATTGAGTGAGAGCGGTGAAATTGCGAGGAAGACGGATATGGTTTCAAGCCGTGTCCGTCTTTTTTGAGAGCGTATTAAAATAACCGTTGCCGCTGTGTCTCGGACAAGCACGCCGCATACACTCACACATCTTCTAACATTGGTAAATCGGCTAATGTTTCTAACTGAAACAATTTCAAAAACCTGCCGGTTGTCCGGTAATACGCAACAGGTTTTTTTCCCTCCGTTACTTTTTCCGTCCGCAGCAATCCCCGCTTGACGAGTTGGTTCAAGAGCGGCAAACTCGGTTCCTGACGCATTTTCGTTACTATATCTGCCGTTACCGGCTGTTTGTAGGCAACAACTGACAGCGTGTCAATCGCCTGCTGCGGCAAACGCACTCTGCGTTCTTTAGCGTGAAAGTTTTTGCGTACCGATTCGTATTCGCTGCGCAAAACCATCCGGTAACCGCCGGTTTCCCGTATGATACCATACGGTCTTTGCAGCCTGCCGTACTGCTCGTTCAGAGCAGCAACTTCGCCGTCAATCTCCTCCGGCTGAACATCCCGCATCTTCTCGGCAATCCGTTCCGCAGGAATCGGACTATTCTCTTTGTTACCGGTAAAAAGAATTGCCTCGATGACCGAACGGGGCGAAAGATTCGGCAGAGATTCTGCACTTGTCTGATACTTGTTTGCGGATGAACAAATATCAAACTCTGTTTCGGCTGTTTCGTATTCTTGTTCCGGTTCTTCTTCGTCAAGAGTCGAATTGATGTCATTTACGTCAGCCGGAAATTTCTCATCAAGTTTTTCCGCACAGGCATTGACTTTGGCAAACGCCTCTTTGAGTGCCTCGAAAGAAAGTATGTTGTCTTCGTCTCCGCCGTCATCTTCATCGAAGGTTTCCACGAACGATGCCGCACCAAAGAGTTCAGCAGAATCATTAACCGGTTTTGAAAACCTACCTTTGCCCATCAGGTATCATAACGTTGGTAAGAAACATCGGCAATATCAATTCGCCGGTTCAAGTTTGAACGTCCACGCATAATTGCACGGACGCTTTTCCGGCGATTGCAATTCATCGGGAATTGTTACGATAATTCCTTTACCGCCGGAAGTATCATCGGCTTTCCGCCATTCTAACGCTTTATCGTAACCAAGCAGACGCACTTCGCTGCCGTCTTTTGGCGTTAGCGACTCAATCGCCAATTCCTTTTCGGGAAACTTTTCGACAAACGCATAGACCGTCTTGCTGTCCTTGCTGCGGGTGAATTTAATGTTGCCTTCTTTGCGGTTTTCTTTCCAGACTTCTCGTTCCCGTGTTTCGTAAATCCCTTTGCCGTTCACTTTCAGCCAACGCCCTACTTCGTCGAGTTGTTCAACCGCTTTAGGATGAAATTTGCCCTTCTCATCGGGACCGATGCACACCATAAAACTGCCGCCCTTCGCAACACAATCAATCAAGTTGTGAATCACCCAACCCGCTCCCTTGTAATTCTCTGCCTTCGGGTCGTAGGCAAAGATTTTTCCCAACAGACAGATACTCATCCACGGCATGTTAGTACTTTCAATACCTTTGGGAATTTCCTGTTCCGGCTGATAGTAATCGCCGTAATTTCCTATTCCCCTGTTACGTAGCATCACGTCCGGTTGCCAGGTTCGCATCAGTTTGACGGTTTCCCGCAATTG
>JAITOZ010000200.1 GCA_031289675.1 Planctomycetaceae bacterium
TTCAAAACGTTGAGTACCATATTCAAAAGTGTCGGCAATATACCGTTTGACTTTATCAACGGTCGATTCTCCGTCCGGCTGAAATTCAGGATTCAAATCGTAAAAACGCTCTGCATAATCAGACCGCTTTTCTATGCCGAGCAGGCGCAACGCCTCCAAATTACAGTGAAGCATTTTACCGTCAGCCCCCCAGAAGGAACAGAGCATCGGCGTTGCGTCAAAGAGCATCAGAGCGACTTTTTCGAATTCTTGCGGGACATCGCCGGCAGCATCGTAAAAACAGACACCAACGCCGTCAAATTGTCCGTTTTCATCAAGAATCGGTGTTGTCTCGATAGTGAAGGAATGATACCCGCCGGCTTCAGCATTATAGAGCGTTGCCCGTCGGTATTCGATACGGGGCGAACAGGATTCCTGAATGTTTTTGAATATCTGTAACGATTCGGCTGTCAATTTTTCGTCGCTCAACCGGCGGTAAATTTCCGCAAAGGGAAAACCGGTGATTTCCTCCATTGTTTTTGCTTGAACGAATCGGAGGAACGCATTGGAACACAGTACGGCGCGTCCCTTTTTGTCAAACACAGCGATAATGAGGGGGCTGTTTTCGAGTAAGTGCGTAAAAAGTTTTTCGGCTTGGGACATAAACGCGGCAAAAAGATAAAAGGACAGCGGCACAGTAACACACCAGCATAACAATGTACCATATTTCCGTCATTTTTCAACCGCTGGGTGAGCCGCAACCTATCTTGTCTTTGTAAAATCCTTATCTCTTTCGGAAACGGTTTTTATGTGCTTTCAGAACGAGTTGACACGCCCTATACTGCCGGATACTGCCAAGGGGAACGGTATTCTCTTGACAAAAGTTTGACCGCTTCGGCATCGTTCGGAATCGTCTGTTTTTCGCCGTCCCATACAACGCTCCTGCCGAGTTTCAACGATAACATTCCTAACAGTGCCATTGTCGTTGCCCGATGTCCCGTTTCGATGTCACTGACCGGCAAACGGTCTTTCTCTATTGCATCAATAAAGTCCAGCCAATGTGCCGCAATGTTTTGTCCGCCCGGCTCGTCCGTTTGCGCATCCTGATGTTCCGCAATCTGCCCATTCGCATCCGCACTGCGGTAAAATGTCCAGCCGTCCAGCCAGCCGAGATGCAGCGTTCCCTGCGTACCGTAAAAATAACAGCCGAATTGATGCCGCTCCGCCGCATTACCGCCCCAACGCCGTGTTTCCCAATGCACATCAAACTTGTCGAACTGATAAATCACACTTTGCGTATCGGGAGCCGTTGTGTTGTCCCGGAAGAGAAACCGTCCGCCGGTAGAAGCCGCCGACTTCGGATATTGTTCTTCCTGCGACCAGAGAAGAATCAGGTCAAGCCAATGAATTCCCCAATCCGCCGTGTACCCGTTTGCAAAATTGAGGAACTGCCGAAAACCCATCGGATGAATCCGCCTGTTGTACGCTGTGAGTTGTGCCGGTCCGCAGTACATATCCCAATCGAGACCATCGGGAACGGGCGAGTCCGCCGCCGGCTGTCCGCCGCCGCTGCCTTGGTAATGCACAAATGCCCGTACGTGTCCGATTTTCCCTAACTTTCCGCTCCGTAGAAATTCCATTGCCGAAATGCAGTGCGGCGACATACGGCGGTGCGTACCGACCTGCACTTTGCGTTTCGTTTCCCGTGCCGCTTTCACCATTGCTATTCCTTCGTTAATTGTGTGGCATATTGGTTTTTCAACATACACGTGCGCACCGGCTCGGCAGGCGGCAATCGTTATCAAAGCGTGCCAATGGTCGGGTGAGGCATTGATAACAATGTCCGGTTTGACTTGTTCGAGCATTTCCCGATAATCGCCGAAGGTCTTCACATCGATACCGGTTTTGTCTTTGCAGATTTTGGCGGCAGCATTGCGCTGCTGTTGGTCAACGTCCACGGCGGCGACAGGTTCTGCGGTTTTCGAGGCGAGAGCGGCGTTAAGGATATTGCGTCCCCACCAGCCGCAGCCGACGACGGCAAGGCGGTATTTTTTGTCTTTTACAGCCCCGAACACTGCCGGTGCTGCCAAAGAAGAAACCAAAGTTGCCTGTAAAAAACGGCGGCGGTTAAGAGACATCGTATTTTTTCTAGGGGGAGTGTTTGAATGAACTTTGACGTAAATTATCGTCTATTTTAAGCGCAATAGCGAGATGAGTGTGTATTGAATTCGGGCGAAGTGCGGCGGCGGTATGCGGATGACGTTAACGTAAAAACTAAAAAGCACTTAAAGGCTTATAACCTTCCTGCGTCTCCTCTTGCGTACTTGCTACTCGTTATGCTCCAAATAATGATGTACCCTTACTGCCGTTTCGGCGTAAAGGGCGAGGTATTCTTCTATGTGTTGGGCGATAAAAAACTCGTTGCCTTCCTTGCCGGCATGTTCCATCTCCAAACTCAATGTATGCAGAGGCATTGCTCCGAACGTTTTAGAAATCGACTTGACGGCGTGCACTTCAATGGTAAAAGATTGCCATTGCTTTTCAGCAAAAATCTTTCTGATTTTTGCTATCGCTCCCGGTGCGGCAGAAGCAAAGTCATAGAGCAAACTGACATATATTTCCCTGTTCCCTCCTGTATATTTTAATCCTGTTGCAGCATCCAGAAGATTGACTTTTTGCTGCTTTTTCTCCTCTGGTTCGGCTTCCAACTCGGATTTTACCGCAGCATCCGGCTCCGGGGTAATATCACTTTCCGTACTCGTATGCTGTATGAGAACCTTTTTTTTCGGCAGCCATTGCAAAAGTACCTTTTCCAAGACAGCGGTTTCTATCGGTTTCGCAATGAAACCGTTAAAACCGGAAGCCAAACACGTCTCTTCGACACCGGAAACCGTATTGGCTGTAACTAAAATAATCGGAATCGTTTTGAAATACTTCCCTTCGATGGTACGGATATTGGCAACCGTCTCAAAGCCGTCCATTTCCGGCATCATATGGTCCATCATAATTACATCAAAGAAATTGTACTTTATTTCTTCGAGACATTCCTTGCCGCTCTCACACGTGCGGACAATGATTTTGTACGGTTCTAAGAGACCGGCGGCAATTTTCAGATTGAGTTTATTATCGTCCACCACTAAAATTCGGCATTCCGGTGCGGTGAACGAATAGGTGCTGGCGATGGCGTGTGGTTTCAACGCGTCATCCTTTATGCCGCAGAGTATTTGCCATAACTTGTAAGAATGAATCGGAGAACGGAGATAAGAGACGTTATGGGAGTCATCAACTTTCGTATCGTGCCGAAGTAGCAGTACGGCACTCAAATTTTTTTCTTTCAATTCGCGGGACACCTTGGCATACAATCCTTCGCAGACAAAATAATGTGTAAAACGTTTTGAATGGACTGAAGAAAGGAAGTCTATCGGCGAGGTTGACAATCGGTAACTGATATTAAGCGACTCAAGCATTTGTTCCCAGCGTTCCAGAGCATACGGGTCAGTTTCCAGCACCGCCAGACGGTACTGCCGCATATCGTTTACGGGAACCAGCGGCTGAAGGACAGTGCCGAATTCCTGCGGAACAACAAAGGAAAACGTTGAACCTTCGCCCCAAGCCGTTTCCACATAGACGGTTCCGTTCATCATTTCGATAAGATTCCGGCTTATTGCAAGTCCTAAACCGGAACCGGCAGCAACTCGGTTGCGTTTTGTATCGACCTGCTGAAATAACCCGAATAATTTTTGCACATCGGCTTCTTTAATGCCCGAACCGGTGTCATGCACGGAAACGTAAAGCAGCAGCCGTTCGTTAGACACGATTCCCCGCAGCGTCAAAGAAACGAAACCTCTTTTTGTGAATTTGACCGCATTACTGATGAAGTTGAGTATGACTTGTTGGATACGGACTTCATCGCCGACAAGGACATTCGGCAGGTCCGGGTCCAGGGTGACGAAAAACCTGACAGGCGTGTTCGCAAAGCGGACATTAACCGTGCTGACAATATCATTGATGAGCGACATTACTTCATACTGTACCGGAATAATTTCAAACTTTCCGGCTTCTACTTTGGCAATATCAAGAACGTTGTTGATAAGCGTTAGGAGCGTCTGTGAAGCCGAACGGATGTCGGTAACGTAGCCGTATTCCAAAGCCGGCAGTTCAGATTTGAGCAGAAACGAACTCAAGCCGAGAATAGCGTTCATCGGAGTCCGCATTTCGTGATTGATATTGGCAAGGAAATCGCTGCGTGCTTTGACAGCGAGTTCCGCCGCTTTCGTTTGCCGGTACAGTTGTTTTTGCTGATTGCCGCGAAAACGGTGGAGCGAATAGACTACAAGAGAAAGGACATTAAACAGATAAGCATCAAAAAAGATGAGACTGCCGATGTCTTTTAACGTTCCATCGGTCCAACTGTTGAACACCGCTGCGGCGATAACGATAAGCCCCAGTGTGTATGTTTCCAAAATCATCCAGGTGTTCGGCGCGTGAAGACAAACAGCACAGGCAATCATTGCCGTACCGGCTACCCAGCCGCCGCAGGGACACCATGATAACGACAGCACGACTGTGATATACGGCACAAGCAGGATAATCGCCGCCCGATACGCAATGGGGAAGGGTTTGAAAAAGGCGAGTCCGAGACAGACAATATCAGAGAGGATAATGATAACGGCTGCCGGTACATTGAAATAACTGCCAATGCGGTTCCATTCGACGGCAACAAAAACACATTGCGATATGATAGTGACTGTCAAAACGACAGTGATCATATTTCTGTAACGGTTGTCGCTCATTATTGCATTTGCCGCACATTGCTGCGTTGCACACAATTCTACCGCATTACAGAAAGATAGTCAAACGGCTGGCTTGCAGGCGGGAAAATGAAGGACACTTGACGGAGCCCTTTTCTTGCGGTACAACCGCTGTGTGTTGTTCGTTTTTCCGTTTCACCTTCTCTAACATCCATTACTGTTATGGACATTACTGCCATAAGAACACTGCTTTTCACTTTTCTGACCACAGCGGCAGCCTGTTGTTGCGCGTCCCTTGTTTCGGCGGAAGATGTTCCGCCGGTACTCAGCCGATACGTCAACGCCGACGACGGAGCCTTCAAATGGGGAGCCGCCGAAGAAATGAAGCCGCCCCTGCCGGGAGCAAAATTGACACTCCTCGAAGTTACATCACAAAAATGGCACGATGATACGTGGAAGCATTGTATGATAGTCGCCGTGCCGAACAATGTCTCCTTCACCGACCACGCCTTGATGTACATTACGCTCGGCAGAACCGGTCAAAAACCGTCAAAAGCCTCCGATATGCTGACGGCGGCGGCAATGGCAAGACAGGCACAGATGCCGATTTGCATTTTGTATCAGGTTCCCAATCAGCCGCTCGACCCGCGCAAAACGGCAAAGAATGGCGGCGATTGGACAGAAGACCATCTGGTTGCCGAATCGATTTTGAAAGCATTGGAAACGAAAGACCCGACTTGGGTCGTTCTCCTGCCGATGACCAAGAGCGTCATCAAGGCGATGGATGCGGCACAGCAGTTTCTGAAAAAACAATACGAATTCGATGTGGACAGTTTCATTGTCGGCGGTGCTTCTAAACGCGGCTGGACATCGTGGCTCGTTGGTGCTGTCAAAGACCCGCGCGTCGTCGGGTTAATGCCGATTATTTACAACAATCTGAATATGCCCGCCCAAATGAACGGGCAAATTCAGACTTGGGGGCATTTCAGTCCCCGTATTGCCGAATACACTGACCGAAAAGTGTTTGAAAAAGGGGAAGTTCCCGCCGATTTCAAATTGCAGGCAATGAAGATAATTGACCCGTATTATTACCTTGACCGCATTACCATACCGAAAATGCTTATTCACGGGGCAAACGACCCGTATTGGCTTGTCGATGCAACGAAGCATTATTGGAACGACATTCAGGGTCCGAAATTTCTGGTAACCGTACCGGATGTCGGGCATCAAGATATGGACAAACCGGAAAATCTGATGAAGGTTTTGCCGTCGGTCGGCGTGTTCTGCCGTTACGTTGCATCGGGCGGCGACTGGCCTAGGCTTGAATGGGATATGAAAGACCAGGGAAAAGAATGGAAAATTTCGATTCAGACGGAGATTCCCGATACCAAAAAAATACTTTGGACGGCTTACTGCGATGATAATAACTTTGTGAAGGAAAAACCCGAACGGGTGAAATGGCAGTCGAAGGAGGTCGGTACGGGGGATGTGATTACCGTACTGAAACCGGAAAAAGGGCATATCGCTTTCTTCATCGAATTACAGTCCATAATGGAAAGACAGAAATTCCGGCTCACGACGGAAGTTTGGAGATTTTAGCCCGGCGGGAATGACTGATGAGCGGTTAGAGCGTTTTAACTGTCTTGCGTTTTGCCTACACAAATACAACGAGGAGTCATCATTGACAAACTTTGTCCTTGCGAGCAGTTCGCCGCGCCGCAGGCAATTACTTGCCGCTGCGGGATATATGTTTAGGGTGATTCCGCCCGATGAGAGTGCCGAAGACGGTCTTTTACCTGATGAAAGGGTCGAGTGTTATGTTTGCCGTCTTGCAGTGCAAAAGGCACAGAACGTTGCGGAGAAGATTGTCTCCGGTATGGTTATCGGCTGCGATACTGTTGTTTTTTGTAACAAAAACATCTTGGAAAAACCGGCAGACGGACACGATGCCCGCCGGATGCTGACAATGCTTCGGGACAGGGAACACAGCGTATTGAGCGGACTTTGCGTGCTGAACAAGACGGCAGAAATTGTAACTAAAAATGTCCGGTATGCGGAAACAAAACTTCGTATGGAACAGATTACGGACGCAATGATAGATGCTTATCTGCAAACGGGGGCTTGGCAGGGCAAAGCCGGTGCTTTCGGCTATCAGGACGGCAACGATTGGCTTCAAATTCTCGAAGGCAGCGAATCGAACGTTGCTGGTTTACCGTTAGAACTGCTGATGGAAATGCTGCCGCACGGCAAGCGGCAAAACACTCCTGTTGACAAAATTCCAGCATTATTGTAGAACGCGTTGTTGCTGTCAGTGACAGCCGTGGAGTTTTGCATACACTTGATGAAGACGGTTCCTGGATCACGGAACAGAACGGGGTTCTGCGATGTAATTCAGGCAACATCAGCGTTTTTGAGTCAAGTGTTCACAGTTTGTGCTGCACCGGGTAGTAAATGTCCTGCGGCAGGTCATATCCTAACAACAAAAGGAGAAATTACCGATGTTTTTCAAACAACTTTCCAGCATAGCCGTTACTGTATTATTTCTAGTCGTCGCATCAACCTTGTCAGCACAGGGATATTCCTTTCCGGTGGTCATCAAAGCATAGAAATTCGGTCAGGGAACACCGACTATATGGCAAGTGTTCCGACAACAGCAACATATCATCTCGATGGTTTGTGGTGCGGCGTGACCGGACATAGCACACAGAATGGGGGACGTTATTTTGAGCATTATCATTTTTCCGATGTTTTTGCACAGGGTAACACATACGTTACACTTGGAAATGGCGTTCTTTTGCTTGTAAATAGTTCAGCGACGAGAGATTACTGGGATAATCATTACGGTAATGATTATAGTCCGAGCGGCAGCGAGGATTCTTCCTATAACTGTTGGGGATATGCATTAGGATATTCCGTCTGGGTTGAAAACCCTGCCAAAATATATGACGATGATTACGAATCGGTATCTGTTCCTTCGGACGGTTGCGTTATTCGGAGAAGCGGACACATCATTGTTGTAGAGGACGCTGTTGCGGGCGAATCTGCTGTCTATGTGTATAAGACCAGAGAAAAAACCGTAATCGCATTTTACCGGACGCTTTCCGCTGTCTCCTTGTTTGCCGGCATCTCAATGAAAAGAAGAATCAAGCAAATTACTATATTCGTTGTTGCTGCGGTATTGCTTATTTTGCCGTTTGCTGTGTTTCGTTTGCTCCGGCAGACCATACCGGAAACCATAGCCGTCGAAGACGATGAATTTGTTAAACTTCATCACGAAAGAATCAAAGAACTGACTGAAAAGATTCGCCGCGAAAATCTGAAAGAATCGTTTTCTAACTTGATTGAGGAACCGCAATATCTTTATCCGGGTTATATTCCGCCGAATGTTTCGCCGTGGGATATGGAAGCATTGTTGAGTGCCCGCCGTTTTCTTAAAGTGAAACAGACATTTCAATCGCTGTCAAAAAAAGAAGCAAAACAATTTCAGGCATTTGCAAGCGGAGAGTGCCGCAGGTTATTGGAACTGGCAATATCACGGCTACAGACGATGCGGGGCGACCCGTCCGCTCCGCCTAATGGTATCAGTTTTCACTCGCTTCGCCTTATGTTTTTAACAACAATGTTAATGGCGGTTGAGTTGAATGATAAGCAAACCGTGTTTGCGTTGAGGGATTTTTGGGAAAATTCCGTCAATGCACAAATAGAGTATATGAATATACGGCAGAACGAGTATCCTGATAAACAAGTTCTCACTGATGCTATTTTGAAATTTGATGACAGTGCTTTTTTAACAGTGCTGCTGCATCTGGTTCACAAACTCAAAGCGGAAAATGATTTGATTACTCCGATTTTGCAAGAGTGTGAAAAAGGTAAAGATACCTCTGATGTGCCGAACGCAAAAGACATACCTCTTGTCAAATGGGATGCACCGGATTCGTATTATGATGTTCCCATCCGGGTTGCTCGTAGGACAATAAACCCTAACGATATAACGCAGCGTTTCGCCGTCTATTATTTTCCGTCAAAAGTTCGGGTGTATCCAGAGGAGACCAAAAAACGATTACAAACCATTCGTCAGGTTTTAGGTTGTCTTTGATTCAGTATTCTTTTTGTCGGCTTGAATCGTGATACTTTGATTGGTGAAAATCGCCCCGCCTGCGGTTGTACCGCTGCCGATATTTCGGATACCTCCATTGCTCCCGGTGCGGCGAGTACCGTCTCCGTGAAAGTTGACATTTCTGACCGAAGCGGCAATTTTTCCAGTAAAATCCGGCTGATAACAAAAGAACTGCCGGAAAAAATGATTGATATTCGGGGAGTTGTCATAACAGATATTTGGTTTAACGAGCCGTCCATTCGGGCAACTGTTGAACAGGGCAAGACAACGGCTGCAACGACATTCTCGTTACACACCGTTGATTATCCCAATGCCGAATTCGATTGGACGGGACTTGAAAACGGACTTGCTGTCAAAGAAATGTCCAGAAACACAAATGAAGACGAGACAGTCATTGACTTTTCTTTAACTGCCGATATTGGAGAAAATGATAAAATTTCACACAACTTAAAAATCGTTCCGAAAATTGCCGATGTAAATCCTTTTCTCATACCCGTTTATTGTTATCGGCAATAAAAACGGTGTACTGGTTTCGCTGTTCAGCAGAATCGATGCCGGTAAATCTGCGATACTCCCGCCATTGTAGTACATAGAAGCAAGTCAGGTATTCCTGATTATGCCAGAGAGTTGATAATTGGTAAGAGTTATAGTCTGGGGGGCTGCAAGGTACTCTCTTGCATTCCTCTGTTTCATCGCATACAATTCTGAAATAAATCAATCGCAAGTTTTTGCTCTCGGACTTTCTCTATTCCACCCGTGCAAACGGTGAAAGTCGCGAAATAGAACTACGCCTAATCATTGCGTTTCCTGAAAAGGGAACGCTGTGAGACGTAGCTTGCGGATTTCGAGGTGCGCCTTCGTGCTTGCCTTGCCGTCCGTTTTGTGCGCGGCTATTTCAGTGGAATGAATGAGAAATCCGCTTGGAGCAACATAGCGTTCCCGTTTCATGAGATCCCGGCTTCCTGATATCCATAACAAAATAAAATCGCTTGCCGATACTTTTGTCAGCAATGTTCTTCGCGAATTGGGCGGCATCGCAGCCGTTGATTCCGCAGCCCCTTCTCCGGCGTGCGGTATTTCTCCGAAAACCCCATTGCCCCTAAAACGAAGAACAAGAACGGAATTGAGGTTGTTGATTGAATCTGCCGTTTCTACTTACGGTGCAGATACCACGGACAAGTTCATCGCCGTTTATGCCGGTATTTCTGTACCGATGATTTATAAAGAACCGTATTCAACATTTCTGAATGAAGCACGGAAAGAATATAAACGGCAGCAAGCCGCTGAACGCAGCAGCGAATGGCATCGCAACAAATGAACAGATAAAGCGTATCATTAAAATATCATCAGGATAGACATATTTTTACAGCGTTGAAATACCGTAAAACATACGCTTTGCGTGAGAAATCAGAGAATATTTAGATATATTTTTTGTGATAGCAGGGGGAATATATCCCCGGCAACGGGTCGGGAAGCGTATTCCAAGAAGTTTCTCATCAATACATAAATGGAGGTCAATAATGCCGGAATACAGTCCATGCCCCTATTACACTGACAGCGGATACTGCAACATCTCCCCCAGTTTGACTGATCAATCAGGAGGTCATAAGGAAAACTACTGCGCAACCGAGAAAGGTAAGGAAAATTGGAGACGTTGCGCAAACTATCAAGGTGCCAGTGAAAAGTCCAAAATAGAAAAACGAGTGCGGTAACCTTGAACGGTACCGCCGGACGGCGGGCGGTATTGAATACCGCCCCAAAATTTTCCAACAATATGGCAAACTGGTTTTACTACGACGATAACAGACAAAAACAGTGACCAATAAACGATTCGCAACTGACAAATTTCGTTGCACAGAGTGTTATCGTGCCTGAGACCATTCTCGAAACGGAAAAAGGTCAGCAAGGAAAAGCCAAGCAACTCAAGTGGCTGACTTTTCCGCAACCAGCCGCTCCAGTTCCGAATGACGGTGTCTCAAGTGTGAGCAGCGGACAGAGCGGGAGCGTCTTCGCAACACAAACCGGCAACTTAATCCGCAATCTGTTCCTTCTGCTCCTTAACTACCTTGCCCGCACATTAATCCAAAAACTAATCCGCAATCTGTTCCTCGCCTACCTTGCTGTCATCACACTCCTTGTTTTCACCCCCGCTCTGACGTTGGGCGGCGGTATCGTATTAAGTATCATCGGTTACATCGGCTATCGCATCGTACTTGGCGTTGCTGCCGTTATGTTCCCTGACCTTTTTGAACCCGTCGAAATACGCCCTCTACTCGAATTGGCACGGCAAGGCGGTGCTGAAGCGAAAGAAAAACTAGGGCAGTATTATTACGAACAGGGCGAGGCTCATTCTTCCAAAAAAGAGTACAAGGAGGCAATCAACTGCTACGAAAAAGCCGCCAAATACGGACTTGATTATGCGAAGTGGAAATCAGCTGAATGCTGGTATCGACTGGCACAGGTTTACAGGACCAAAGAACAAAACAAGAAGCATTATGACTGTGTGCGGAAAGCCGCCGAGGCGGGGTATGCTATGGCGAATCTTTATATGGGAGATTACTATCTTTACGGACGTGTTTGCCCAATGATTTTTCCAGATAGAAACATAGCGGTTACGTACTGGCAAAAAGCCATTAGTCTTGCCGCCGAGCAAGGAAACATAGGGTTGAATGCTGATGCCAGCAATACTGCTTACCAGAGATTGGAGGAGATGGCTGCTGCCCGAGAGCAGGAAGTGATAGCAAAACGTCAGGCGGCAATGAGAGGATAAGGTAGAGCCGCCAACTTCATATAAAAGCGGCAAGGTACTCTCTTGCATTTCTCTGTTTCATCGCATACAATTCTGTGGTTGTTAACCCTTATTGTAAGAAAAAAAATGAACTTACAGACTCCCAACGGCAATGATGCCACCCGCAGCGCGAACCGTTCACGCAGCGTTGTCCCTTGCAGCGGTCTCTGCTCCCGATGTATCGACGGATGCAGAGGAAACTGCGAAGTCTTTCGCGCCGCTTTTCGCGGAAGAGAACTCATTTATCCGGGTCCCTTCGGCGATATTACCGCTGGCGGCGACAAGAATTATCCGCTGGATTATTCCCATCTGAACATTCAAGGCTACGCTGCCGGTGCCGTCGGACTCCCCGCCGGTGTTGAGGCGAACCCCGACAATGCCCGATTTCCCGTCGTCAATACCGAAACGGAGTACGGCTGGGACATCAAAGTCAAGATGAAAACGCCGATTTTCACCGGCGCACTCGGCTCAACAGAAATCGCCCGGAAAAACTGGGAACACTTCGCCGTCGGTGCCGCTATCTCCGGCGTTACTATCGTTTGCGGAGAGAACGTCTGCGGCATTGACCCGCAACTCGAACTCGACAGCAACAAAAAGGTCATTAAGGCTCCTGATATGGACCGCCGTATCGAAGCGTACCGCCGCTATCACAAAGAGTACGGCGAAATTCTCATTCAGATGAATGTCGAAGATACCAATCTCGGCGTGGCGGAATACATCATCAATAAGCACAAGATTGAAACCATCGAACTGAAATGGGGACAAGGTGCGAAGTGTATCGGCGGCGAAATCAAAGTCAGTTCGCTTGAACGAGCCAAAGAACTGCAAAAACGCGGTTACATTGTTACACCCGACCCGTCCGACCCGATTGTGGAAGCATCCTTCAAGACCGGTGCTATCAAGGAATTTGAGCGGCACAGCCGGCTCGGTTTCGTAACCGAAGAAGGCTTTATGAAGGAAGTCGAACGGCTTCGGAAACTCGGTTTCAAGCGGATTACGCTCAAGACCGGTGCGTACAGTTTGAAAGAACTGGCACAGGCTGTCAAGTACTGCTCGAAGGCGCATATTGATTTGCTGACGATTGACGGTGCGTCCGGCGGAACGGGAATGAGTCCGTGGCGGATGATGGAAGAATGGGGCGTTCCGTCGCTGTATCTGCACAGTGCGGCTTACGAGTATGCCACGATTCTTACCGAAAAGGGCGAGCGGGTCCCGGACTTGGCGTTTGCCGGCGGATTCAGCAGCGAAGACGGTGTGTTCAAGGCATTGGCACTTGGTGCGCCTTATACGAAAGCCGTTTGTATGGGACGGGCATTGATGATACCCGGTATGGTCGGCAAGAACATTGAAGGCTGGATTAAGGCGAACGATTTACCGAAGTCGGTTGCCGAATTCGGTACAACGCCGGAAGAGATTTTCGTCAATTACGAGAAGGTGAAGGACATTGTCGGCAATGCGGAAATCAAGAACATTCCGTTGGGGGCGATTGGTATTTACAGTTACGCCGACAAGATTCGGGTCGGTTTGCAGCAGTTGATGGCAGGCGCACGCCGCTTTAATGTCGGCGTAATCACCCGCCGTGAATTGATGTCGCTCACCGAAGAGTGCAGCAAGGTAACGAAGATACCGTACCTGATGGACTGCTACCGCGACGAAGCAATGAAGGTTCTCAACGGATAAGATTTTTGTCCGGTTAGCCGTTTTTCACAAAAACGGCTAACGTGTGATTTGTTGACAACCCCGCTCTGCCTCTTTATTTTTTGTCGGGAAAATATTCATCCGTCGGGTCAAACTTCGGCAAAACCGTAATGAAAGTTTTCGCTTTACCGACGAGGCAATGCACCGTGCCGGGCGGAATGTAAAATGCCATATCGGCGTGCAGCGGTATGTCCTTACCGTCAATTTGCATTACTGAACCGGGTTCGCAGGAAATGACGTAATACACCTCTGTTAGCGTTTTGTGATAATGCGCCTTTGCCGTTTGGTCAACGTCGGTACGGTGAATCGTGCCGGGAAAATTCTTTTCGTCAATCAGTCCCCGGCGGGATGTACCGCACGGACACGGCACACCGGCAAGCGTTGTAAAGTCAACGACCCTGTACGGTATTTTCACGTTATCCTCCTTGGTCAAAAGTACGTTTGCTTCCGGTGCCGCCGTTTGAATGTTCGGCGTTAAATCGGTCTTCAAATCGCCGCAAGCCGCCTGAATCAGTTGCACGACGAGTTGTATGTTATCTTTGTCCTGCCAGTATTTATCGTAATGCCCGAAAGAACTGTAAAGGACGCGTCCGCTGCCTTCTTTGCGTCCCCAGACAATCGGCACCGGCGGACGGTTATACATTTTACCTTTCATTCCGGCAGTATCAAGAACGGCAAAGACGTGCAAATCGCTGTTGTAGTTCTTGTGAACGTACCATTCCTCGAAAATCCGGTAACTTTTTCCTGACTTTTGAAACCAAGGAAACGGTGTCGGCTCGATGACGTTGACGGTTCCTTCTTGATGTTCACCGTGTACAGTGAATTCGGCTCCGATAAAACGTGTGTAATCCGTAATTTTGTCAGGCGGAGTTGACTGATAAATATCGCCGCCGGTGCGGTTGGAATCGGTTGACGGATGAAAGCCGACAAAACCCTTTCCGCTTCGCACGGCATTGACAAGATTTTTCCAGCCGGTTGCGGTCAATGCCCAATCGGGATGACCTTTTGCACCTTTGGACAAATCGCCGCTGGTTTGGAAAAGAAAGGCATCGTATTGGGACAAATCCTTATCGAAAACGGAACCGTCTTTGGTGCAGACAACTTCGATGCCGGCAGTTTTGCAGACCTCGGTAATAGCGTTGTCGGAGACGGACGGTTTTCCGTCTTTGGACACGACGGTAGAATGTTCATATCCGGCGGAGAGCGAAAAGTACAGCACTTTGCGTTTGGAGTCAGCAGCCGTTAGATTGGCAATGCAGACAGCCCCTGTTAAAAAAACGAGTGCAAAGCACCGGAATAAGTTGTAACGTGTCATCATCGTTGTTCTTGCCTGAAAAGCGTTATTGGCATAATATTAACATACGGCAATGCCTAATGCAACTGTTTCTGTCAAAGTATCATTCGTGCGTTTTGTACATGATATTACTTAGAGGCTGTGCGGTAAATTGGTAAAGATTGTGAAATTGATATTGTCAAGATAGGGCGACTGGGTTACAATGTTGTTGCTTTTAACAGGAAAGGAATCCGATGTCAACAGAAATTTCCAAAAGTTATCTGACCGACCTGACCGATGCCCAATGGGCTATTATTCGTCCGTTTTTCGTTCTGCCCGGTGGCGGTCGCCCCAAAACGACCGACCTGTGCAGTATTGTCAATGCGATCCTT
>JAITOZ010000062.1 GCA_031289675.1 Planctomycetaceae bacterium
ACCCCGAAAGCCGATGCCTTCGAGATACATCTTTTGTGCTAACCGGTGTGTCTCTTCGGATTTGACATTGGACCTTTGAACAACAGTGTAATGGTATCGGCAATCTTTGCATAAATACCGTTGCCGTCCGTGAACGATTCCGTCTTTCGTGTGATGCTTGCTTCCGTATTTCGGACAATCCATCGCCAACCCCTCTTGAAAAGTCAAAAAATAACAATAAAATAGGTAGTGTTATAAATTTATTGGAATGAACGTTAATATACGGGAAAATAAGGGACTTCTACGACTCAATCAATAAATTCCTGACACAACCATAAAATAACCAACGATAGAGTATTATAATCTTTCTATCAAAATTTAACAATACCATATACTTTTCATTCTCTATTGTGTAAGTATGTACGTACAGGCGGGTTTTGCCCGCAAGAGGTGCGTGAGCGTTCGGAGCCGCTATCGCAGGACGGCAGACACTTTGTTGTCTTGCGATAGCCGCTCCCATTTTTTAGTCTGCCTGCAAGTTCCTCCCCCTCTATTTTTTTGTTCTTCGATAGTGTAGAATCAACGAACAGATATGACCTTACGATGTTGCACGTTGTCCGAAAGAAAGCGTTTTGCAAAGTCCTCGGTCCCGGTACACGCAGCGTGATTTGGTTTCACGGCTGTACCCGCCGGTGTCCGGGCTGTATTGCCGATACGATGAACGCCGCCGATGAGTACGAATCGTTCACACCGGCGCAACTTGCCGATTGGGTTAAATCCAATACCGGTGTCGAAGGTATCACGCTTTCCGGCGGTGAGCCGTTTCAGCAGCCGCTTGATGAGTTGGCAGAGTTTTTGTCGTTGGTAAAACAAGATACGGATTTATCGGTATTGTGCTACACCGGTTATCGTTACGAAGAAATAAACGAGCAGAAATCGATGATTCCCGCTCTACAGCATATCGACGTACTCATTGACGGCGAATATCGGCAGGAAGAAGATTTGAAACAACGTTGGCGAGGTTCAGCCAATCAGCGGTTTCATTTTTTAACAGAACGCTATCGAAACCAAGAGACGGAATGGAACGCCGCCGTTGAACGGCAGATTGAAATGGAATTGACAATGAACGGCAAGTTGTTGATTTCCGGCGTGCCGTCCAAGGATTTTATCAACAAGTTGACGGCAGAATTACAGCGGCGGGACGTGAACGCCGATTTTTCGTAGCATTATTTATTATTTGTTTAGCCCCAACACCAACGGTGCGGGCAGGAGACCATTATGAGTGGCGGAATGGAAGGATTGGTTGTCTTGGGTGCAATCGCCCTCGCTGCACAAGCGATGCGGACGGCTTCACGGGCTTGGGCGGGTACCGACAAACGGTATCAGACGGCAAAGCGTTCTTTGCAAACCGCTAATAACGATTTAGAGTTCATAATGCGGAACGCTTCTGTTACACCGGACATACAAGCCGCCTCAAGAGCCGCAAAGCAGTCATTGCGGGATGCCGATACCTTGCAGTCCGAAGCCGACCGGCAGCGAAGGTCGGCAAGCGATGCCGGACAAATCAATGCCGCAGAACGCAAACTTATATCGGCGATTGCCAAAGTCAACGAAGCAAAAATGGCAATTGACCGGGTCAAAATCCTCATCGCTCAAAAAGAAGAAGAAAAACGGCAACACGAATTAAAGCGGGCTGCAGCGGAAAATATGTTACAAAATGCCCAAAATGAAGCGGATAGTTTCGACGGTGAATTTCTTTCCGAATGGAGCGGCGATACGGCGGGGTTAGCCGAGGCAAACCAATTGTTACAAAAAGCCGAAGAAAAATTACACGCCGAACAATTCGATGAATCGCAAGCATTGTCGGCAAAAAGTGTTAAACAGTTTCAGACACTGTATGCCGAAGCGAATGAAAACAAGCAGCAATTCGAGAACCGCGAAGTTATCGCCGATGCCGTTATCGCCGCTTTGAATGACCTGCAATATGATGAACCGGACGTGAATTACGAACCGAAAGAAGGCACGGAAAATACGATGCTCGGCAGCGTTACGATTTTTGCCAAGTCGAAGGGCGAAAGCGGTGATATGCGTTTGGCGATTAACCTTGACGGAAAAGTCAACCTTGATATAGCGGACATTCCCGAAGGCAAAGAAACGGAATGTCATCACCGAATTGCCGATTTGCAATCGAAGGTTGCTGATACCATCGATTTGCAAATCACCGATTGGGGGCAGGCAAAGAATGTCAAAAATGCAGGGGGCTTGCCCCCAAGACAGCGGGTTCAAATACACGAACAGGTGAAACAGCGGGGAGCGTAACCGATGAATACGGCTGTGTGCAAGCGGCTTTACGAAAAGTTGACGGTTCAAGGCGGTAAGCGGCAATTCGTGCTGACCGGCAGTATTACGGATATGTTCTTTGCGGACAGCATACGGGGACTGTGCCGAAACATCGAAGATGCACTGTTGTATTATGCGGTACAGCAGGGATACGGCATCGTGTTTGCGATTGACGACAAAATGACGCTGCGTTTTGCCGTTCCCGAAATGCAAGCGAAGTATCAAAACATTATCGACAGAAAAAGCGAAGACCCGCAAAAGAAACAAGGAAGTATTAAACGGGGACAGAGCAGCGCATCGGCACCGCAAACAGATGTAACCAATCAGCCTGATACCGTATCCGCCGCCCAGCAAGTGCAAACAAACGCACAAAGTAAAGCACAGCAAATTTTTGATGGTATTCAGAACCGGCTGCTTCCGCATCACACAAAATCCTTCGTGATATTGAGTTTTGCGGAAAAGATTTTGGAATATGGTCAGAACGGAACATTAACGCCTGCATCCGAACAAAAAATCAAAACGGTACGGGAATGGGCAAAGGCGGCACACGGCAATGCTCATTCGTGCAGTCTCTTGCTCGTTGATGATAACCGTCTTGAGGAATTTGAGCGGGCTTCCGGTTTGTCCGTTGCCGGTCTGGAACACCGTACCGTTGCCGTAACGGTGGAAACACCGAGCGTTACGGAAATTGAAACGATGCTGATTCGTCTGCAAAACCGGTATGCGTTGAGCGGCAATGCCCGCCGAATTGCCAAAGCCGAAGCGGCAGAGAAACAAATTCTTTATAACATCGTTGAAACAGTTAAGACGAAAATGAAGGCGGCAGTACCGCCGAAAAAGCTGGAAGACCTCTTCGAGGACAACAGCGTTGAAAAACGTAAACAAGCAAGAAGCGATGCGGAGCAGGAACTTGCCGCATTAGTCGGCTTGCAAACGGTGAAGACGAAAGTCAGCGAGTTAATCCATCTGGCGGAAATGATTCATCAGCGGCAGGAACAAGGACGGGATACATCGGCGTTTTCGTTACATTCGCTCCTTATCGGTAATCCCGGAACGGGAAAAACGGTTGTTGCAAGAATTTTGGCGAAATTTTATTTTGCTCTCGGTTTGCGAAGAACGGATAAAGTCGTTGAAATTTCTGTTGCCGACATCACCAGCGAGTTCAATCCGGGCGAAGTCAGCGTCAAGTTGCGGGACAAAATTGACGAAGCGATGGGCGGCGTGTTATTTATTGATGAGATTTATCAATTTGCCGATAATCAGTGGTTAAAAGAAGCGTTTGAAAACGTCTTGATGAAAACGATGGAAGACCACCGAGACGAGTTGACCGTATTAGGGGCGGGCTATGGCGGTGAGGCATTGCAAAAGACGTTAAAAATCAATCCCGGTGTGGCGCGGCGTTTTGCTCATCCTGATAACACGATAGAGTTTCCTGATTACAAGGCGGAAGAATTGTTGCTCATTACGGAACGAATGCTGCAAAAGGAACATTTTCAGTTGCCGGACGAAGTTCGATTACCGTTACAGCAGCATATCGAAGGACGTATTAAAACCGGCAAAATGGAAAATGCTGGCGGAGCAAGAAATCTTACGGAAGTGATGATGAAAAACGCTGCCAAACGCGGAGAATACAAAAATATCGCCGTGTGTGACATCCCTGCTGTTCAACGCAGCGAAACGATTGACGATATTCTTGCGGAACTCGATAACAACTTTATCGGTTTGCAAAGCGTCAAAGACCGAATCAAAAGGATTGCCAAGCGGATTGCTTACAATGAACGGGAGGAACTGACTACCGACCGGAAATTTAATATGCAGTTTATCGGCAATCCCGGAACAGGCAAGACCACGATTGCACGATATATGAGCCGGGTGTTTAACGCCGTCGGTTTGATTGAAGGAACCGATGTTATCGAAGTTGCCGGAACCGAACTGAAAGGTTCCTATCTGGGACAATCGAAGGATGCCGTTATTCAGCGGTTCGAGAAAGCCCGCGAAGAAGGCAAAGTCCTATTCATTGACGAAGCGCATAATCTTTATAGTAAGCACGATCAGGACAGTTTTGCAAAAGAAGTGATTGCGCAAATCGTTCAGGCAACGACGGCGGTGAAATATGCAAGGGTTTTCACCATTCTGGCGGGTTATCCTGAACCGATGAAGGAATTGATGAATGCCGATGCGGGCTTATCACGCCGTTTTCCCGAACAATTAATCGTGCCTTTTCCCGATTACACAACGGAAGAATGTCTGCAAATTTTATGCAAACGGCTTGTGCAAAAGAAATTTACGTTAAGCCCCGAAGCGGCACCGGCATTGTGCAGTATTATCGAAAAAATGAAAGAGGACCCGAAGTTCGGCAATGCCGGAAATATGGCAAATCTTGCCGACCAACTTTTTGACGAACACATAATGCAGGACGATACAACGAAAATCATTACCGTTGAAGATGTGGAGAATATCCGATGACGATACAGGAACTCGCGGCAAAATACAGCGATGCCGATGCGGAAACACTCGCGTTGATTGAAAAAGTATTGGAGTGGAGAAACGATGTCTCCGCCGATCAGGCATCCGAATTCGTTCAAAAAATCATCAACATTTTAGGAAAAGACGGTGAAGTCCGTTCACTGGAAAATGTGCGGGAACAACTCCTGAAAGAAATATCCCGGCTCAATGTTGAACAGCGCAAACTGAAAAAAGAGCGGGACAGTACCGAAGAAACACTGAAAGCGAAACAACAATGGTTTGCCGAACTGGAAGAAGCGAAAAGCAGTTTAACCGCTCTTACGGAAAAAGAATCCAAACTGCACAAAGACGAAACGGAGATGCAGCGGCATTATTCGGAAACGAAACGAATGGTCGAAGAATTGCAGCAAAGCCGCTGGCTTTCGCCCGGCGTGCAGGAATCCATCAGAAAAATCTGGACGGCGTTACCGGCAGATGAATTGGACAAAGCATTAACAAGATAACCGATATGCAGTACAATGTTGTTTTAGAGTATTCCGCGGAAGTCCGTTTAATTCTTTCCGCTTTTTTGCTTAACGTCAATGGAAAAGCCGGGGGGAAGGGGTGTTTTGTCTATTACGGCAATCCCGTGTCAAACGGTAACGCCGTCCGATATTGCGGCGAAAAAACAAATTCAGAAAAAGACAAACGGGAAACCCTTTCGGTCGAGGTGAATTCCGTTCCGGCAAGTATCCATAAAATCGTTTTCATTGCTGCTTTCAAAGACGGCGGCAATACGCCGGAAAGTATCCGATTAGCGAACCAAACCGGCGTGTGCTCCCTTTTTATCGGCGGACTGGAAGAAGACCCCGTTCATATTTTCGACCTCGCCGATGTTCATTTTGAGGGCGGTGCCGTTTTTTATGAAATCGTCCGTTCCCCTGACGGTTGGACGGAACAGGTCGTCGCCGCCGGAAGCAAAAACACGCTGAACGATTTTGCGGGAATTTACGGGATTGAAATAAAAAAAGCGGTTTTGCCGCCAGCCTTGCCCTCGGAAGTTCGGCAGCAGGAAAAAGCGGTTGAAGAAAATGCCCGTTTGACTCAACTGCACGAAGAAAATAAAATACTGAAACAGCAACTGCAAACGGAACGTAAACGGATTGACGAACTGCAAAAGAAATACGATTATTTAGCAAAAGAGTACAGTAAACTGCTCGAACAGCAGCCGATAAATAAGAATTTGTTACCGGAGTTGCAGATATTGTTTTCGGAAAGTTTGCAATATCATTTTGCCGAGACACCGTTACAAAATGCTTTGGAACGCTGCGGCAATGAATTGGCTGACGTACAACACATCAATGCCGTGTTAGAAATGGTCGATGAATTATACGCTTGGTGGAGCGAATACCGCACACAAAACACCATCCGCACCTCGTTTTGGCGTCCGGACAGTTGGAGCCGGTTTGAACATACCTTTCCGAATCATCCCGTTACAATAAAGTTACGCTTTTTTATCAAATGACAGAAATACAACCTCAAATCGCCATCGTGGGAACCGAAGGTTCCGGTAAGACCATCTTGGCATCTGCTCTGGCAAAACGGATGTCGAACACTGATGACGTGTTTCTGCATCCGAAAGATTGGGATACGGGAATGTATGTCGAAAAGGTTTGGGATTCGTTGAATCGCGGCGAATGGTGGAAATCCACCGAGAAGAGTTATGCCTTTGAACTACAATGGACTTTACACATCAAGCAGCATACCTTGCCGCTGAAATTGATTGATTCTGCCGGTCAGGATTTGCGGGAATTATTTAGCCAAAATACCTACAAGCAAGAGAATCTTACCGGCATACAGCGGGATTTGCTGAATTACATACAAACAGCGTCCATTGTGATTATCGTCGTCAATCTTCTGCATTTCCGCGGTGAACCGGATAGTCTCAAACGGAAGCAAAACGAATTCGTTCTCAAAGAAGTTGTCGATATGTTCGCTGCGGACGGCAAACATCAGGACATTGCTCTCGTCTTTACGGCTTGGGATTTATATCACGCGGACATCACAAAAAATTACGGCAACTTTACGAACTATTTACAGAAGGAATTGCCGCAACTCTATAATGCGATGCGGCTGGGGCATCAATCCGGGGATACGATTCGTTGGTTTCCCGTTGCTGCCGTGATGGATACGGAAGTGAAAAATAATATCCGCGTTCCTCAACCGAACTTCCGCAGCGGCGGTCTCGATACGTTAAGCAACTGGCTACTCAATGCCGTCCAAGGGGAACAGAACAGGAAACTGACGGAAGTGCAGGCAAAAGAGAATGAAATCAAAATGCAGCAGTTGAACCGCTGGCTTATTCCAATGGTCGGCGGAGTGATTGCCGGTGTGTTGGGTTTGTTTTATGGTCTATTCAGCGGCGGGGTTGCTGCCGGTGCATTTTTGGCAATTTTGATGGCGGCTGTTGGTGCGGGTATCGCCGTTTTCGGTATGAACTTTTTTGCCGAAAAAGAGCCGGAAAACGAGGAATCCGCAGAAACAGAAGAAAAACCGCAGCAAGAGCAGCCGAGAACCGAAGGGGGAACGGAACGAGTGAAAAATACCGAAAAAGTGAAACGCCGTGAACGTGTTGATGTATCCGATAACGGTGCCGCTCCTCAACCGGCGGGTGAACGAAAATCAAAATCAGTGAAATTCTAACGAAACACAGAAACGAGAGAGATAGAGAGAGAAACGATGCAAATTCATTACGCTTTATTTGACCAGGCAACGGATACGGGCAGCGGAAATTATTGGACTTGGGCGGATGGAGAATTGTCTCAACCGCTTCTTTCCCGCTTCTACAACGAGTTTGCGGTCAAGCATCTCGCACCAGAACCGAACAAGTTGGGCGGCGATATTTGGGGCGGCATCGTTCATCTTGCCGCCGAATCAATGGAACAATGCGGCTGGCTCATTCTCTACCGGGAGTTTGACGGAGGACACGACCGGCAAAACCGGCCTGACCGGTTCGTAATTCTAACCGCTTGGATTCGTGCCGATAATGTGTACGAAAATCTTGTACCGGTTTTCAACAACGAAACATTTCAATACGTTTCAACACACAGCCGGGAGTTGCCCGTCCCGAAACCGGCGGTGCTGTCGGAAGAGACGGGTTCCGCACCGATGCGGTCGGCGTTTGAAAAATTCGTGCCGTTTGTCAATCCCCGCTGGGATTCGCATCTGCAAATCGAAAGCAAACCGTCAGGGATGGACACCACGGAATCGGACACTTTCGCCCAAGAACTGGGCGAGCGGTTCAAAGCGGAACGGGCGGACAAAGACGAAAAATTGCGGCGGGCGGATGAACTGATGCGAGTCAAAGAAGGGGAGTGGGATAAAAGAGAAGCGAAACTTAAATCGGAAGTAACCTATTTGCGGGAAGGAATAAATGATAAAGATGCGGAAATAAAAAACTTAAGGAAGCGAACGACGGAATCCGTCTGGCAACTCTTGGCGGGCGGTGCCGTTATCGGAGTCTTTGTATCACTTCTCTTGACAGCGGCAACGTTGACGGTACTATACTGCTCTGGTGTGTGTAATATTTCCATTTCACAAACTGAGTTCCAGATTAAATGGAATCACAAAACAGCGAAATAGTCCTTTCTTGCGAGCCGCACTTTAATCCGTGAACATTTTTATCAGTTTTTTTTCAAATTCCACGCCGCTGCACTCAACAGAGTATTAGACTTGTTCCACAACCTAGTACCCCATCAATCTTTACAATATGGATAGATATGTTTTAGTTTTATTCTGGCGTTTTCTGTTTTGAATTGCCAATCCATTGCTTCGCCGGAGTTGTTGCGAGCATCCTGCCATGC
>JAITOZ010000139.1 GCA_031289675.1 Planctomycetaceae bacterium
GATTTGGTTTATTTACCGGCGTATAGTCCGAACTTAAATTTGATAGAGCGATATTGGAAGTTTTTGAAGAAGGAATGTTTATATAACCGTTATTATGAAAAGTTTGAAGATTTTTGTTCAGCAATAGACAAATGCGTAGCGGAAACGCCTACGCGCCATCTTGACAAAATGAAATCCTTAATGACCCTGAATTTCCAACTGTTTGAAAATTATCAATTCCTGAACGCGTAGAGTATAATTGGCGAAGTTACGAAGAGTTTGTTCCGCCGGAGAAGTATTGGCAGACGAAAGCGGAGACTTACACCGTGGAGGGATAAAATGCGAGGATACGTCATTACCTGGCAAGGTTTCAACGAAAAACAAAATGTTATTCAAAAGCAGAATATATGATCGAATACTCCATCAATCTACTCATACAAAAACTAAATAAAAAACTATAATAATTTAACAATACCGTATTTTTAACGAAATTTTAATTTTTGGAGGATCATTTAATGACACTTGCAGGAAACACACATTTGTGTCCCTTTGTGTCGGCGGTCTATTTTCTTTTGTTCGCCCTTTCGTACCAGGTAGGCATATTAGGGGCAGCGAAAGGGGAGGATCTTTTTGACAAATATGATATTCCCCGTGAAATACGGCAACCAGTGATGCTGCTTTTTTTGGAACGGATGGACTGGCAGGTCTCTGCGGCAGCAAGCGGCAATTGGTTCAAAACCGTACAAGGTTTTCCCTTTAACGATTCTGACTGGGACTGGCAAGATGCAACTGTCGATTTTTTCTATGATTACGATAAAACAAAGAAACAATACGTTCTTTGTGATCATCGTATTAAAATTGCCAGGGACAGTGATGACTATCGTTGGCAATGTGCCTTGAATGGAGATATTGGCTTGAATTTTTCAGGGAAAGTAACGGAAATAGCGGGTGATTTCTGGACGTTTGTTTACTATGATACTGGCAGTCTCGCCGAATTTTATTTTTGTAATAAAGACATCTTTCCTGATGTTACTGCGCCGTGCCAGATCGAGTGGGATGAAAAAGGGAAAAAAATATTGGACCCGTATGCAGAAAAAAACACAATTATTGGGACGACATCTATACTGACAAAGAATACTTGAAAGATTTGAAAAAAACAAAACTTTTGAATGCCTCTTTTTCATTTGGTCCGGGAAAATCTTATGCTATCAATATTCCGTCCCAAATTTTGAATGATGCCGTTACAACATCCTTGACCAACATATCCGAATATTATGAAGCGATTCGCGGCGGAGAAGTAAAAAAGTTACTGGCAGTTTCTGGATTCCGTGAGCGTCCGCGAGATACTATTTACATTCACTTTACCTTTTCTAAAAAAACTCTTCGGAGCGTGGTATGTGAACAATTACTGAATAAGGGGCGGTATGCGTGCTGTCTTTTATTCAATGAACAAGGACAATTGCAGCAATATCTGCTTGGACTGTTAATGAAAGTCAAGGAGAACGAAAATATTCAAGCGGAAGTTACGGGGCAACCGCAATATCAAATTGATGGCAGCGGCATTGAGGTGAAGTTCCACCCGACGGGCTATCCGGCAAGTTATAAAACGATAGTAAAGAATCGTCTTTTTGGTCGTCAGATTGCGTGGAACGCGAAGGGAGAGGTGATTTCGGACGTTGACCTTGATATACCGAGACCGTGGACGGATGCGCCGAAAAAGCCGGCGGCACCGGTTGTAATGCGGACGTGGACGAGCAGCGGCGGCAAGTACCATATTCGAGCCGAATACGTTTCCGCTGACGAGAATCAGGTAATACTCAAAAACGAAGAGGGTAAAGTTTTTCCGGTTGCCCTCTCGAAACTGTCAACAGATGACCAGAATTATGTCAAAGAGCAACTCGAAGTAAAACCGGAATTGCCCAAGCGGGAAAAATAAAAGAACCGCCAGCATACAACCAGCGGTTAACACACAGCACTACTTCCGTTGTATTGTTCTTATGCTTTTCCCAAAGCCGTTTTGACTAATTCAACGACCTTGACGAACGCCGGATTGTCGTTGACCGCCATTTCGGCAAGCGTTTTCCTATCCAGCGCAATTTGCGCCTTGTTCAATCCGGCAATGAATTCGCCGTAACGCAAGCCAAGTTGCCGGACGGCAGCATTGATGCGGGTAATCCACAAAGCACGGAAATCCCGTTTGCGGACACGCCGGTCGCGGGTCGCATAGCAATCCGCCCGGATAATTGTTTCCTTAACGCTACGGAGAAGTTTTCCCCGTCCACCGCGAAAACCTTTAGCCCGCTTAAAGACACGTTTTTTCGATTGATGCCGAGCGGCACCGCCCTGTACTCTCATTTTGTTCCCCTTTACTTCAAGTGTTTACAACGAATCTAGGTCTTCAGGCACTTTGCCCGAACGTTACAACCCGATGCGTCAAGGATTGACCGCTTCACAATAAAGGCAGCGGTCTGCTTATGGCGGCAGTGTGCCAACATTTTTAGCGTAATACGCTGAAATTTGCTGAATCTATTGCGCAGGTGCCAAAGCCGTTGCCAGTTTAGCGGTTTCGGTTGCAGAAACAACTCCTGTTCCCCGCAGGTTACGGCGGCGTTTCTTCGTCAAACGGTACGCCAGATGACTTGTGCCGCTATGGCGGAACTTTACTTTTCCGGTGGCAGTCAGACGGAACCGCTTACTGATACCTTTATGTGTCTTCTGCTTGGGCATACACTCTCTCCTTTATGTCAAAATACATCGAAATGCACTAAAAACTCCCCTCATTCTACGGCAAATACGCTTATAGACAAGGGGGGATTCCCCGTAAAACCGCCGAAATTATTCGTAATACGCCGGTTTGACCGGTTCAGGATGAGCATCGGTGTCCGGTATTTCACGTACCCAGATGTTACGGAACCGGGTTTTATTACCGTGGTCTTGGAGAGAAATCGGCATCTTATCGGCGTGTGCCTCGTATGCCGGCGGGCGGTTAAAAAAGGTTGTCCCCAGAATCTGATGATGATTGATAATCAATACACCGTTTTGCAGTACGGTAATGTATGCCGGACGCAGCACGCGAACGATTCCGTTCTCCATTTTCAATTCGGGACGGTTAAAGATGATGTCGTAGGACTGCCACTCGCCCGGTTTGCGGCAAACATTGACAAGCGGCGGGCATTGCTTATAGATGGCACCGCATTGCCCGTCGTAGTAAGTTTCTCCATCGTGCGAATCAAGAACCTGCACCTCATAATTGCCCCAAAAAACGCCGCTGTTGCCGCGCTGCTGTCCCTTGCCGGACACATCTTGAGGTATGGCAAATTCAATATGCAGTTGGACGCTGCCGAATTTTTGTTTCGTTGCCAAGGTTCCCTTTTGGGGATTGCAAACAAGTTCGCCGTTTTCAATGAGCCATGTGTCCTTATCCCAAGCGGCGAGGTCTTTTCCATTGAAAAGGATGACTGCGCCGGACGGCGGGTCGGACGGATTCGCAGCAGGAGAGACGACCGGCGGTTTTTGCCACGGAATACCGCTTTTCCAATCCTGACCGGCGAAAGCCGGCACAGAAAGGGCGGTGAGAACCACAACGGATACGGCAGATGCGGCTGTAATTTTTCTGGACATTTGTAACTCCTTATTTTAACAAAGTACTTTTATCAACGTACCGATATTATAACGGACGAAAAACCGCCTGTCCACCGTCCTGACGTTCTGCTTCGATAGATTGAATGACCCTAATAAATGCCCTTGAATAAAGACGGGATAATCGTTATTCTCCGCCGCAATGTCTTTTCAAATAGCGGCGTTGTTCCGAATAGCAGTCATAACCGGCTTCCTGTTGCTGGTGAACGTTAAAGCGGCAGAGCCTCAATCTCCCGCCCTCAACGCCGTCCTGCGCTCGCAAACCTCCGTCTTTGCCCCCGGCGAACCCGTTCTTATCGACCTGACACTTAATAACAGTAACAATAATAACGAACGCAATAATGAACGAAAATATCATCTGCACGTTGCCTTACTTGCCGAAGGAAAGCCGCTTGCCGAACTGGAAACGGCTATCATTGCGAATGCACCGCAAGCCTTGCCTGTATCCTTTGCCGCACCGGAAAATGACGGTGTCTATGAAATTACCGCAATGGCAAAACTCCCAATGCAGGTCTTTGACATACGGCGTAATTTAACCGGACAAGGGCAGGCACTGACCGTTCGGCAGCACTTTGCTGTTATCAATCCAAACCTGCCGGTACGGGGCGACGGTGATTTAACACTCTCGCCGCTCAAGCGGGATTTACTCGAAGACAGAGGTGAAGACAGCGGGCGGCGGTTTTTTCTGCCGATGCCGCAGGGACATCTAAAACCGCTGAATCCCTCGGCGATGCTTCCTTCGGCAGTCTTTCGGCTGCCCGCCGTCGGATTAGGCAAAAAAGAGACACCGCCCCCGTCAGATACTTTGTCTGGAACAGTGTCCGATGCACCGGTTTTGAATGTGAACGCCGCCGCATTGAGACTGCCGATTCCCGTTGAGGAAACCGGAAAACCGTATCTTATCGAAATCGGGTATCCGCTTAATACCCGCCAGCAACTCGGCGCAGCGGTCGAAGAGGATGCAGCGATAACGTCAGCAGCAAGAATAGACATCGCGGACGAAATTGTTCGGGACAAACGCCTTGAAATGTCTGGAACGCATAAAATCCTGTTTTGGGCGAAGTCGAAAAAGCCGGAACTCATCCTCGTCAATCTGTTACAGCCGGAGAAAAAACCAGCGGTTAACAGCATTCGGGTTGCCGGTCTCCTGCCGCCGGGTACACGGATTCCGAAACGTTTTGAAGGCGTTGCCTCCCGCAAATTGACAGCCGTTATCAGCGGTAATGCGTTCAAAGGGTGCGAAACCGTCCCCGCCGCATATAACGCTGTCAGTCAATTAACCGACTCGCTTTGTTACAACGGATACGACGGCGCAATGCTGACGGTTTTGTCCGGCAACGTTCATTTATCCGACACGGTCTTGGAATTATTGTTTCAGCAATTTGACCGCGACCGCTTGACGTTCATACCGGTCATCGAAGCCGATACTCTCGAAAAGAATGCCGTACAAAACGGCGGATGGCAGGGCTTTGTCCGTGAATTGACTCAGCGTTACGCCAGCCGTCCGTCATTCGGCGGTGTTTCCATACTGCATAACGGACGCTGGTCGGCAGCCGAGGTTCCCCATACGGCATTGTTTTATCATCCGGCAGACGGCGGTTATGTCAGTGTTCCGGCAGATTATCAAAACCGGCGGCGGTTCGTCAAACAGTTGGCTCAAGCGGATACTTTAACATTCTTTGACGGCGGCGAACGTCTGCCGGCAGGCGAACAGGACGCTTTAACCGATTTACTCGCGGCGTACCGCAAACTGCCGCCATTGCTCTTCAGAACATTTGACGGTAAAAATTCCGGCGGTAAAACCTTCGCCAATAAAAATATTGCCGCTGCCGACCAATCCCCTGACAAATTCCCTGAACAATCATTGCAGCCGCTGACCGTCCGCTCTTTGAACGCTGACGGCGGTTTGTACGTTTATCTGGTCAACGATGCCCCGTATCAAATTGATGCCGATGTAACGTTCGCTGCCGGTGTCCAAACACAAATAACCGAGTTGAGCGGCAGGCGGATGATTCGGTCGCTCAACAATAAAGTCTGGCGGGCAACGCTGCTGCCGTATGATTTGCTTGCCGTTAAACTGGATTCCCCCGATACCGTCATTCAGAATGTTTCTGTGATTCGTCCGCCGGAAATCTGTGGAGAAAAAGGGAGTATCAAAGAAAAAACAGACGAATTGGGACAGCGGATTTATGCTGCCCGCAACGGAGTCGTTTGGGACCAATTACCGAATAGCGGTTTTGAAGAAGGAGACGCTTATGTTCCTTTGACGGGATGGCAGCCTTTTGGAACGGCAGCGTTTTCTGCCGTTCAGGACACGCAGACGGCATACAGCGGACAAAGCAGTGCCAAGTTAACCAACACGGGAACGGAATCCGGCACGTTGCTAACACTGCCTTTTTCTCCTCCGCAAACCGGCAGGCTTTGGATAGCCGCATTCGTTGGTGTGCCGGAGGCGGCGGAGCAGATACCGCTCAATTTTGTTTTGACGGCAGAACACGGCGGCAGGACTCTCTACCGGCACGCCGCCGTTGGGGAAAATTTGAAACCGTACATAGCAAAAGCGGTACCGAAAAACGGCGTACGCTGGCAACAGGTGATTGTTCCTTTTGACCAACTGCCGCCGGACAATTCGGACAATATCCGTATCGGCTTTCAGGTAACGAATCAGGCAACACTCTGGATTGACGAGGTCAAAGTGTATCCAGTGTCGTTTTCGTCCAACGAGATGATTGAACTGCAAAAAGTGCTTGTAACGGCAGATGCCCGTTTCAAACAGGAACGTTTTTCGGAATTGCTGACGCTCCTTGAAAGTCCGCAATGTCAATTTTTGTTCAGTAATGTTCCGCTGCCGATGCTTGTACCGAAGCCAGCACTATCCGAAATTTCCGCACCGGTCGCCGAACGGGCGAAAACGGATGACGCTGATTCTTCACCGGCAGAGAAGCCTACACTGTACCAGCGTTTCAAAGGCTTGTTCGTTAGGTGATTGATAAGGAATTGATAATCAGAGCCGCTGTCGCACGATAGCGAAAAAAAAGAATTCCAAAATTCACCTGACATTCTTCGCAAGGCAGTGTTGACTTGATGGTCAGGTTAACTTGGGCGGAGATACTTGGATGCAAACCATAGACCTTATTCTCTAGGGAACCTCTAAAAACTCTCTATTTTCGAAAAATATTTGTTGTAAGTCCTTATTTTTCAATAATCGGATTTGCTAAAATGGGGGTTTTAGTGGTTCCCTATACTCAATCTTGAATGTTTTTTTGAGCCAGTCGGCTTTTTCGGCAACCGTTGGAAGAGTAAAGACGTAAAGTTTCATTGGTTATGGTTAAAAGTGCTGTGTTTCCGAAGTCAATGAGCGGAGTTTGTCTTTTCATCTTTTATTGTAATAAAAAACCGTATTCATACACTTTCGGCTCAATCTGTTTTGCCAACGCTTTGACCGCATCCCGAAGGGTTTTATCGAGAACGTTAAACTTGTCATCGGCGGACTTTGTATTCATCCTGCCCTGTTCGTTCCGCTCCTTAAAGTATTCCCGAATCTCGTAAAGCGAGGCATCAACCGGCGGAGTCCGCAGTTTTCGGATTGTTTCGTGATAATACGCCCACAGTGCTTTTCCCGCCTCCAAAACGGCAGTTGCCTTTTTACTGAACCGTCCCCGCTTTTTGATAACGTCTGACATAAACGAAGAATGAAAATTATCCTTCGCCTTTGATTCCTTCGCCGAAAACGGTATCCAATGATTGATGCCGTCTTTCGATTTAATCCGGTTCTGCGAATGAAACAACGTGAAAATCAGACAATCGTTCTGAAAACGTTTGTCCTTTTTGTAACTATCGGCGGGATACAAAAATTGGTCACGGTCATTGACCCAAGTATGCGGAATGATATGCCGCACAGCAAGATAAACGGACGCAGCAGGCAAATTATCTTTCGTGATTTCAAAACATTTACAGCCGACCGGCAACTGTTCTTTGGAATTGCCGATATAAACCATCTGGTTGTTTTGAAAATCGCTTAATTTGCAACTTAATGCACCAATTGATTGACCGGTCTGCGGAATTGTATCAATCCAATCGTTAAGCAACTGCCGCTTATCAATCGGAAAAAACTTTTTTGATGCAGTAAGCAATCCCCGCGTGTCAAACACATCACACTTGAAGAATGGAACGGATTTTGAACGTTCAAGATTCCAAGTGAGAAACCCAATAGGAAATTGTCCTGTTACATTATCGAAGGTACTTGCAAGCACCATAAAACCTTTTCGGAACTCTGCCCTAAAAAATTTCCGAAACTTAACGAAATTCGGAGAATTGAGGTATTTTAATTTACTGAACATTCCCAATTTTGCTGCCGGTATATCCCGCCGAATTCTTGCTGCAAAAAAGGCAAAGAGTTCTCTTGCCGCTTTTCCAATCTCTTTCCGTAATTCCTCATAGATTTTGCTTTCTTTCGTGATTCCCGCTTTGTTCGATTCACCTTTTCCTTTTGACCGACCGCACTCGCCGTACGGCGGATTGATGTAAATTATCAGCCGTTTCTGTTTTTCGGTATCGTCAATAATGTTACGCAAACCTTCCGGCAGGTCATTAAAGTTGCCGTTCAGAAAATCAAACGGAAAAACGTGCGGTTCCAGTAAGTTGCATTTTCTGTTACGAATACTCGTATGCAGAATATCAATGTCCGCCTGGTCTATCGTCGAAGCCCAAACGTTGTACGGATTGACCAAGCCCGCTAACAAATTGCCGGTGCCGCAGCAGCAGTCCCAAATGTAATACTCGTCCTGCCAGTTCTCGCCGAATGTTTGTGCCAGATATTCCTGCGACTTCTCCGCCCAAATCTGCGGCGTGAAAAACGAACCCTTCCGCTCCCTCTCTTCATCAGGCATTAAAGCCATCCGGCGGTCGGACAAGGTCTTGCGGAAGTTGTCTGCCGCCGTTTCTCCGAAGTCAATGAGCGGAGTTTGTTTTTTCATCTTTTATTGCAGCAAAAAGCCGTATTCATACACTTTCGGCTCAATCTGTTTTGCCAACGCTTTGACCGCATCCCGAAGGGTTTTATCGAGAACGTTAAACTGGTCATCAGCGGACTTTGTATTCATCCTGCCTTGTTCGTTCCGCTCCTTAAAGTATTCCCGGATTTCGTAAAGCGACGCATCTGCCGTTGCGCCGCAAACATTTCGGATCGTTTCGTGATAATACGTCCACAGTGCTTTTCCCGCCTCCAAAACGGTAACTGCTTCCTTGCTGAACCGTCCCCGCTCCTTGATATAATCCGGCATAAACGAAGAGCGAAAATTATCCTTCGCCTTGACTTCCTTTGCCGAAAACGGTATCCAATGATTGATGCCGTCTTTCGATGTGATTTTATTTTTCTCGTGAAATAATGCAAATATCAAACAATCGTTGAGGAACCGAACGTTCCGTTTGAATTTCTTATCAGGAAAGAGGAAAGGGTCGTTATGGCAAATCCATTTATCCTTGTGCGGAATGACGAGACCAATGCTATGCCGCACAGCAAGATAAATGCAAGACTCAATCAAACTTTCATTTGTTACCGGGATACTTTTACAGCCGTACGGCAACTGTCCTTTCGTATTGCAAATACAGACGTATTGATTGTATTGTAATTCGTTCAGTTTACAACTTAAAAAGCCGATGGTTTGACCGCCGCATTTGACAGTATCAATCCATTCGTTAATAAACTGGTTTTCGCTGTAAAAATTTTTCCGTCCGATGTGATAACCTTTCGGATTAAAAACATCTGTCTGAATTTTTTGGGGGAATTTTTGGGACGAAAAACTCCAAACCAAAAAACCAATCGGGAAACCGCCCTGAACATTATCAAACGTATTTGCAAGGCAAATGTAGCCGCCGCGGTAACGGGATTTGAAAAACGCCCGGAATTTCCGAAAATTATAGGCGTTGACATACTTCACCGAAGCAAATGCCGCAAGATTCGCCGTCGGCATTGATTGCCGGATATGACCGAAAAACAACGCAAACATTTCGTTGGCTGCTCTGCCGATAAGCGGTTTTAACTCCTGATTTACAGAATAATTTTTAGAAACGCCTGCCTTTGTTCTTCCGGTATAATTGCCTCCCTCGCCGTACGGCGGATTGATATAGATGATAAGTTTTTTCTGTTTTTCGGTATCGTTAATAACGTTACGCAAACCTTCCGGCAGGTCATTAAAGTTGCCGTTCAGAAAATCAAATTGAAAAACGTGCGGTTCCGGCAAGTTACATTTTTTGTTACTAATACTTGTATGCAGAATATCAATGTCCGCCTGGTCTATCGTCGAAGCCCAAACGTTGTGCGGATTGACTAAACCCGCTAACAAATTGCCGGTGCCGCAGCAGCAGTCCCAAATGTAATACTCGTCCTGCCAGTTCTCGCCGAACACCTTTTCGAGATACTCCTGCGACTTCTCGACCCAAATTTTCGGCGTAAAAAACGAACCCTTCCGCTCCCGGACATCCTGCGGAACAAGCAAGTCACGCCGGTCTTTCATATAGTCCCGAAACTCCTCCTTCGGCGGACGCTGATACTTTTCCCAAAAAAGTTTATGCGCCTTGCCTCCGTCCCGAAAAGAAATTTCCTCAATCAGCCGCCGCGGCGCACCGGCAATCTTTACTTTGATTTTGTAGTAATCGTGCTGCAAAACAACGTTCAGGTCTTTGAAATCCGGCAGCGTGAGATTGTCTTCGGAAAGCAAATCGCCGAGATAAAAATCGCCGTCTATCAAGCCGTAACGTCTTTGGTCATCATAACTAAAATCTATCGACGGACGCACCGATGCCGACCACTTCATAAAAACTGTTACAAAATTATTTTTCGTGATTTGTATTTTCGAGGTACATTCACGTCCGGCAGCAAAATTGATTTGAATGAATTTCATCAACTCGGCTTCATCGTTTTTGAAATCGAATTGGAGCAGTGCTTCTTCGGTCAGAAATTGTTCGACGATTTTTACCGTTGCGTCCGAAACGTTCGACGGCTTTTCGTTCCAGTTGAAATCGCTGCGGTGAAATATCGGCAGGACGTAGTGAAACTCAATGCAGGCGAACCGCTCTTTATCGAAAACGCCGAGATAGTTCGGCGGGAGAATTTCGCCGGCATCGACCGTTTTTTTGATGGTGAGCAGGAGTTGGGCGAACATTGCAGGAATGTCGGTGATTTCCTTTTTTGATTCAGCCCAGAGAAAAGCGTCGGCAAAGAGTGTCCCTTGCGGCGGATAGACGAGAAAGTCGATGTGTTT
>JAITOZ010000251.1 GCA_031289675.1 Planctomycetaceae bacterium
GCGGTCATCAGCATCGAAGGGGTGATTGCCGGCGAACACAGCGGCTACATTGCCAAACAGATTAAGCAGGCACAAAAAGACAGGCACGTTGTGGCTGTCGTCCTGCGCATTGAATCTCCCGGAGGAACGCTTTCGGGCAGCGATTATTATCACCATTTGCTTACCAAGATGAAAGAAGAACTGACTGTGCCGGTGGTTGTCTCAATGGGGTCGGTTGCGGCAAGCGGAGGATATTATCTGGCGGTAGCCGGCGATGAAATCTATGCCGAACCGACAACGATTACAGGCTCTATCGGCGTGATTGTCTCGCTCTTTAACGGAGAGGAACTGTGTAAAAAAATCGGCATTGAGTCCACGCCCATTACCAGCGGTCCCTTAAAAGCGATGGGAGGGTTTGCCAAAGCGATGAGCGAAGAGGAAAAAAAGGTTTGGCAGAATCTCGTTGATGACAGTTTTAACCGCTTCAAACAGGTGATTCGGGACGGGCGCAAGGAATTTGCAGAACATCCGGAGACGTTGGACAAACTGGCGACAGGACAGATTTATACGGCGAAGGAGGCGTTGGAGAACAAATTGATAGACAACATCGGTTTTATGGACGATGCGATAGAGTCGGCGCGTGTGCGGGCAAACGTTTCGGAGCGGAACTGCAAAGTTATCCGTTACAAAAAATCAGCGGGGTTCTTTCATGTGCTTTCGGAGGCGAACAGTTCGGACGCATTGTTGAGCAGCAAAACGCTCTCGGAAACGCTGTCGGAAAAGACGACCCCGAAAATCTACGCCATCTGCCCGTATGTTGTGCCGTAGCGGCAGCAGGAAGCGGACGGTTTACTTATTATTGTATTGGTATTGGTGCGATTGCATTTCCGCCCCTTTGGGGGAGTACCAGGGATTTTGTTAATTTTTACCAATTATACCGATTATTCTAAATATACCGGTTGTTTTAGCCGATAGAATGATTAGTCAGTTTTGAATTGGCTGAATTGAATTTCCTAGCCCCTAAATATCACTCCCCCGAATATCGAGGTATCAAATGAAACGGTATAATGCGCTGGTCATCGGCATCGGAATCCTTCTAATGCTGTCGAATGTCGGCTGTATCTGTACACCCGACTATCGTTCGTTCAACTGCGCCGATAGAGGAACAGAATACTACGGCGGCAGCGGATGTGGCATTGGCTACAACACAGCCGATTACAATGCCGAATGCGGTACCGGCTGCGAAACCGAAACGTGCAATTCGTGTGAATCGCCTGTTCCTTACCAGGCTTCCCAATGCGGGGTTGTTCCTTTCGGCAATGTCCTGTGTGTTTCCTCTTGCGGAGGCAATTTGCATAACCTTGCTACAGGTACTTGTCTCGTCGGACGCGGTGTGTTAGATGTTGCGGCGGCTCCGTTTCATCTGGTTGGAAATTTACTTTCTCATAATTACGGATGCCTTGACCGATTATCGTACGGATACGGAGCGTATTCTCCGGGTGTCTATGCTTCCTCCGCCGAAGCGTGTACTTCGGTGAGTTGTAGTGCCTGCGGCAGAACCAGCGGAACAGTCATTGATGACGGCACCGTTATCGAGGATGAATCCGTACAGACACCGAAAATTCAGACACCGATTCGTACACAGCCGATTCAGACGCAACAGATGAGCGGCAAGCAGACAACATCAATGCTGCCTCCGCCGACGCAGAAAGTCATTCAGACAGGATATATACAGCCGAAGATAAAGTTCGGAAAACCGCAGATGCCCTGATGAACAGTATAGAGAATTATTCGCAATACGCCCCGTTAGGGGCGGGCAGTATTACCCCTCTTTGTATCATCAATCGTCCATTGACCCAATGTAAGTGAGGAGCAGATTTAAGATAAAACTTCTTTTATGACCATACCTTTTATGAACAAGTCTTTCCTTTACACGTTCGCATTTTTTGTAACAGCAGCACTTGTTCTTGCACAGGACAAAGACAAGGCGTTGTTGGAACAGGCTTTGAATATGAAACCGATTCAAAGCGATGCTGAGATTGATATTCCGTCGGCGGAAGAGGCAGCCCAGTGCGAACTCGTTGTGAGCGATGACAACAGCAGAATGAAACTCTTGGGTCCGCAAAAACAAATCCTTCGGGTATTCATTGATACCGATCACGATGAAAAACACCTGGTTGACCAATGGTCGTACTACCAAAACGGCATTGAGGTTTATCGGGAACTTGATACAGACAGCAACGGAAAACGCGACCAATTCCGCTGGCTCAACACCGCCGGTACACGTTGGGGGGTCGATGAAAATGAAGACGGCATTATCGACTACTGGAAACAGATTTCTGCCGAAGAGGTCTCGCGGGAAATTATTCTTGCCGTTGCAGCCGAAGATGTTCGGCGTTTTCTTCGTGTTACATTAAGTCAGAGCGAATTAAAGACACTGGATATCGGTCATTCTTTGACGGAGACGGTTGCGGGTAAGATAGCGAAACTTCAAGTTGGTTTTGCCGAAGCCGTTGCTGCCGTCAACTTCAAAGATGGAAAAAATGCCGAATGGTTTCAACTCAATGCCGTTATGCCGGGTATTGTGCCTGCTGGCAGCCGCGGGTTGCCCAAAGATCTGACCGTTTTTGAAAACGCCGCTGTTACTGCCGGCGACAGCGGCAGTGTGAAACAAATTGCCGTAGGTACGCTTATCAAAATCGGCGACAATAATTGGCGGACGATTGACATACCGGGGATTTACGACGAAAACCGTCCGCTTTTCACGTTTATACAGCCTGCCGGTATAACCAACAGCACAGGACCGGCAGACTCAGAAGTGGTCGCCTTAATGAATCAGGTACAGGCGATTCAGAGTGAAGCGGCTGCACTGCCGAAGGAGCAGCGTCCGGCAAAGCATAAACAGGTTGTCGGGCTGTTACTCGAAATCATCAAGAAGTCTTCGACGAATGATGAGCGGGAAAATTGGATTAGGCAACTGGCGGATACGATTATGGATGCGGCTGGGCGCAATGAATATCCCGAAGGCAAGGAACAAATTGTGAAATTGTTCAACAGCGTGAATAAGCCGGGCAAAGAGGAATTGGCAGCCCACGTCCGAAGCCGGCAGATTATGACGGACTATTATATTGCGTTGGCTGCCGGCGGCGATGATATGAAGGCTTATACAACGTGGCTGGAAGCCCTTGAAGAATTATGTAACACTTTCGGCAGCACGGAAGCCGGTCTGGAAGGAATGATACAACTCGCTTCGTACAAGGAAATGGCGGGGGCAGCGAATGAGGAATCAATCAAGTGGTACACGAAGGCGGCGGAAACAGCCGGCGATAAACCATCAACACAAAAACTGGTACAAAAGGCGAAGGGGGCGGTTCGGCGTTTGACGGCAGAAGGCAAAGCGGTGCCGTTTACGGCAATGGATACGGAAAAAAAGCCCTTTGATGTTGCCGCTTACAGCGGGAAGTACGTGCTGCTGGTTTTCTGGGAACAAAATTCCGCCGGCTCGCTGCCGATTATCAAAACCGTTACAGACAAATTCGAGTCCAAAGGACTCATACCGGTAAGCGTTAACCTCAACACAAAAGAGGACAGCGATGCCGTCAATTCTGCCGCAGCGAATTCGGAGGTGAATTGGCGGACTCTTTACGCATCGAACGGACTGGACGGTACGCTGGCAACTTACTGGGGAATCATCACCCCGCCGTATATGATATTGTACGGCAAGGACGGGAAGGTGCTAAAAACAAACATCGCTACAGCAGAAGAGTTGCAGCAAACGCTGCAGCGGGCAGTGAGCGGTGAGTTGTAATCGGCAGGGCTTGGCAGACGGCAAAGCGGCGGACGCAGCGTGGACGATTTATAAACGTTGTTTCCAAAAGTAAAGTGATGGTTGACCTTTCCGTACGCATCCGGTACGCCGTTACGGCGGTAAGCCTCTTTCAATCATTACAGACAACCTTCGTATCTACGTTTAAGTAACCACGCGAGAAAATGAAACCATTAGACAATTTATCCGCTGCTGAACTCCGCGAAGAAATCCGCCGTAATGACCAACTTTATCGGCAAGGCAAGCCGGAAATTTCTGATACTGAATATGATTTACTGTTTCAAAAATTAAGGCACTGCGAAGCGGAAAGCGGAGAACCTGTACCGCCGGACAGTCCCACACAGCACGTCGGAAGCGATTTATCCGCCGATTCAAAAGACGTGCGTCATCAGATTCCGATGTTGTCTATCGAAAACGTGTACAACATCGGCGAATTGCGGAACTTCGGAAATCGTGTACAAAAAATTCTCAACGCAGCGGGGAAAAAATTACAGGAAACGGCGCAAAACGTACAGGCAAAATGGATTATTGAAATCAAAATAGACGGTGTTGCCATTTCGCTGATTTACAAAAACGGCAAACTTGTACAAGGAATCACACGCGGCAACGGCATTATCGGCAGCGACGTGACGCGTAATCTCGATATGATTCGGGATATTCCGCAAACGCTTTGTTACCGCACTCCGCCGCCGCTGCTGGAAATCCGCGGCGAAGTTTATATGCGGAACTCCGACCTCGTCTTGCTGAACGAAAAACAGCCGAAAGACGAAACGTATAAAAATACGCGGAACATTACGACAGGAACGATTGCGCTCAAAGACATTAACGAGGAAAAAGACCCGAAAAAATGTGCCAAAATTCGCGAAGCACATCAAAACAGAAAACTGCATTTCTTTGCCCACAGCGTCGGTTCTTATGACGGTTTGACGGCAGCGAATCACTGGAACTTTTTGAAAGAAATCGAATCTTACGGCATTTCTGTAACACCGCACGTTCAACGTTTCGACTCCTTTGACGAATCCGCCGAGTATTGCGAATCGTTTTATGCGTCAGAAGACAATTTTTTGTCCGAACTCGATTTTGAGACTGACGGTCTCGTGTTAAAGGTTGACGATTTTGCACAGCGTGAACAACTCGGTGCCACGGGACATCATCCCCGCTGGGTGATTGCGTACAAGGTTGAAAAATACGAAGCAACGGCGGTGCTGCGGGAAATTCGTGTACAGGTCGGCAAGACGGGGACGGTAACGCCGGTTGCCGAAATCGAGCCGGTTGAAATTGCCGGAAGCACCGTGTCCCGTGCGAGTCTGCATAACGCCGAAGAAATCGAACGCAAAGACATTCGCATCGGCGATGTTGTCGTTGTTGAAAAGGCGGGGAAAATCATACCGCATATCGTCCGTGTTGAAAAACACCTGCGTACAAAAGAATTGCCGGTCTTTGAATTTCCGTCGGCGTGTCCTGTCTGCGGTGAAACGTTGTCGAAAGATGACGGCGGCGTGTATATCCGCTGCAATAATCCTGAATGTCCGGCGCAATTCAAGGAGCGGCTCCGGTATTTTGCGGGACGCAATGCAATGAACATTGACGGACTCGGCGAAAGATTGATTGAACAACTCGTTGACTCCGGTCTGGTCAAACGTTTCGGCGACTTGTACCGCCTGACGAAAAAAGCAATCAAGGAGAAAAAGAAAGCGAAACTGCTTGAGCGGGTCGGCGACAAGTTGATTGACAATCTGTTGCAGGAAATTGAAAAGAGCAAGCAGCGGGATTTAGGAAAATTCATTAATGCTTTAAGTATCCGGCACGTCGGTAATCGGACGGCAAACATTCTGGCGAAACATTTTGAATCGCTTGATAATATACGTAAAGCAACAGAAGAAGAGTTGAGCGGCATTGACGAGATTGGACCGATTAGTGCTAGGAGCATAACGGAGTTTTTCCGCAGCGAATCAGCGATGCTCGACGACCTCGTTGCGGCAATCGGCGTACAACAAAAGCCGGAATCCGCCGCCGTTCAGCCGGCGGCACATCAGCCGCTTGCCGGTCAAACGATTGTTGTAACAGGAACGCTGGAGCGTTTTAAGCGTAACGAGATAGAGTCGTTCATCGAACGTAACGGCGGCAAAGTCTCGTCGAGTGTATCGGCAAAAACCTCGTTCGTAGTAGTCGGCAGCAGCCCCGGCAGCAAACTGGCGAAAGCCGAACAACTCGGCATTCGTACGCTAAGCGAAGCCGAATTGACGGCAATACTCAACGCTTCTGCGGCGGAATAACCGCGATGCCGATTTTCATTCCACCAACGGCGGCAATATCTCTGCCGTCCGAAATAGCGCAAGCCTCTGCCGCCTGTCCCGCCGCCTTCGGACGGTGTTGCAGGAGCGGATATGTGCCGAATTGAAATGCCGCACTCACGAGAGGAGGCAGGGACTAAAGTCTCCGCCTCTTTATAGTGATTTGATGTTTGCGTTTTATGACAACACTTATTTTCCCTCTCCGCCCCGTGCATAGACGACAGGCAGGGGAACTTTACTCTTTGTAAAAATCTGTTAGAATACGGGGTGACTGTCGGGGTCATTGTGCTAACCCTTAATAAGAACAACAATAAAACTATGGCTGATACCAAAGAACGAGTGATTAAAATCATTGCCGACCAACTCGGCAAAGATGCAACAGAAATCAATGAAAAGACGGACATTCCGAATGATCTCGGTGCCGATTCGCTTGACCTCGCCGAGTTATTGATTTCCTTTGAGGAGGAATTCAATATCAATATTGACGAGCAGGATGCGCAGAATCTCGTTACTGTCGGCGATGTCATTGCCGCCGTCAGCAAAGCAACGAATTAAGGTTACTGGAGAATTGAGAATTTCATTAAAACCGGAAATACGGCGGCAGCATTATAACCGGTTTTAATTCTCAACTATCAATTCCCGATGAAACGAGTTCTCGTTACCGGTTATGGTCTTGTAACGCCGCTTGGATGCAATGCCGAGACGGTTTGGAGGAGGGTTTGCAGCGGCGAGTCTGGAATTCGTCTGGCAACGCTGCCGAGAACCGGACAACTGCGTTCAAAAGTAGCCGGTGAATGTTCAGATTTCACGACTGACGGCTATATGCTGCCGCACGAAGCCAAGCGGCTTGAACTCTTCGCCCAATACGCCGTTGTGGCGGCAATTGATGCGGTGAAACACTCCGGTCTCGACTTCAATCAAGAGGATAGGGAGCGTTGTGCGGCGATTATCGGCAGCGGTGTCGGCGGATTGCGGGAGTTTGAAACGCAGCATACGAAATGGCTTGACAAGGGAACAGCGGCACGAATATCACCGTTTGCGATTCCCCGAATGATGCCGAATTCGGCAGCAGGACACGTCTCGATTCAATTCGGGCTTCTCGGACCTGCATACAGTATTTCAACGGCTTGTGCGTCGTCCGTTAATGCAGCGGCCGATGCCGTGCGGCTGATACGCTGCGGTGAAATGGACATCGTCCTTGCCGGCGGCTCGGAAGCGGCTCTATGCGACCTCGGTCTCGTCGGATTCAGTGCGATGCGCGCCCTGTCGGAACGGAATGATGCCCCGGCGCAGGCAAGCCGTCCGTTTGATAAAGACCGCGACGGTTTTGTCTTATCCGACGGCTGCGGCGTACTGGTACTCGAATCGGAAGAACACGCCAAAAAACGGGGAGCGGCGGTTCTCGGCGAAATAAAAGGATGCGCCTTGACTTCTGACGGGACGCACATCACGCAGCCTGACGAAAACGGACTCGGTGCCGGTCGGGCGATGCAAAAAGCATTGGCGGACGCAAAGATAAACGCTTCAGATATTGATTACATCAACGCACACGGCACGTCAACGGTGTTAGGTGACTTGGCGGAAGTGCGGGCTATTAAAAGAGCGTTCGGCTCTGCTGCCTATTCGGTCGCTGTTTCCAGTACGAAAAGTCAGTTAGGGCATCAACTCGGCGGAAGCGGAGCGGTCGAAGCCGTTTTGTGTTTGCTAGCAATTCGGGACGGCATTGTCCCGCCGACAATCAATTTGGAAAATCCCGATACCGAGTGCGATTTGGACTTTACACCGCTTACTGCCAAAGAGCGTCCGATAAAAACGGTCTTATCGAATAGTTTCGGTTTCGGCGGACACAATGCCTGTATGGTGCTGGGGTGCTATTAATTTTCAGAGAGTTCCAGCCGAAGGCTAAAAAAACGGCATATTTTAGCGTACGAGCGGGGAGTGTTAGCCCCGCTAAACAGACACCGCAGCGGCTTCTTTTGCCCTTTCGAGAGTCTCTTCCGTACTTTGCGGGTCAATTTTCGTACAGCAGGCAATCAGCGTTTCCTTCATATCCGTCAAGTCCGCTTTCCAATCCGCCGCACTGCCGTCAGCAGGAGGCATTTCCGCAAACTCTTCCAGAAGCAAAATCAACCGCAACAAATGCCGGAAAATCACGCCCTCTTGTTTCTGCATTGACCGCGAAACTACGTACTTGTTGAAATCCCCCTGGAATTCCAGCAGTACTTCCCCCGCAGCCCAAACAGGACAAATGCGAACCTCGACCGCCGGATACTCGTACTCAAAAAGCCGCCGAAGTTTTTCGGCAAGCGGAATAACATACGTCCGCTCTTCCATCCAGCCGGAAAAATGGCGGCGTTGTTCCCGCTCTTCCTCTTCCTCCTCTTCGGTTTTCGGAACCAACTCATCGACTGTTGCCAAGCCCATCGAAATCAACATCGGGTCAAGCCGCTCCGCCGATAAGGGACCATTAGGCATAACATCCTGCTTCGGAACCCGGACACTCGGACCGATGGACGGCGGAAGTTCCAGCAGACTCTCAAAAGCCTGCACCCGCTCCGCTCTGTCGGCAAAACCCAGATGCCGTAACAAAAAAAGACCGTAAAGCGGATTGACGCTGCGAAACTTCATCAACTCCGGCAGTTTGTCCGTTGGAAAGGCACTGTGGAATTGATAATTGATAACGGCTGACGGAGAATTAGGCGAATCGGATTTTGTGTCTTGGGGCTGCGAATTTTTATCTTCCGTTTTCTGTTCTCTATTTTCCCTCTTCAGTTCAATAAACCCCGCATTTTCCAGCGTTAAAAGCATTTCATCGAGTTTCTTTTGACCTTCCTTCACCCACTTTTCGCTCATCAGACGGCAGCTGACCATCTGACGAATCGGCTCGATGTGATGGTCTAATGAAATAATGTGTGCCAGCAGCCGCCAAGGGACTCTTCCCCGGCTTTCCAGTTTTCCCGGCGGCATCTGTTTGAGTTTCAAAAATTGCTCCTCCGTCCAATACTGTTCCGTTGTCCGCCGTGCCGGTGCTTTTTTCTTCATCTTCTTTTTCATTGCCCGAAGTTTCGGGTCTTTCGTGTCTTCAGGAATCTGGTCATATTTCGCCTTCCAGCGTCCGATTTTGACATCGTCTTCGTGAGATAAGGCAAAAACGAATCCCTGCGTGTCGTACTGCGGACGACCGGCACGTCCGAAAATCTGATGGGCGGAACTCGAATCAATGATTTTCTTCTCACCCGGCTTTCCTTTGAGAATACTCGGCAGCACTACCGACCGGGCAGGAAGATTGATGCCGGCAGCAAGCGTTTCTGTACAAATACACACCGACAGTAACTTTTGCTGAAACAAATCCTCTACGATGCGGCGGTACTTCGGCAGCACTCCGGCGTGATGAATTCCGACCCCGCGTAACAATAATTGACGCAGATGCGGACCGGCTCCTTCTTTCCAATCATATTCGTCAAGTATTTGTGTAACCGTTTTTTGCCTGTCCGAAGAAATCAGGTCCCGACCGCGAACCTGGTCGGCAATGCTCCAACATTCGTTCCGGTCAAAACAAAAAACCAATGCAGGAGTGAACCGGTCATCATCATCGCCCCTGCTCATTATTTCGAGTTGCTCTGTAAGAAGTTGGTCGCCGACCCACTGATATGTCAGCGGCACCTTCCGCTCAAAAGATTCGACGAGCGTCAGCCGGCGCTGAACATTATCCCGAAGCCAGGCAACGAACTCGTAAGCATTGCCGACTGTTGCGGAAATCAATAATGTACGGATATATTTCGGCAGAAGACCGAGCGTAAATTCCCAGACCATTCCCCGTTCGGCATCGGCAAAGTTATGAAATTCATCCATCACGACTGTTGTTACATCATCGAATTCAACCGATTTTTCGTTACTTTGCGCCGTTAAAAGCCGGTTGAAGAGAATTTCGGCGACGACAACGAGAATCGGGGCATCGGGATTTTCACGCCGGTTGCCTGTTATAAGACCAACGTAGTGCTTGCTGTATCCCCAGCGTTCGAGGGTCTCTTGCATTTCGCGGTATTTTTGTTCACTTAAAGCGATGAGCGGCGTAGTATAGTACGCTTTCTTGCCGGTTTTTATTGCTTCGTAGATACCGGCTTGGGCAATGAGCGTTTTGCCCATTCCGGTCGGAGCGCAAACGAGGGTTCCTTGTTCGGACGAAAACCAGCCGAGAATTGCCTCTTCCTGAAAAGGATACGGCTCGAACGGAAGTTGTTCGAGATACATAAAAGCAAGGTCTTCACGGGAAAGCATCTGCGGAGTGAGGAAGTGCCGGTAATGTGCGAACGCAACGGCGTTACGATAAAATGAACAGGTTTTTCATAAGGCAAGCGGCGAGCGGAAGGTGTTGCCCTCCCCTCCCCGATAGGTTATTGTCCCAACTGCGGATATGCCTTGCGGAATTCCAGCAGTTTATCCGTGTTGATAAAATCAATCCCGTTTTGGTACAAGAGTTTCCAAACAACGGTATTGTCCGGTGCGCCCCAGTAACGTATCATTCGCCCCGCCTTGTGTACCTTTTGAACCTGTTCCCGAAATTTTGTCAACTGCTCCGCTGGCATCGTTCCCTTACCGTCCCAAGTAAAGGAACTCTTCCAACTGCTGCTGATGAGCGGCATCAAGTCAACAGAAACCGTTGAATCCAAATCGGATAAATTGCCGTCGAGCGTTACATAACGCCGTCCCTTTTCGTTCAGTACCAACTCCTTGGGGCTGTTGCCGCTTAAAATCACCAGAATCGCCTTCGTGTTCTTTTTTTCACCATCGAAACTCGTCAGCACATCATCGTATTTCGCCAGCAGGGAACACAAAACCGGATAGATGTCCTCCCCATTCTCTTTCAAGTCGATCAAGAGGTAAAAATTCTCGGCATCGGAAAAAATTTTGCCGTTGTTCTTTTGGTATCGCTCCAAAAGCGGTTTGAGATACAACGCCTCTAATGTGCGTTTCGGTTGTAATTCTTTGCGGTTATGACCGACGAGCAGTTGTCCGTCCGCGAGAAAAATGTCCGCTTCGACACTGCAAAAGCCGTTGTCCAGAGCATCGAAGAGCGGACGTTCGTGCTCATAATCGTTATGGGCGTGCGATTTCGGCAGAACAGTTACCTGTTCTGCAAGGAGCGGTGTAGTCCACAATGCTTGCGCAGCCAGCAAACCGGACAAAAGTAATCGGCAGTACATAGTTGAACCTCTGAAAGTGAAAATATATCTATAACCGTACAGGTCTATTGTAATCTTTTTAGAACGAAAATGCAAGCAGCCCGCCCTCATCCGGCTGGTACCGTCATTTATATTCGTTACACTGGAAATGTCGGCTTGTATGATTGCTTTTCCGGTTATGTCAGGAATTTATTGATTGAGTCGTAGAAGTCCCTTATTGTCCCGTATGTTAACGTTCATTTCAATAAATTTACAACACTACCGCTTTTCCTTGACTCCCCGCTACCCTTAATAGCACAGGTTACCCCTTCATTGTTTCCCCCTTATTTGTAAATTAAGGGAATAAGGAGAGTTTGGAAACGCATTACTATTAAGGGGTCGAAAATGAAAATAAGGGTGCGGCGAGCGGCTAGTGGCGAGTGGTTAGTGGCGGGTAAATGCGGGGAAATCAGGAAGCGAAAACTAGTCACTAGTCACTCGTCACTCATCACTCGTTAACACCCCCCACTTGACAACGCCGCAGGGTCTGTATATAATGCCGCTGTAATCGGGAATTTTAACCCTAACTTTCATCCCCCCTAAACTTTCAGGAGACTTTGCAATGCGTTCCGATACCGCCCAAGTTA
>JAITOZ010000260.1 GCA_031289675.1 Planctomycetaceae bacterium
CGGTCTTGACCCGCAGAAATTGCTGGCACGTCTGGTGTTGGCTCGCAACGACCCGGGATATAACCTGCTGCGGGAGAATCTTTTCGAGGCAATCAAGAGCAGAGCAACGGCGGTAATGTTCGACTTTACACCGCAGCAAACGGTCATCCGGCATCAGATTGACGGAGCTTGGCTTGAACTTGTCCCGATACCGAGAACACCCGGACGTAATCGGGATAAGGATGCTCACGAGGAAATGCTTGAAGCCGCTAAAAAACTTGTCGGCGGAAGACCGGAAGACCGCCGTTCCAAACAGACCGGACAGTTTGCCGCTTTCTACGGAGCCAAAGGGAAAAAGAAAAAACCGGTTAAATACGATATTGATTTTGTTTCGCAGGGAACAAAATCCGGTGAAGCCGTAATGCTTCAACTGCATACGCAGGCTGTACAATTCACAGCCCTCACACAACTCGGAATGCGGGCAGAGGTACAGCCGTTTGTGATGAATCAACTTAACAGTCACCAAGGGATATTTTTACTTGCCGCCCCGAACGGACACGGTTTGCGCAGTACTGTTGCGGTATTTGAACAGGTTTGCGACCGGTTCACCCGTGATGTTGTTAATGTTGAGGATGCTCTTGCGCCGAGCGAAGTTGTTGAAAACATCGGCCTTGCCCGATATGATTCAAGTAAAGGCGAAACACCGATGAATGTGCTGCCGGATGTTCTTTTTAAGGGAGTATCCGTTTTATTTATTCGGGACATATCCTATCCTGATGTGATACAACTTTGCTGCAATGAAGTGGCGGAGGGCAGACAATTTATGATGATGCTTCGGGCTAAAGACGGCGTTGAAGCGTTACAGCAGATGCTTTCGGGAAAAGTTCCGCCGCAGACCGTTGTCCCCGTACTGAATGCGGTACTGACGCAGCGGCTGATTCGGCTGCTTTGTCCTTCCTGTAAAGAACCGTATCAACCGGATGCAAAATTGCTGCAACAGTTAGGATTGCGTCCCGAACAGGTTCAGCAGTTTTACCGAAAACGGACACCGCTGCCGGATTACGAAGAACGGAAACGGGGAGTGTGTCCGGCGTGTAACGGTGTCGGTTACAAGGGACGCACAGCACTCTTTGAATTGTTGACCATCTCGGACGAAACGAAGGCGTTGTTGTTATCGAATTCAGACCCGAAGACGATCAGGACGCAATTTAGCAAAGAGGGACAAAAGAATTTTCTCTTTGAGGGCATCCACCTGCTTTTAAGGGGCGAAACGAGCGTTGATGAATTGTCGAAGGCGATGAAGATGTGAACGGACAACAAATGATGCCGCTTCCAGATAAACGCTACCGAATGAAATTCATCATCACCGCATCTTCTTTTTCCGGCAGCGGAACGTTCTTCCTGCCGTATTCCTGTAATTTCAGGAGGTACGCCAAATTACGTCCTAAAATGCGGGCAATCTGAACGCCTTCGATGTCTTGGTGCATTTCGCCGGGGGCAAAGCCGTGAACGGCATGCCAGTAGCAGGAACTTGCGACGGTCATTTCCGAAATTTGAAAATACTTGTTTAACTCATCGAAGGCACACGTACCGCCGCCGCGCCGCAGGGAAACGATGCTGCCTGCTATTTTGAGACGCAGTAAACCGCCGTTCACCCAAGAAACAAAAAACGCTCTGTCGAGAAAGGACTTCAGCGTGCCGTTGATACCGGAAAAATAGGTCGGCGAACCGAGAACGATACCATCGGCTTCGATGAGTTTCGGCAGCAGTTCATTGACCGCATCGTTGGGAAACGCAATGCATTGACCGTTCTTTGATTCCAGACACCGGCAACAGCCGGTACAGCCGTGTATGAGATTGCCGCCGATGGTTACGATTTCGGTGTCGATACCTTCATTCTTGATTTCGTTGAGGACGGTCTGCAAGGCGAGACCGGTGTTGCCCTCCGGTTTCGGACTTCCGTTGATAGCGATGACTTTCATTGTAATAAAAGCGGGAATAAGGAGAAAAACTGAAACGGCGCAGTTGTCATTGTAGCAACCCCGTTTTGACGTGTCAAGCACAGTGTTACAACGGAGAAATGCGGAAATAGATGAGGCAGTCTCTATCGGCAATCTTGATAAATGACCGCAGACAGACTATAAATGCTGTGTAACAATTTCAAATCGACAACAGTACCCCCCAATCCAGAGCAAGGAAATCCAAAATGAAAAAACCATCTATGCGGCTGTTGCTGTCCGTTTGCTGCCTGTTTTCGCTACTCCTGTTTCGTAACCCGCTTTCGGCTGCCGAAACCCGAATATGGACAGACAGCAGCGGGCAGTTCAAAATCGAAGCGGAGTTTGTCCGCATTCAAGATGAAAAAGTTATTCTCAAAAAGACCGATGGTAAAACGCAGTCGGTTCCGCTTGCGAAGTTAAGCAAAGCCGACCGGGATTACGCCGTCAAACAGGCGGAGAATCCCTTTGAGGCTGACGATACAGAACCGGTCAAAGCAAAAAATTCTGCAAGCAAACCGCGGGAAACCGGTGAATCGGCAACGCTTTTCGATGTACCCGCCAAGCCGATTCGCTTACAAAATGCCGCCTCGATCAGCAGCAGTGCCGAAACACAATGGTCGCTTGCACCCGACCCTGCCCTTGTTACAAAATTAACGAAAAAGCCCCGCTCGGTTGCCTTTCAGGTCGGCAAGTTTCCGTTTAGTACCCGCACAAAAGATGCCGGCTTTTTCGTCTATGGTACTGCCGATGCCCCGAAAGTTCTCTATGCCGTACAAGTCGATATGAGCAATGTTACGGATAACAGTTTCCGCCCGTCATCGGCAAACCGGCAGGCAGTATCTTCGGAATCGGCGGATTCCAGCCGGACACTGGTTTTTCCCGGCGACTTGGCAACAGGAAAGGGAACGGCACTGACGTTTCCGCAAAAAATCACACCGTTCGGCGTTTCTCCAGACGGAACAAAGGCACTGTTTCGGAAAGAAGAATGGGGCAGAGGATTAGACACAGGCAAGAAGAAGTATCTGTACATTGTCCGTATCGAAGACGGCAAACTTTTACCGGCAGCAGCATTTGAACCCTTTGCAGGCAGCAGCCGGAATACATCCGGCAATAATACTTTCGGCGACAGGGACAGCGATATTGAGTGGGCTGCCTGGGTTGACGACAAGAACATTTTGGTCGAGTCGGGCAAACACCAACTCGCTCTCGTCAATACCGATTCGGGAGAGGCTGTATGGCAGTGTTCTGTAACCGGCAATGCGCACCGTGTTCTTTCTCCCGGCGGACGTTATATGCTGGCGGGAAGAAGCGGACATAGAACAGCCCTTCTGGAAACAAAAACGGGCGAGGTTCTGGGAGAACTTGCGGATACGATTCCGTATTCTTTCGCTGATTATGCGTTTTCACCCGACGGTTCCAAGATTGCTTCCTATTACAACTCGATGCTCAAAATATGGGATGCCGCAACAGGTAAAAGTTCAGAGGCTTACTACATCGGTGAACAGCAAGGTTTGCCGTTTGTACGGTGGACGGACAACCGTTACCTGCTTGCAAGTCAGCACTTGATTGACACAGAAACGCAGTCGCCGCTTTGGAGTTACCGGGGGCTTACGAACAATCCGCAATTCTTTGCCGGTTACCTCTGGTACCGCAGCGGTATTTCGGAAACGAAAACGATTACCGGTATTGTGCTTCCGCACCCGGAGGCGTTGACATCTGTTAACCTTCCCGAAGAACAGCGTTTTGCTCTGCTGCCGGGTACAGAAGTTACTCTCCAAATAGAGGATTCGCTTCAGGAAGGACGAAACGAAATTCAGAAGCATTTTCAAAAGGTGATTGAAGACAACGGCTGGGTACTGAAACCGGATGCCGAAATCAAGTTGATTTTGAAAGTGAGCAAAGAGCCGCCGGAGAAGATAGTTTATACTGCCGGACGCGGTTTTGCTCCTCCTATATTGGGACGCAGCGGCGGGACGGAAATAACTTTTACGCCCGGCAAATTTTCGATAGAGATACAAAAAGAGGGAAAGGCTATTTGGAGCAGGTTTCGTAGACAGTTACCGCCGAATAATATCTCTTTGGACGAAATCAAACAAAAATCGCTTCAAAGCATTGTCGATAAGGCTGTTCGTAAGGCAGAGTACAAGGAATGGTTTCTTGAATCTTCGATTCCGAAAAAGATACCGAATACCGGTTTAGCAGGAGAGTCGATACTCTCTGAGAGCGGAATGAGTACAATGTCTGCGCCGAAGCCGGTAAAAAAATAGGACTTGTTCCGCAACCGGTTGTCTGTATAGTCGGGTAATAACGGCGCGCCTTTTTGCGTCAGAAAGGAGTCTTTTTGTGCCAGCGGCGCGCCTTTTTGCGGCAGAAAGAAGTCTTTTTGTGCCAGCGGCGCGCCTTTTTGCGGCAGAAAGGAGTCTTTTTGTGCCAGAAAGAAGTCTTTTTGCGGCAGCGGCGGGGTTAATACTACCATACATCTTCCGATACCAAGCACTCCGGCATTGATTGCCCCCGCAGACGGATATATTACCAGTTCTTCCGCCGTGTATTTTTCTTGGGGAACGACAACTCACGATTTCCGTCACGGATAAGTCGGGAACACCGCTTGCGAAAAACGAAATTATTCTGACTGCCGGCAGTAAATCGGTTCAAACGACTGTGGCTGCTATCAGGAATTGGAATCATCAGCAAATCATTGATTTCATCAACCGCAGCCGCTAAATTAACAAACGAAAGAAGAATTGAGTTACCGAACAAATCTAATGAAAAGTCTATGTTATGGAACCAGTCTGGTATTTTACCTTCATTTTGCTGCCGCCGCTGTCTATGCCGGTTCGCCGGATGTTCTCTCCGGTACAGAGGCGTTGACCGTTGATGAGGATTGTGCCGTGCGGAATACCCGGCTCATCACGGAGTTTCTCGACCGGAAAATTGCCGAAAGCGGACTGCATCGCGAAAAACATTGGAACAGGCAATTCGGTAACAGGGAAAACTACGAAAAATCCGTTGAGAAAAATCGGGAACGCTTCCGCCGTATTATCGGTGTTCGGGACAAACGCAAACCCTTTGAATCGCCGGAACTTTGCGCAACACTTGAAAAGCCCGCTTTGATTGCAGAAACACAAACACATAAAATTTACGCAGTCCGGTGGGACGTTTTTGATACATTAAAAGGCGAAGGACTTCTGTTAGAGTTAAAAAAGGAAAAAAAACCGGAGAAAACGGTTATTTATCTGCCCCATTCCGACGGCACTATCGGCACACTCGCGTCTTCCGACCGATTCAAAAACTGCCGCATCATTATTCCGGTTCTTGTTACAAGAAATATCGAACAGTACGGACGAAACAAACGCAGCGGCCGGGAATACATTTACCGCTCTGCCTTTCAACTCGGTCGGCACATCATCGGCTATGAAGTGCAGGAAATTTTAGCGTTGGTCGATTGGTTAAAGAAAACCGAAGGTTCTATCGTATGTACTGCCGGTTACGGCGACGGCGGACTTCTTGCCTTTTACGCTGCCGCTGCGGATACACGAATTGACGAAGCAGTCATCGCCGGTTATTTCAGTAACAGAAATCGGGTTTGTGAAGAACCGATAGACCGCAATATATTCGGTCTGCTCGATCAATTCGGCGATGCAGAAATTGCTTCGCTCATTGCTCCGCGAAAATTGACCGTCACAGGCGGTGATGCACCGCAACTCGTTCTTAAAAGCGAAAACGGAAATGCTCCCGGTACTCTTAAAAAACCGGCAGATGAAGTCATACAAGCGGAAATAGACAGGGCGGAAAAACTCGCTGCACCGCTGAATTGGAAAATTAACTATACACCAGCGGTATCGCCGGCTTCGGATTGGCTGCCGCAGGAAGTTATCCAAGAGCAGCGTCAGACGGCAAATGAACGTGTTCACCGCATCGTCAACGGAATGGACAGGCACACGCAGGATTTGCTGAATCGTGCCGAACTGACGCGGCGGGATTTTTGGGGGGCATTGAACCGAATCGAAGATGTTAAGTCGCTGGAGTTTGCTGAAAAAATTGAATGGTATCGAAAATACTTTGCCGAAGAAGTCATCGGACAATTCGATGACCTGCTCGCTGCACCGAAAGCCCGAACGAGAAAGAAAGAGGAAACCGATAAATACACGATGTACGAAGCCGAACTTGATGTCTTCGGCGGCATCGTTCAATACGGTCTGCTCTTGATTCCCCAAGGAATCAAAAAAGGGGAAAAAAGAGCGGTTGTCGTTTGCCAGCACGGTCTTGAAAGCCGACCGGCAGTAACGCTGCGCGGCGGCAAAGACGGCTATTCCGGTTTGGCAACGGCACTTTGCGAGCGGGGTTATGTTGTCTTTGCACCGCAGGGCATTTTTACGGGCGGCGATAAATTCCGTTACAATCAGCGTCAACTCAATTCGCTCGGCAAGACGCTGTTCTCGATAATGGTTCCGCAGCATCAGCAACTGTTAAACTGGCTCGGTACGCTGCCGTTTGTTGATAAAGACCGAACGGCTTTTTACGGTTTATCTTACGGCGGTAAAACGGCGATGCGGGTTCCGCCGCTGGTCAAAGATTACTGCCTGTCGATTTGCAGTGCCGATTTTAATGCGTGGAACGTAAAAAATGCTTCGACCGTGTATCCGTTCAGTTATGTTTGGTCGGGGGAATACGAAATTTTTGAATTTGATTTGGCGAATACGTTTGATTATTCTGATATGGCGAGATTGATTGCACCGCGTCCGTTTATGGTAGAGCGGGGACACACTGACGGAGTCGGCTGGGACGAGTTTGTCGGCTTTGAATACGCCAAGGTTCGTTATTGGTACGAATACAAATTGGACATCGGTGAACGAACGGAGATTCATTGGTTCAACGGCGGACACAAAATCAGCGGTGAAAAAACGTACCTGTTTTTAGACCGCCTGCTGAAACAGGAAAGACGGTGAGACATCGGGGGACGAACGCCCCCGCTCTTGTGTTGTTGCCCCAGAAGTTGCCAATCAATTTTTATAAATGCTTTGACGATGACCGATTTTTATCACCTCGACGGTCAAAACCGCATCCTCTATACTGTACACGATGCGGTAATCGCCTACTCGAATCCGAAAAACATTTGCGTAACCTTGCAGTTTTTTACTTCCCATCTGCCGGGGATTTTCTGCCAATCCGTCAATCGCCGCCGCAATCCGGTCAGCAACCGCCGGCGGCAGCGATGCAATTTCTTTTTCTGCTTTATTCTTAATGAAGATTCGATACATCGGCACTCAATTTGTGTTCCTCTTTCAAACGCCGTTTGACCGATTCCCAATCTTCCGAAGGTTCAGTCCGGCGTAACTCCACGTCGATGATGTCTTCTAAATCTTCATCGTTACCGAGATACTGTATCACATCCCGACTGGTCATACCGCTCTGCCGCAACTCGTCAAAGTCAATCGTTACAGCCGTCCGCAAGCCCGATTCGTTCATCGAAAAATGTATTCCGTGCATATTTGACCGGCAAGGGACGAACGCCCCCGCTCTTTGGTTGTTTGGTTGTTTGGTTGTTTAACCGCAATCTTGCGAGGCTCTGAACACTGCCTATGCAATCTTGCAGAGATTGCCCCGTTCGGCACTACTGAACCCATCGTGTTCCTGAAAGGGTAATCGTTTTCTTTTCTCCCGCCTTGAGTTGCAGTTCCCAGAACAGACCGGTCGAGCCGTTCGGCAAACGATTCTTTGAGGAATGGCTTTGCGATGACGGAGCAGGCTCGATATTATTCTCCGCTTCGCCTATCCATTCGCTCTTTAAGTGCAGTGTCACGTCTTCATTACGCTGATTGATAATATCAACCGTGCCTGTAACATTCTGCTTGATATACTGTGAACCGCGATAACGCTGCGTTACCGGCGGCTGAATATTCTGTATCTCTTCGGAATACGAAACACGGACATTCATCACCT
>JAITOZ010000266.1 GCA_031289675.1 Planctomycetaceae bacterium
ATAAGTTTGTGATACACTTAAAGGAAACGGAATTCCGCTTCAACCATCGAAAAGAAAACCTTGCCAAAATTATAAAAAAAACTTATGAAAAAATAACTCTTAAACTTGTCAAGCCCCAATGATTTTATCTTCGGATAAACCGCCAAATATTCCTTCAGCAGTTGCTTTCCTTCATCATCCACTTTTGAATAGATTTTGTTCGTGCCGTCCACGGACAGCGTACTCTGCCCGGCAGCACAGCATATAACCGTACCTGACAGACAACAAAGGAAAACAATACAGTGTGTAAAAGGTTTCATAATGCAATCGGTAAATTGCGAGCAAAAAAAGGGGGCTGGCATAGATAATAGCCTAAAAATAATAGCCTAAGAGGAAGACAATTTTGAGGTTGTTCTAAGCCATTTTTTCAAAATGGTCAATAGTTTTTTCGGCGGTCCGTAATTGAAGCGGAGCTCACATTCTTTGAGAAACAAATGGAACTTACTATTCGGAATTCCATTGAACCTTCGCAGATGCCTCTTCGCTTGATTCCAAAGTTTTCAATACCGGCAAAGCGATACGCCTGTCAGCAAGCGAGGGGCAGTAAAAGTAACCGCTATCTTGCGATAGCGGCTCTGGATGTCTTGAGAATGAAACTCATTTGTGCTATACTGGATTGCGGAGTGAGAGTTGGTTACCGAACGGGTCGAATTTTTAAGGCTTTTAAGATATACTATCAGGAGAACGGCTATGACCAATCGGTGCTATTTTCTTAAATGTTTTTTGTTGCTTGCGGCAGCGGCTCTCACACCGGCTGTAAAATCACTTTCAACCGCCAGCACCTTTCTTTTATATTTTGTAACACCAACTTCGCTCCGTCCTGATATTGAATCGATGCCGTATGAATAAAGACGCAGATTTTTCCGGTGTCAAGACGCAGGACATTATCAAGATTAAAACGTTCAAAATAATAAGCGAAAGATACTGCAACAGAAGAAAAAGACACCTCTTGAGAATGAATCTCATCTGTGCTATACTAAATCATGGAATAGAAATTTAGTCAACGAACAAGTCTAATGAGATGATGCCTATTCGGGACACAATCGCTTTATTCCTCCATCTCCTTTCTTTTGCGCTCCTGTTTTGTCTTTTTATTCCGTTTTTGTCGTCTTCGTTACAGGGAAACATTCTTGATTTTATTTTTGGAGCGGGAGTGTCGTATGACGCACAAGGCGGGGCTGTTGGTACGTTGTTTTTACTGCTGGCAGGATTCGCTGCTGCGATTGTTTGCTGTACAGTTGCCGTCTTCATGACCGGCAAAAAAAAGCACACGCAATTTTTTCGGATAACTGCACTTTTGAATTACTCCGCTTTCCCGTCGGCTTTTATCCTGTTTATGGTATTAATGCATTATTTAGTGTGACCCCAGCAATGTTTCTTTGAAGGGCGGCGCAGCACCGCCGTCGATGGCAGCCGCAAATAAAATGCCTGTACATTAGACTTGTTCCTCAACCTACGTTTCCATTCTCTGTTGAGAGCAGCACAGACAGTTTTGTCCGCAAGAGATGCCTGTGCCGTCTGTTACGATAGAGATACGTCATTGTCTCAATACTTGCGAACATTCAGAGCCGCCGCAAGACGGCGAAATATAAATTTTGCGCTGTCTTGCGATAGCGGCTCTGATTAAATACTTCCTGTCTTTTATCATTCTGAAATCGTTACCGGTCCCAGCAGTCCTGACTCCAGCGGGTTGCCGCCCGGACTCCGTCCTGTCTTGTTCAACTTGCGCTGCCCCTCCGGCAGTGCTTTGTCGCCGATCATCCGGTTCGCCCACAAGTTCACGACCTCCACCTCCAAACTGTTATTGCCGTCCTTAACAAACGGGGCAATATCAATCTTGTACGGTGCTGTCCAAACTCCGCCCGCATACTTGCCGTTCACCTTAATCTTCGCCGACACCGCAACTTTGCCGAGGTCAAGATACAACGGCGTATTCGTCTTTTTTGTGTCGAACGCCGTCTTGTAAATGACCGTTCCCGAATAATACTTAATACGGTCATCGGTACTCTTCGACAAGTCTTCAAGTTTTGCCAGCGTGACCGCTTCGGCAGGTCCCCGGCGGACTTCGTCCGACTCAAACGTCAGCGTCCACGGTGAAGCAATTTCCGCAACATTTTTCGCTGCCGGGAAATTTGCCACAGCATCCGTACCGCCGTTCGCCGAAGCAGGATTGCGGAACACCACAAACACGCTTTCACTCGGCTCTAATTGCAGCGGAACGGTCGTCGTCTTGCCGTTTTGCGTGAACGCCGGCAAAATACGGCGTTTGCCCGACACCGGCAGCCAAAGTTCCGGCTGCTTACCGGCAACACGGAATTGCGGCGAAACCGTTATCCGCTGATTGCTCTGATTCGACACATAATAAGCGTCAAGCGAATTGTCCGCTGCCGCCTGCCGGACATTCCCCGCAAAACGCCGGACAAGACGCTGCCGGTCATTGACAACGCCCTTCCGGTGTGTAAACAGCACGGAAGCGTTATCGCAAATAAAGTCCGGCGGAAGGTCGAGCGTCTTGAACACTTCATCAAGCGTTGTGTTCGTCAGAATTTTTCCCTTGACTGCCGTTCCGCTCCAAATCTTTTTCGCCAATTCCGCAACTTCTTTATCGGCAGCAGGATAATTCTCCAAACTCGGCGAACGTACCGGCGGCTTACCAACAACAATCAATCCTTCGGAAACCAGTTGTCCGATTTTCTGTAACACTTCGGGACGCATCGAATCGACCGGCGGCAGAACCAGAACACGGTACTGCGTTCCGTGCGGCAGCGTTAGTTTGCCGTCTTTCACGCTTGCATATTTCAGCAGAACTTCGGCGTTGATATGGTCGTAACTATAACCCTTCGGCACCGGCGGCTCCGTGATACCCGCCATCTTCGGTGCGTCTTCCCCGATGAAATACGCAATATCGGCAACGTTCAAACCCTGTTGCAGCACTACGCCGCAGCGGCGGATGTAATCGGTGTATAAATCGAGTTGCGAAAACCACGTATTCTTCCGGTTGAATTCGACACCGTACCATTCGTCTTTGCCCGGATAAGCATTGTCCGCCTGCTGATAAACATAGACGTGCAAAATGAAGGCGTTGATTCCGCCGGCAAATGCCCAATCGCCGTTCGCTTTGAACGAGCCGGGATGCTGAATGAACGGAGGTCCGCCGGTTTGTGCTTCTGCCCAGACTTTCTTCTTGCCGTAAATATGCGCTGCCGACGTTGCACACAGGTTTTCAAACGGACCCCACGCCTTCGGTGTCCAGAACTCGCCGCCGACTTCATCGCTTTGACCGCCGTACTGCAAAAACTCGCCGGGGAAACCCCAATGTCCGTAATTTTCCAGCCATACGGTCATTCCGTTCCGATGCGACTGCCGCCGCAATTCGGCAACGTACTCGTATGCCACCATATCGGCAACGAGCCGCCGCACATCCCAGAGGAAGCGGTCGGAAAGTTCCGGGCTGCCGACCGGATAGCCGTAATATGCCGGAAAATACGGTGTCGGGTCGTAACCGTAACGTTTCTTAAAAATGTTAATGAAATCGTCCGTGAAGTTTTGACCGCCTTTTTCGTAACTATCAAGAATGTTCACCTTGAATGTTTTCCGGTCTTTGGCGGGGATGCGGCGGAGGATTTCACCAACGTAGGAATCAAAATGGGCCGCCGTATGTTCGGCACTGATTTTATCGACCTCAAAACCTGATGCACCTTCGGGACACGGCGAATTGGTTGTTCCCGTCGGCAGCATTCCCAAACGTAAAATCACCCAATCGCCGGCGGGAACATCCCACGTCAGCGTGCCGTCTTTGGCGAGGTGCTGTGAAATATCCTGAACATCTTCCGGCTTAACGGACAGCGATGGATCGGCGGTTTCCCGTTCCCACATATACGCATTCCACGGCGGCGTGATGCTGTTAAACAATTTTGCTTCGGTCTTTTCAGGATAACGTTCAATCAGCGGGGCGTGCGTCAGCGACAGCGAGGTTACCACTCCCTCCGTTTTTCTACTGCTGCTGTCCCGAAAAATGACCTTATACTCGGCGGCTTTCACTTCGGGAAACGTGATGATTGCCGGTGAAAACGGTATGAAACCGCGGCTCAACATTGTATCCCCGCGGTCAAGGCGGAACTTTTTGACGCTCTTGAAATTGTCTCCGTCTTTGATTTGCAGTTCAGCATTGAAACTAATCCATCCGGCGATGTTGACGACCAAACTTTGCGCCGCTGCGGCGTTGGGCAGTGTCAGCGTGATAGAAGATTCCGCCTTGTCCGGCAGTTTGTACTGACCGTTTTCGTTTTTGATATTTTCTGTAACGGTAATTTTTGCTCCGTCTGCCTGAAACAGATTTTTGTTTGCCGCTTTAACCGGAAACGCCAGCACTTTAACGTCCTGCCAATCTTCCGGTTTGGCTTTTTTCGCACTGTCTCCGTTGTGAGAATGAATGTCTTTTTCTGTAACGGAAATCTTTTCGGAGAATTTTTTCGGACCGGTTGCGGTTGTCTGTACGGCAGCGAGATAGCGCATTGATTGTTCGGGTTTAATCCAGGGACCGCCGGACTGAGACCAGCCGGGGGAGTTGAACGTACCGATTTCGATGCCGAGTTCACCGGCGGTTTTCAGGGCGGTGTGAAGGAGACTCCACCATTCGTCGGAGAAAAACTTGGTTGTTTTTCCGCCGCCGGTTAAGCCGATGTAAGCGCGGGTGATACCGGCTTTTTTCATTGCCTGGAGGTCGGCGATGATACCTTCTTTGGTGATGACATCGCTTGTCCAATACCAATAGCAGCCGACGCGTTGATTTTCCGGCGGTTGGGTGAACTCTGCTTCCAAAGCAGCAGGATGGACGCGGCTGTCTGCCTTGAAGGCGGCAGGAGACGATTCAGCCGCAACGCCGGCGGCGTGTGCGAGCAACAGTGAGCAGAAAAGGGAGACGAGATGCTTCATTTTTTGTACCGGGGTTAAAGGAGAAATTGACCTTATCGGAAAATTGTCGTACATTGACGCAGGTTTGTCAAGTTGAAAAACATTGCAAACAGGCGGAGTACAAAGTCCTTATGCGGACATTTTGTCATACGCGGCAGTCCAATGCCGAAAGCGTATTCAATAGATTGACGGACAAGAGTTATGAATGACATCGCTGGCGGAATAAGCGAACGAAAAGCGTACAAGCAGGAAGCGGGATGTCGGCAAAGGGGTTGCAGGATTTGTTTGTTATGCACGCCGTCTCTGCAATTCTTTATCGCTGTTTATCTTGACGCTCGTCCGTCGTCCTGCCGGTAAACGCTTCACCATTCGGAAGTCAATCTGTCTCGCATCTGCATCGGCACGGACACACTCGACCAGCAGCCGGTCGCCGATACGTAAAACATTGCCGCTCTTGTGTCCAATCATTACCTTTGCCTGCCTCTCAAAACGGTAATAATCATCATTCAAGCCCTCCATTCTGATTAGCCCCTCTGCCGGAACCTCCGTTCCCATCACAAAAATACCGAATTGTTCCACCGTTGTTACAACCGCCTCCATCCGTTCCCCAATGTGCTTGCTCATATAATCTATCAATTTCAGTTTCACTAATCCCCGCTCGGCATCCGCTGCCCGCTGTTCTCTGTCGCTGCAATGCTCCCCTTGTAGCACTAATTCCCGCACATCCTGATTCGGTATTGTCCCATCAATAATACTGTCTAATAACCGGTGTATCGTCAAATCAGGGTACCGCCGAATCGGCGACGTAAAATGACAATAACACGGAGAAGCCAGCGCATAATGCCCCTCCGGTTCCGGCGAATAGACCGCTTTTTGCATCGACCGGAGCAGCGAAAAATTGACCGCATATTCCATATCCGTTCCCTTCGCCGCCGATAAGAGACGCTGCAAAATAAACCGGTCTTGCACAATGTCGTCCGCATCCCAATCGGCAATCTCCATCGACCGGATAAAGTCCGTGAATGTCCGTAACTTCCGTACTGCCGGTCCCGAATGGATACGCCGTAAAAACGGAATACTGCGTTCTTGCAAATAATCGGCAACCGCCTCGTTTGCCGACAGCATACATTCTTCAATAATTCTATTGGAATCGTGATACGGATACACGTGTGCACCGACAACGGCTCCGTCATCGTCAATGTCGATTTTCGGTTCAGGAATATCCATTTCCAGCGAACCGCGCGCTAAGCGGCATTTTCGTAACGTTTTCATCAACGCAAACAAATCCGTTAAAAGTTCGCGGATTTCCGGCTTCCATTTCGACCGGAACTTCGCCGGATGTTCCAAAAAATTCTGTACTTCGGTATAGTTGAAACGCTGCTTGCTTTTTATTGCCGACCGGCAAATTGCCGTATGAACCCGTGTTCCTTCCGTTGTGAACTCTATCAATACGGACTTTGCAAAGCGGACTTTATCCGGCTGTAGCGAAGCCAATGCGTTCGACAAGACTTCCGGCAGCATCGGAATAACACGGTCCGGAAGATAGACACTTGTTGCTCTCCCGGCGGCTTCTTTGTCTATCGGCGAATTTTTTGTAACAAAATATGCCACGTCGGCAATGTGTACGCCGAGTTTCCAATGTCCGTTGTCTAACTTTTCGAGAGAAACGGCATCGTCAAAATCCTTGGCATCAGCGGGGTCGATAGTGATGATTGTTTCGTCCGTCAAGTCCAGACGTTTTTCGTCCAAAAGGCTTTTTTCGTCTAACTTGATAAACTTTTCGACCTCCTTTCGTGCGGCGGCAAGTACCGATGCGGAAAATTGTTCCGGCAGGTCAAATTGACGCATTATCAGCAGCGTGTCTAACCCCGGTACACCGTGCTGACCGAGAACTTCGACAATAACCGCTTCCCCGTCATTGTAGGGTGTCGGATATTTAATCATTTCAATGACAACTTTGTCGCCCTGCCTTGCCGGAGAAGCGGAAGCGTCTCCGACCGGAATCATCTGCTTGAACACACTGCCGTCAACTTGAATGTACCCCCAGCCGTCCTGCACGCGGTATGTTCCGACAAATCGGTTGGAAGCCCGTTCAATGATTTCGACAACCCGTCCCCGCCCCTCGTCATCGGCATACCGCTTTAGTCTGCCTTTGGTTGAACCTCTGTAATCTTCTTGGGAGCGGCGTTCCCTATTTTTCAAATCCGACGGCGATACCGCCACGGCGACGGTATCGCCGGAGGCGGCATCCTTTGTCCAATGAGCCGGAATAAAAATGTCGCCTGAAGGGACGGCGTTTTCGCCGGCATCACGAGGACGGACAAAACCGATGCCCGACGGACGGCGTTGAAAACGTCCCGTGATAAGTCCGGCAGCAGGACGGTCAGAAGCGGCTGTGCGTGCGGAAGAACGGAGAACATTCTGCTCTGCTTTACCGTCGTTAGGCTCTGTTCCTTCATTCCCGGCTTTGAACACAAAATGGTTTTTTCCGTAACATAATTCGCCTGCGGCGACCATTCCCCGTATCAACAGCCGGAATGGCCGGGCATCATCGGGAAAAAGATTGAGCGGTTCGAGAAACTTTTTCGGTTTCTGCGGTCTGTAATCCGGTTCGGACACAATTTGTAAAACAGCCTTACGGACGGCATCAGAATCAAAGGACATCGTTAGAAAAAAATGAGACAGTATCCAAGATTAGACTATTATTGCCGGAAACTGTCAAGCGTCTTTTCATCGGTGTGTCCGGATAAGAATTGGTTGGTGATGGAAGTTAATGGAAGATTCGCACCGTTCCGCTCTTGCGTCAGCAGACTCAGAGAGGGTATAATAAACAGACGGACATTCGGCAATACCAAATAACGGTGAGTACCACAGAACCGATAAGCATTGCCGTATCCGTTATTGAGGTCAAATACAAATTCCGGCTTCACGATTTGCACGTTTTGTGCGGCGGCAAAGTTAAAAACTTCCGTATTCTGTTTTGCGAGTACGCCGAAAAACGCTCTGCCTTGGCATTGCCGGCTATTCGTTTGAGCAGGGAGTATAGATGAAGCCAAACACTTAGGTATCGGCATTAGGCAAAAAGACGGCAAGAACGTTGAATACGATGATGCAAACCTAAAAACGTTTTAATTTTTACATTTTAATTTTTTGATATTACCGGCACAACCAATGAGTAATCACGTTTTATTTCTCCTCCGTCAGACACTTTACTCCAGTATTTTTTTTGTTCTTTTCGTCCTTTGTCCGCTGTCCCTTGTTCATTGCCAGGAAAACGTTGTGCAGCCGGAACGGGCGGAGTTACAGAAACTCGAACAAGCCGACCGCCTTTTTGAAAACGGACACGTCAAGGAAGCCGCCCAACTGCTCGGTCAACTCCTCGAAAACTGCCAGGACGGCACTTTTTACATTGCCGGTGATAACGCAGATAATGCCCCGCCGCCGCAGTTGATTCCCTTCCGTCATTATCTCATCGGCAAGTTAACAAAACTGCCGAAAGAAGCACGGGAATCATACTCTTTTCAATTTGAAACGCTTGCCAAACGTTTGCTAGACGATGCTCTTCAAGCGGGTTCAGCGGAAGCAATCATTGATATAGCCCGAAAGTATTTTCCGACCCGCGCCGGCAGCGAAGCGGCGTTTGCTCTTGCCCTGCTGCAATTTGAAAGCGGGGATAACGAAGCGGCTCTCTTAAATATTCAGCAGTTACAAAAATACGCAACAGCGCATTCCGGCAGCAACACGCTAAGCGGTAAAGCGGACGAAATTTTGAAGCGGATTGAATACCGGCGGAAAAATGCGGCAAACGTCAAAATTTCCGAAGCGGATTATCTCGATATTGCCGGTTGGCGGATGCCGGAGGGCGTATCGAATCAAAACCCGAAAACGAACATTACTCCGCCGATTCCCGAACCTTGCTGGGATGTCCCGCTGGTCAAGCCGCATTTGGAAAATGAGGTACTATCGCTGCTCCAAACGGTGCAAAATAGTCCCGATACGTACATTCCCGCTCCGATGCCGCTCATCGCCGGCGGCAAACTCATAACACGCGGCAGTGATGACATTACGGCAATCGACTTACAGACTGGCAAACGTCTCTGGTCGGTGAGCGAACCGCCGTATCAGGTTTTCCCGCCGCATTGGATTGCTCCGATTGTACCGCCGCGGTACAGTCAGCGTAATACGCTGCGCTTTAACTTATGGCATAACCGGATAACGCAGCATTTATCAAGCAGCGGCAATTTACTCTTTAGTATTGACGGACACGAATTGCTGCTTCCGCTACAGAGCCGTTCGGCACCGGCGATAGCACTCGGCGGCACATTGTATGAAGACCGGCGGTATGAACGAGGAAGCACATTGACGGCACGCAGTATTCAGACCGGCGAAATTGTTTGGCAGACCGGCAAATTCCCGCTGGTACAAAAATACATTGACGCTTGTATTGCGGATGCCGATAATAATAGTAACAATAATTCCGATAAAAATAACGGCAGCAATAATCCGGCAGACAAGGACGCTCGAAACGGTAAAAACGGTGCGGCGAATCAAAACAATACAGCGAATAAAATCCGAACCGATATAGAACCGTTTTACAGCAGTGAAGAAAAGCAATTACTCAATACTTGTTTTCTCGGTGTGCCTCTGCCTCTCAACGGCAGGCTGTATGTTATCGGTGAAAACGGCAGTTTAATTCAACTCTTTGTTCTGGACACACAAAGCGGCAACTTGATACGGCACATTCCGCTGTCGCAGGCATCGAAACCCATCGAAACCGATTTGCTGCGCCGCACGTATCCGTTGATTCCTTCGGCTTACGGCGGGATAATGCTCTGCCCGACCGGCAGCGGGTTAACGGTTGCACTGGACGCAGCAACGCTTTCGGTACTTTGGTGTTACAATTATGTGGCTGCGCCGAATGAAACACCGAACGACCGGCTGATGCATAATCAGATACAGCATTTGGCGGTGCCCGGCAGCCGGTTTGCCGAACAACAGTACCGGCAGATTTTTGCTGAAAGCGGCTGGCAGATGCCGAGCATCTTGATTGACAGCGGTTGTGCGGTCATTGCACCGCCGGATAGTGCAAGTCTTCATTGTCTCGATTTGTTAAGCGGAAAATTTCTTTGGAAAAAAAATATCGGCAGAGCCGATGCTCTTTTTCCTGCCTGTATCCGTAACGGGAAAATATTTATTGTAACACCGGAAAAAATGACGGCATTCGATTTGCGCACCGGCAGCGAATCGCTCTCTATTGTCTTTCCGGCATCGCTGCGTCCTTGCGGAACCGGCATTGCCGGAGGAAGCCGGTATTTTCTGCCGATGAGCGGCGGTTATCTTGCCTGCATCCATTTAGACGATAAGACACAAGAGGGGAACGCACAAGACGGTCATACGCAAGAAGATAAAATTGATTGGCAGTCCATCTCCGGTCAGCACGCCGGTCAACCGTTTCCGCCTCCGCAGAACTACCGGCAGCGGCAAACCGGTCTGCAAGATGTTTTGTCGGCAAACTTTCCTGCCGGTGAAGAATGGATTTCTCCGCCGGTTATGCTGTCCAATACAACCGGCGCACTATCCGCCGCATCTGTTTTTAAGAGTTATTTCGGCAATCTTGCCGGTGTACAGGGACATTTCTTTTCACAATCGCCGCTCAACGTGATGTGTTTTGCCCAAAAAGAACCGCTGGCAAAATATGCCGAAGCGGTCCTGAAAACGAATCCAAATGACGCGGATGCGCTGCTACAGTATGGACGTGTTTTGAAAGACGGCGGCAAATTACCGGAGGCGGTTACAGCATTTCGGCAGTCGTTGAAAGCGAAACCTAGTGCCGAAGCATCTGATGCGCTGCGGTGCGGACTTCTCGAAGCCGTTAGGCAGGATTATGCAAATTGGGGCAGCAGTGCGGCAGAGTTGCTCCCGCTCGCAGAATTGCCGGAAGAAACGGCTGAAATTCTTTATGCTCTTGCCGCCGGTGCGTTCAAAGCCGGTGAGAAAGACAAGTTCAGAGATTATGTACAAAAAGCACTTGCCTTATCGGCACAGCAGCCGGTGATGATTGCCGTCAGTGCAAATCATTCGGTTCAGTTACGCTATGCTTTCCGCTGCATTGAACAAGGAACGGACAATAAGGAACGTGAACAATCCGCTTCCGATAAGATACCGTATTCCGCTCCTTCTCTTTGGAACACGGGACAAGTCAATGTCGAAGAAGCAACAGAAACGGACATTTCGGCGGCGATGCCGGGCCAGCGGGAGAATGAAGTTGTTGCCCGTATCCTGCGCCTCGCGAGAAATGCCGGTCAGTTTAATCCTCTCTCGCAGCGTCCGGTTCCGTATCTCGGCAATGCCGCTGCGGCGATGTCTTCGGTACGGTTTTCGCTCGACACATCGGCTTCGGATTTATATCTTGTTTGTTACGAAAATAACGGGAAAATGCGCTGGCGGATACCGTTGTCTGAGACAAATCTTCCGCCCGAAATGTATCTCGCATACAGACAGTATTCGGCACCCATCCGTTTTGCTGTGCAGACGCAATTCGTTTATGTAACAGGTTCACCGGACGTACTCATTTTCGTGCGGGGTAATACGCTAACAGCTTTGAAAACGAACGGCAGCGAACCGGAAGTTCTTTGGAAAAAAGTGTTCACCGGTTATCTGCCGCAGCGGCAAAACAGCAGTGCTGATTCAATACGGTTTATTCCGTTTCAATCGCCGCCGCAGTTAGCACGTTGTTTTCCTGAAAGCAGCGTGTTTGTGTCCGAAGACGTTGTTTGTGTTTGTGATGCCGGTACGGTTTCCGGTTTCGAGCCGCTGACCGGTCAAACGCTTTGGACGCGTACATTGCCGCCGCAGAACACTTCGGCAGCGTGTTCGGTACTCGGCGATGACCGGCATTTGTTTCTCGTGTATTCTGAAACCCGGCGCACTGTTGCCGTTGACCCGTTGAGCGGCAATGAACTTGCCGAAGGATTGATTCCTACCGGAGGTATTTATTGTTACAAAACAAATATCGTTTTTGCCGGTCTGGAAAATGACAGCCGGAGTATTTCCGCCGCCGAAAAAAATACCGGCAAAGATGTATTGCCGGATACTTATTTTTTAAGTGCCGGCAACTTGAACGATTTATTTGACAAACGGAAACGTGCTTTGCTTGTTGCTGATACGGATTCCACTTTGCCGCTACAAACTTTTTGTAACAATTTGACAAGCCGATCCTTAATGAAAATGTTACAAAATAATCGGTACTTGGCAGCATTAAAAGGTAAAGCGGACACACTTCAGATTTTTGATTTAGAAACGAAGTACAATGTTTTTAAGCAAGACGTTCCGCTTGCCGTGATGCAGTTGCCGGCAGCCGGTACCGAGCCGGAAAATGTAGCGGCAAAAGAGGGGGATAACAGGGCAGCGGTTTATTCCGGCGGTAACAGCAGTATGGATTTTGATGTTGAGTTTTCCGGCGGATGTTTTCTTGTGTTCTTTACTGATTCAACAGAAGTCGGACGCAATAATCCGCAGCAGTTGGAAGAAAACGGAACGAAGTTCACGAGACACTACGGTCCGCTTAATGCTGTCGCGGGCAGCGGAATCGGCAGCGGCAGAATAATGCTCTTCGATACCGAAGGCAAAGCGTGCTGGAATAAATGTACAGAAATAAATAATTGGTTCCGCTTGGTGAATATCCCGCCCGATTTGCCTGTATCGCTCTTCGGCGTTTCGATAACAGATACAGTCGAAGCAAAAAAAGAAGCGGCAGGGGGGAGCACATCGTTCTCGACCGGTTTGATGGGGATTGACAAACAGACCGGCGAAATACGTTTTTCTAAACTGATACCGCAGTTACGGATACCGAATCAAGGAATGCTGCCGTTACAAAATTTCCGGGTCGAAGCGGATGTACAAAAACAGGAAATCTTGTTCATCTCGCCCTACCCGCTTCAGCCCCGAATTGTTAAAGCCGCATTCAGTCCGTCATTGTAACCGTAGCACGCGGAATTTTTTTGTTGCAAGAACTGCCGGAAGCCGTTATTCTTGTGCGATAATTTCTGTCGGGTCTTCGATTTTTTCCTCGATTTCAACGGCGGTGTAGCCTTTATATTTTCCCGCCTTGACCCAATACTTCGGGATTCCTTCAACACTGGCTAACAAGAGCGATTCGGCATTTTTTTGCGTTGCGATAACATCGCCGACCCGCAAGTTGACCAACTCGTGCATCTTCATTCTCGATTCGGCTAGCCGGACTTTCAGTTGGACTTTCATATCTCGAATCGACTTGCTGATTTTCTTAATCGTTTGCGGTGTTGCCTGCTTTTTACTGCTGTAACCCGTCCACGCATTCGTTGTCAATTTTCCGGCAATGCGTTCAAAAGAGTTGTACGGAATACACAGATGAATGACACCCCGCACTTCAATCAGGGCGACTTCAAAAATCAACAGCACAACGACCTCGTTGGGCGGAACAATTTGTATTAACTGCGGATTGCTCTCGACTTGTACCACATTGAAATCGAGTTCCATCACATTGTCCCAAGCGTGTTTCAATTCCCGCAAAAATAAACTGGTAACACGCGAAACAAGACGCAATTCAATTTCCGTAAGCGGTCGGCGTGTAACCGTTGTCGATTCCCTGCCGCCGCCGAGAAGCCGGTCAATCATCGGAAATAAAATAACCGGATTGATGTCGAGAATCATATTCCCTTCCAGCGGTTCGGCCCGTAAGAGATTAAAACACGTCGGGTTGTCGAGACTGAAAATAAACTCGCTGTAAGTTAATTGGTCAACGCTCGTCAATTTGACTTCGACGATTGAGCGGAGCATTGCCGAGAGACCGGCAGCAAATTTTCGTCCGAATCCTTCGTGAAGCGTTTGGAGCGTTTTCATTTGCTCCTTGCCGACGCGTTCGGGACGCTTGAAATCGTAAGGCGTTACTTTTTCTTTCGTGTGCCAACCGGTCGAAGACGCAGAAGCACCGGAAGTATGCACACCGGGACCGGCACTGCCTGCCGCACCGCCGCCCGCAGGTTTCGCGTCCTGCTGCGTTGAGACCGACATTATGTTGAGTAGATTCTCAACCTCTTCCTGCGATAATACTTCACCAGCCATTATGAACCTTTTTCATTATGAACCTTTTGAAGACCGTACGCTACTTGATAACCGTTTTTCCTGCTGCGCTTTGGGCATTGAGCATCGCAAAACGGTAGAGCGGACTGTCGGGACATAACTTGCCGACCTCGCGAAACGCTAGAAATGCCGTCTCGTACTCGCTGCGGTTCATCGCCAATGCACCTTTCAAATACAGTGTCCGGTCTAACACCGCCGCATCCGGCGGATGGTCTAATATCTTCTGCACGTACATCTCAGATTGCGCATAATTTTTTTTCTTAAACGCCTCGTACGCCAGAAGCCAAGTTGCGTGCGTCCAGTATAAACCGTTTTGACAGTTACGGCAAGCACGGAGCAGATACGTGTTGGCTTTGCGTCCGCTGCCGTTCGTCAAATCGTCCAACGCTAAAAAATACAATGCACCGTCAATGTTTTTCGAGTTCGGAAACTTATCGGCAAGCGTCTGAAAATACTCGACCGACTTGACCGTATCGCCGCAGGAATCGTAATATAAACCGAGATACCAAAGCGCATCGGCATACTGCGGCAGCGGGGTTAATTCTGCTGCAATACGTTCGAGAATCGCAATGCCTTCGGTATCTTTACCGACTTTGTATTTTGTTTTACTCTGTAACAATAATGCTTCGGCAAGATTCGCCTCCGACAACGGCTCTTGAATCAATTCTGCTAACTTCGTTTCCGCCTCGCTGAATTTTTTTGTATTGTATAAAGCATTTGCCTCCCGAAGCAAACGCCGCTGTTCCGTTTCCGGCACAAGCGAACCGGCAGCATTGTTCGCCAGCGGTGTTAAATTAACGCTTCTCGTTATGTTGGCAAGTTGATTGTACGTTTCCTGTAACAACTGTTTTTGAATATTATCTGTTAACTTGATACGCGGAGTCAATGCTGCCAAGACCGCATTCGCTTCTTCAACGCCGCCCAGTTGCGCTTTGGCTAAAACGAGAACGCTGCACGCTTTGGTAAAAGTCGCTTCATCAAGCGTGCCGTCCGCACCGGTTACATTGTAAAAAATCAAATACTGTTTCGGCACTGCTGACGGATTGTATTGTCCTAAAAGAACCTGTTCGAGTTGCGCCGCTGCGGCACCATAATTTTTGCCTTCGTAAAACTGCATCGCCCGCCAAAACCGGTCTAAATCTGTTCCGCTTGTCATCACGCCGTTTTGTCCCGCTGCCGGCGAAAGGCTGCTTTGTCCGCTCGGCTTCCACTGATTTCGGTTACGGAAAGAATTCGGTGTGTCGGCAGATGCCGTTCCCGCATAATTCGGATTCAAGCCCGGATTGGGAAGTAAGGGAGTCCATTGTGTTGTGCCGTTCGGCTGCGTTCCGGTTATCTGCGTTCCGTTCTGCCGGGCGGAATAATTTTTATCCCGAGAACCTCCGCTGCGAACACCGGCACCGGCAAGTTGACTTGCTGTTTCCGTACAAATTCCAGCCAATTTTGTTCCGCCGATGAGCGTTGCCTGCCCCTGCATTTCAACCAACGCCGCCGATGCTTTCGCCGTATCGCCGCTCTTGGCATAAGATAAGGCTAACAACGAACATGCTTTGAAAAAAGCCTCATCGCTCAATTTTTTAATACCGGCACTTTGCGACAGCGTCGAATAATTGAACATCATCTTGTTATTGACGGCATCGTATTGCGGCAGCACCAGCGATTCAAGCAATGTTGCCGTTCCTTTGTAATCCTGCTGCTCGTACAAAAACACCGACTTAAATAGGGCAATTTCGTCTTTGTACGCTGTTCCCGCCGTCCGTTCGGCTTCGGCAAGCACTGTTTGTGCTTCGCTTTTTCGATTGAGTCCGTACAAACATCGGGCTTTTTGTAACTTATCGTCCGGCGATGCTGCGGCAATCTGTGAAAGTACTTGCAATGCTCCTTCAAAGTCGCGCAGTTCAGTTTTACATCGGGCAAGAACCCGCTGGGAATCCGCAAAATATTGACTGTTCGGATATTTTCGCTGAAAGTCCAGCAAGGCGGTAATTGCCGCATTGTAATCGCCGCGGTCGAACAAAGCCTTGCTCCATTCGACCATCGCCTGTTCTGCTGTTGCCGGTGTTGTACTTGTCAGGAGTTGCTGAAAAAGAGCGTTTGCTTCCGTTTGTTTGCCGAGTTTATTTTTTGCCCAAGCGAGACCGAATTTATTTTCCGTTGACTTGACGGCATCGGGAAACATCCGGCCGCATTGCGAAAAATAAAATTCAGCTTCCTCCGCTCCTCCGCTCCGCATAGCCATATCGCCGAGATAATACAGGACGAATTGCAAATTCTTATCGTGCGGATATTTATCAACAAAGGCTTCGAGACGCGGTTTAGCAACATCAAATTTGCCTTCGAGATACGGAATGTCGCAAAGCCGAAACGCCGCAGCCGTTGCCAGTGAAGTATCGAGACCGGTTAATTGATTGTAATATGTTTCAGCAGCGGCATACTGTCCGAGATACATCAGCGACTCAGCAAGCCAGAATTTGGCTTCATCTGCCTGCTTATGTGCTGGATTTTTTTTCAGGAACGCATCAAAACCGGAGCGGGCAGTTTCATACTGTTTGTTATCGTAAGCTGTTTTTGCCGCGTTGAAAGTGTTTTCGGCATCACCGCCTAACACGCAATGAACCGGCAGGCAGCGATGCCCCAGTAACAAGAAAAGTATCAGGAAGGTCGAGAGAAAAACCCTGTTCATTGATATTCGTTAACAAAAACCAGCGCATTGTAACCATTTCTCCCAAATTTTCCAAGAGCAATTTTTTTTTCGGTCTCATTGGGCAGATTTTATGGATTTTTCCGGTTATTCTGCCGATAGAACGGAGAGATGTGATCCCCGATAGTCCTCTCTTTTCGCCCCCCTCGCTATGAAAAAATTGTTCACCTCCCCGCTGCTGCTCGGCGGCTTGTTGAGTTTCGCATTTTATTTTGCCGTCCACAAAGGCTGGATTGCTCATCCTCTGATTTACCGCTATTTTGCCGGTCATCCCGTCGAGTATATTACGGCGGTAATGTTTTTTGTCGGCTTTGCGATTCTGGCGGTCAAACTACTGTCCGTTGTTTCACAGCGGCAACTCCTGCGGAATACTCCTGTCCTGCCGCCGCAAGACACTAAAGCCGACGTGCGTTATATTCCGTCTTATGTTGATAAAATCCGGCAGTACGAAAAAAATAACGGGACATCCGTTTTAACACAGCGACTCATCAAGGCTCTGCAATTTGTTCACCGCTGCGGTAAAGCCGATGCTCTGGACGATGAACTGCGTTCTCTTGCCGACAGTGCCGCCGTCAAAGCCGATGCTGATTACGGTCTGGTCAGGTTGATTCTCTGGGCAGTCCCGATGGTCGGTTTTCTCGGCACGGTCATTGGAATTACCGCCGCTCTGGATAATCTCGATTTGAATACGATCAACGAATCGAGCAAGAAATTGTCAGCCGGTCTTGCTGTGGCTTTCGACACGACCGGTTTGGCAATGACTCTGGACGTGTTGTTGTTTTTCATTCAGTTTCTCGTTCATCGCGAAGAAATGAATCTGCTCGGCGAAACAGAACGTTTGTCCGGTGAAGAATTGCGGGGACGTTTCGGTGTCAGTGAATCTTCTGCCGGTCTGCTTGCAGAACCGTGTCCGCTTGCGCCGGCGGCGTTTGTCGAGGCACTGCGTCAAAGTGCTGCGGAACTGACTGCGTTACGGAAAGAGACGCTACAGCAAACAGAAGCGTTACAGCGTGTTCTCGGAAATCATTCGGAATTATTACAACTCGAAGAGCGTTTGCGCAGTAATCTTGTAACATTAGCGAACGTCGGGAACTTTGAGGAAACCGTCAACAGTCTCGCTGCGGTCATTCATTTGCTTAACAGCAACCGGCGGATGGAATTGAAGGCAGTATAAATCGTGAAGGTAACACTATTTCCTTTTTTAGCCGTTCTTCTGTGTACGATGGGGGCGATGATTATGCTCCTTGTCATCGTTGCGAAGAACGTGCGGGAAGAAAATACGGGAAAGGACACAACCGTTACCACCGCACCAACGCTCGAAGAAATTAAAGACAAGACGGAGGAAGCCGACTGGTTTGCTGAAAATCTGACCGCCGTCAAAAACGACAATGCAGAAAAACTTGCCGATATGCAAACGCAACTTGCTGTCGTCGAAAAAGAAACGCAGAAAGTTGCTGCCGAAATCCGCCGTCTGTTACAATTAGCAACGCAATTCGATGCCGCCCCGAGTACGGAGAAACCGCTTTACAACGAAAAATTAAAAGAACATCTTGCCGAACTAAAACGCCGGCAGCAGGAAGCCGAACTCGAATTAGCGGAAATTCAAAAAACCGCAGCAGAAAATAAAAAATCTTATTCTATTGTTCCGTATCGGGGACAAAGCGGAACATACCGCCGCCCTATCTATATTGAATGTGTTGAAAACAAAATTCTCATTCAGCCCGAAGGCATCGAATTAACGCTCAACGATTTTGTAACAGCCGACCGTCCCGACAATCCGTTTGATTCTGTGCTGCGTTCGATTCGGCAGTATTATATGGAAACGAATCAAACGGCACGCGGCAGCGAACCGTATCCGCTTCTGATTGTCCGTCCTTCGGGGACTGCGATGTATGCCAGGTCGCTTCGGGCTGTTGGTTCTTGGGCGAAGGATTACGGTTACGAATTGGTCAATGAAGATTGGCAAATCGAGTATCCGGCAGCGAGTGAAGAATTGAAAAACCGCATTGCGCAGCAGTTGGAAACTTCCCGCCGCCGAATGAACGGATACTTGATGGCGATGCGTCTGGAACGTGAAGGCGGAAGAGGAACGGCGCAGCGTTTTCCCGTGGTGCAGCCGGACGTACAGGGCGTACCGGCGGGCGATGCGGGTAACGGCAATAACATAACAGGCAGCCAAAAAGGCGATAGCGATACCGTACGGAAGCGGCAGGAAACGCCGGTTGCTGCTGCGAAAAATACGGCGGTCTCTCCGCAAGATGCGGTGTATTCTGTATTCGGCGATACTATAGAGGAAAAGATAACAAAAAATTATGAGCCGGCAGATTACGAGGCATTGAAACATAATCAAAATGAGCCGTCTCAACAGAAGCAACGTTTGTCAGGGCATCAAAACGGAGGCGGCGGAGCAGCGTCAATGCCGCAGCCGGAAGGACGCAAAAACATCAATCCGTCGAGCGAAGAGTTACCGCCGTCCGTCCGTTCGATTACGCGGACGGTAAAATTGCGCTGTGAATCGGATAAATTTGTGCTGGTAAAGCAAGCCGGTTTGGCGTTCGAGAAAACGGTACGGATAAGTACCCCGCCGAACGAAGCGTTTGAGCAAATCGTTAAGGCGGTGATGGAGTATCAGGAATCGTGGGGCAGTGCCGGTGACGGAATCGTTTGGAAAATCGTACTGCAAGTGAAAGTGCAGCCCGGCGGTGAAGAGCCATTAAAAGAGTTACAAAAATGGTTAAGATATAGCGAGTGGAAAATAGACCGTATTGAGTAGAAGCGTATTGTGCCGAATCCGATATGCTTTTGTTTTGCCGAAAACATAAAATGGTTGTTCAGCGGCGAGTAAAGACAGGAGCGAAAACCCGCCGCTCGCCACAAAAACAACCTTGCAATTTATTCTCTCTCAAAATTTTCAAATCGGAAGCGGTATAAATAAATGTATAAGCCTCGTAAAAAACCGGTGCAGGATGCTGCCGAAATCAGTCAGGATTCGTTTCTTGACGTGGTGTCGAACATTGTCGGCATCCTGATTATTCTCGTGATGGTTGCCGGTATTCGGGCACAGTATTCTGCCGATGTTTCCCAAGAGACAGATGAACCGACCGCTGCCTTGATAGAGCAGATGCAAATCAAACAAGCGACCGTTTATGCACTGCGCCGAGATATTGCGGAATCAAAAATGAAACAGGAAATAGTCGGTGAACAGATACACTATCAGGCGGAGCAGTATGCGGTACTCTTTGACCGGCTGACGACCGCCAGAGCCGCTATTGATACGGCAGCCGAAGAACAAAGCCAAGATGTTAAAAAATCTGTCGAGTATCAGCGGCAACTTGCGGAAACGAATGTGAAATTAGAGGAACTCAACGCAAGGAGAACGTGGCTGATGCAGCAGACCCGTCCGAAGGCAGCGGTGATAGAAAATATTCCGGCACCATTAGCGAAGACTGTTGAGGAAAAAGAAATTCATTTTCGTCTTCTCGGCAAGAAGGTAGCGTATGTTCCCTGGATAGAATTGATGGATAAAATGCGGGCGGACATCACCGGTAATCAGGAGAAGTATTTTAAAGCACCGTCAAGTACCGGTAAAACAGCACCGGTCGATGGTTTTGAAATGGATTTTATGCTCGGCGTGTTTAATGTGCCTGCCCGCGAAGGTTTCGGAAAAGTCTTATCGTTACAATATGCAGAGATGAGACCTCTTTCGGAGAACATCGGCGAGCCGCTTGAAACGGTTCTATCGTCTTCGCAATCGCTCTTTTTACAAAAGTTATCGCTTTTCCGCAGCGATATTTATACGGCAACGTTTTGGGTTTATCCCGATTCGTTTGAAGAATATCAAACGTTGAAACAAATTTTGTACGAAAAAGGCTACAAAGTTGCGGCAAGACCGATGGTGATGGGCGAAGTTATCAGCGGTTCACCGCACGGCACAAAATCAGCATCGCAATAGATGCCGAAGATGGCACTGTAGTCTTCTCTTGCCGTACCAAGAACGTTTGGATTTTTGAACGATAATTCGGCAATTTGATAATAGTCCGGCAGCAGGGTGTTGCGAAAATCGGTGAGCAAGTCTTTGTTCGCTTCTTCGCCGAACAACTTTTTGAAACCAAAATCAGTGTAAGGATTGATGTATCGCGAAAGCATCGTAAGCCGCCTCCATCTATCTCACTCTAACGCCTCAAGACGATTTTTCAAGAGGACAAGGCGGAGGCTGAAACCGCCCGCCTCGTTTTTATGCAAATTGAATAAGTTACTTCAATTCCTTCGCCTTTTTGACGAGTTCGATAAACTCTTTGCGGTATGAATCGTCTTTGACGTTCGGCATTGCCAATTCGAGAACGGTATCATAAGTTCCATTGCCGCTGTGCTGACTGTTACGCAATAACATTCCGTACAGAGCAACGGCAGCGGCAAACTGCGAGTCGGCGGACATCTTCGTTGACGCTGCTGTTACAGGATATTCGAGCAGCGAACTCTTATCGCCGTCCGGTTCCTTGTAACGGAGTTTCACAAACAGTAACTCGTCCGAATGAATCGAATGTGTATCTGCCGAAATTTCGGGAGTATTCTTTGGCTCTTTATCGTAACGAGACTTATCAACGGCGGTCGGAAGATTTTCACCGATGGGAACGATTTCGTACAATGCCGTTACCGTATGACCAGCACCGATTTCGCCAGCATCAACTTTATCGTTATGAAAATCTTCGTCGCGCAGTTTCCGGTTTTCGTAACCGAGCAGCCGGTATCCTGTAATCTTTGCCGGATTGAAATCGACTTGAATCTTTACGTCCTTGGCAATAGCAAAGAGCGTTCCGGTCAAACCTTCGACCAACAATCGGCGTGCTTCCTCAATCGTGTCGATGTAACCGTAATTGCCGTTGCCCCGCATTGACAGCGTTTTGAGCCGGTCATCCTTGTAATTGCCCATTCCGAAACCGAGAATCGTCAAAAAAACACCGCTCTTTGCCTCATCGCCAATCATTTCTTCAAGCGTCTTGTTGTTCGTCTCGCCGACATTGAAATCGCCGTCCGTGCAAAGAATCACACGGTTTTGCGACTTCTTGTCGTAATATTTTCGGGCAACTTCATAAGCCGTTTTGATCCCGGCAGCTCCGGCGGTAGAACCGCCCGCTCCGAGACCGTTAATCGAATCCAAAATCGCTTGCTTTTCCTGTCCCGAAACGGACGGCAGCGCAACCCGGCTTTCCCCGGCATAAGTAACGATAGCAACGCGGTCTTTCGATTGCAGCATTTCGACCAGTTCGGTGAGTCCCCGCTTGACGAGCGGCAGCCGATTTGATGCGGACATACTGCCGGAAACGTCAATCAGAAACACAAGATTGAGCGGCGGACGTTCATCGACGCTGTATTCTTTGCCTTTGATTCCGATCCGTGCCAAAAGATGTTTCGGCTCCCAAGGACACGGCGAAACGTCAACGTGAGTTGCGAACGGCTTGCCGTCGGTCGGCGGAGCGTAATCGTACTTAAAATAATTGACATATTCTTCGAGCCGGACGGAAACGACCGGCGGACGCTGGTTCGTTTCGTTGATATACCGCCGCATGGCGGTATAGGATGCCGAGTCAACGTCAATGGAAAAGGTCGAAAATTCGCCGACTTTGACCGGTTTGAATTCGTTCTCCGTAAATTCCTTGTACGCTTCGGCATTGGCGGAATTGTAAGGATCACGAGATAATTTTTCCTCATCGGCAATATCTTTTCTGCCTAGCGGTATTTTCCTGTCAGACGGCTGCATCATACCCATATTAAACTCATTGTCTATCAACTTACTGGAGGGATATTCCAATTTACTTATCTCGGAGACATTACCCGATGCCTTACCGCCTAATGCCGTGTTTGAACCGTCGAAGGACCCAGACAGCGGCAAAACGGTACTGCCGGAAATCGTGCCGGAAACGGCAAGGCTGTTGGACGGAGACTCGGACGCACTAGACAACGGCTGTCCTGCCCGTCCTACAGTAACAGGGCGGGACCACTGGGTTACTGTATCCGGCTTATTGCTGCTTTTCAGTGATTCTCTCCCACGCCCCTTAATACCCGATTCAGGGACTAACGTATCAGAGTTGTCATACGAAGATGACGTTTCCGCCAACACTCTACTCCATTTATCTTTCTTTACAATCGCCGATTCAGGGGCTTGTTCCTGCTGCGCCGCCGATTGAGAAAGGGCAGGTTTTTCCTCATCAACATCAGCCGCATCAATGCTGTATTGTGCAACGGCGGTTTCTTTTGGCGGTAGCAACAAGGGGACGAGAGCAGCGATGAGCAGCGAGGCGGCAGCGGTAATGATTGCGGCAGAAATGAGCCAATGCCGCTTTTTCGGCTTGGTGCTTACGGTATCGTTCGGCAGCGGTTCGTTTTTCATAACTAGGGTAATTTGGTTAGTGATGTTCCGAATTTCTGCGACTTCTTTTTGCAGTTCGGCATCGGCATCGATTGCCGCTTGCATTTCCCGCATTTCGTCATCGGAGAGTTCACCGAGTACGAAAGCGGTCAGTTTAGGGTCGTTTATTGTTATGGTCATTTGATTATTTGGGGGTTAGCGGTTAGGAGAATTGATAATTGAAACCGGAGAATGGAAAATCTAATTCTCAAGTCTCAATCCCCAATTCTTTACGGAGTAAGCCGACGGCTTCGTGGATGAGCCACGCAACGGTCGTAACCGGTTCGCCGAGTACTTCGGCGATTTCGGCATATTTGAGACCTTCCTGAAATTTAAGCCGCAGCACCTCACGGTGTTTCGGCGAAAGGACGTTCATCTTTTGTCGTATCATTTCGTTCTCCTCCCTTTTTTCGGCAAGTAAAGCCGGGTTGAAACGCGTTGCATCGGCAAGGATTTCCTCCGGCATCGTTCCCTGTCTGCCGGACTTGCGGAATCGGTCAATAATGATATTCCGAGCCGTCCGGTAAGCCCAAGGACGTTGCTGTTCGATTTTCCCCTGATTTTCTTCGAGACGCAGAAAAACCTCTTGCGTAATATCTTTTGCCTCTTCGGAATCGGAGAGCAGCCTTGCCGCATAACGGCGGATTGCTTCGTAAAGTTCGTCTTGCATCGTATCGGGAGACGGGTAACCGGTTTCGTTTTCCCAAGAGTATAGACGAACGAAACAGAACATTCATAGAAATATCGGCAAAAAATGTTTGATGCAAGGAATTTGCCCCCATTTTGCTTGCGATTCGTTGTGTTTTACGGCGTACAATAGACAGCAATCGGTTTTCGTGTTAGAATGTTTCGTGTACTAAAACGCGTATGTGTTAAAAACGCAAGCGTGCTAAAGACTCACCGCTCACCACTCGTAACGAATGACAATGTCCCGCTTTGTGCCTGTATTGATACCGTCTGTATTAGTATTATTGTTTGCCGTTTCTCCGCTTTATGCGGAAGAGACGTGGAAAGTGCTTTTTGACGGCACGCTCAAAGACTGGTCGGTGCCGAAGTACGGCGGCGACGGCAAAGTCGAAGCGAAAAAAGATGTTCTGGTCATCGGGCGCGGCGATTCGATGACCGGTGTCCGTTACGGCAAAACTCTGCCGGCAACGGATTATGAATTGTCGTATGAGGCACGGCGGACACTGGGCAGCGATTTTTTTGCGGCGTGTACTTTTCCCGTAGGCAAGGATTTCTGTACGTTGGTCAACGGCGGCTGGGGCGGGGCGATTACCGGCTTGAGCAGCGTCAACGGTTCGGATGCTTCGGAAAATGAAACGTCTGCCAATTATGATTACGAGGACAATGTTTGGTACCGCTTCCGTATTTTAGTTACGAAAAAGGCGATTCAGGTTTGGATTGCGAAGCCGGACAAGAAAAAAATTTGGGACGAAAAGTTAGTCGTTGACATAGAAACGGATGACAGGACTTTTTCAGTGCGTTTCGAGATGAATGATTACAAGCCGCTTGGTTTTTGCACGTGGTCTTCGGAGGGCGAATTGCGGAACATCAGGTACCGAAAAAAGTAGTAATAGAGTTGTTCTCTACCTGTTTCCCGTCAAAGAAGTCTAATATAAGCCGCTCTCTGGTGAGGTAATGCTTGTGTCTTTTGCGGAGGTACTAAAATGCAAGCGTACTACCAACACCTCCCCCCCTCTTGCAACAATCTTTCATCGTGATAGAATGTTTGAGAATTAAAATAAGTACATATATTGAAATGCAAACAGAGCGGATGGAACCGCTTCCCGCTGCGTTTCCTGAAATGACTTGTTTCATACCACACCCTAACTCTATAAGGAGAAAGATATGCTACTGCAACTATGTGCCGATGTTTTCCATCGGCGGTCCTCTGCCTCGGCAGAAAACGTTTCGGCTTCCCCTGCCGAACACAGTAATTTAGTTAATTTGAGGGGGGGGGCAGACTAGGTAGGCTGTCCGCCTTTACTCTCGTCGAACTTCTTGTCGTCATTGCTATCATCGGCATACTGATTGCCCTCTTGCTTCCGGCTGTGCAAGCCGCACGGGAAGCGGCAAGAAGAATGTCCTGCACGAACAACCTCAAACAGTGGGGACTCTCGCTGCATACCTACCACGATGCCAAAAATGAACTGCCCGGCTTGGGAAACAGCACACGCCGGGGTTATTCCCCGCAACTCCGCTTAACTCCCTTCATTGAGCAGGTCGCTGTTTTTGCCGGTCTTAATTTTGACCAAGACCTTTTGGGGGCAGCAACCTACGCTGCAATGACTCCCACTTGGTTTCTCGACCACGCTGTTGCGGCAGCGGAAACCTCGCTGCCCCTGGCTCGCTGTCCCAGCGATTCGTCAGCACCCGCAAGAAAAAAAACGGCTTACTCACGGGAAGAAGGTACGACAATCGCCGACGGCGGTCAAGCCCTCGAAAGCGGAACTATCTCCTATATGGTGTGTACCGGCAGCGATTATGCACGATACCGCCAAGCGGGAGATTACTGGACGGCGGACGACGGGACGGGCAATTTGAATGTCGAAACAAAACCCAACGGGATGTTCTACCAGACCTCGGATAACCGTTCTGGATTATGTCCAGCGGAGTGGGGAGATCCGCCGGCACTGAGCGGCAGGACATTGTCGGTGGTACTGCCGATTACTTTCGGAGAAATTGGGGACGGAAATTCCAATACGATGGCATTTGCCGAAACCCAAATTTGTCCCGATATTACCCTTGCGAACACCGTTTCTGTCAGCGAAGCGGTCGTACAAAAACGGCATCGGACGCATATATTCAGTGAGGCTCCGATGGGAACTGTTTATTCGTACAAAACGTCAACAACGGTAACCTCCGGCAGTATCGACCGCATTATTTCCGACAATAGTGCAAACATTGTTAGCGGTCTGGCAGACGGCGATTTAGGTACACTCGACACCTATTTGGCACCGAATAAGATGCCGACGATGGTAGGCTGGAGAACGGAACGGGGGAGTTCTTGGGTGCTGAATCAGCCCGCAATCATCACGTTCGGTGCTTTTTTGCCGCCTAATGCGAAGATACCGTCTCTCTGGAATATGAACGAGGGACTATTCGGGGTGTTTAGTGCGCATAATTCGGTCGTCAATACGGTATTTGCCGACGGCAGTGTTCACCCGGTATCCGGCTCCGTTGACTTGAAAATATGGCGGCGTGCTGCCTCCATCAATGACGGCGAAGCCTTTGCGGGCTTCTAACTTGGAGAAAGGCTCATCGCAAAGGTGCGGAGAAAACGAAGAATGTAAGAAAAAAACTTTGTGTTCTTCGTGCCTTTGCGGTTAAAAAAGAAAAAGAATAGATAACAACTTGAATGTTTTTTTGCTAATGCTTTTTTGTGTCCAAACCATTTTTGTAACAATACTGCTGCTTGCCGTTCCGGCGGGTCTGTACCTTCTCGGACGCAGGTCGGCACCGCAGATATTCCGCCGCCTTGCTTACGAAACTCATCTCTGGCTCGGTATTGTCAGCAGTCTGGTGTTGTTCATCGTTTGTTTGAGCGGAACGGCGTTAACGTTCAAAACGGAAATGATTATGTTCTTTGAACAGAATCGTTACTGCGTTCACACATCGGACACGGCAGTACCGAAGAGTTTGGCAGAACTCGTTCCGCTCATCGAAAAAGCAGAAAAAGGAAAAGTCGTTCGGATAACAATTCCGGCGGACAAAAAGCAGGCGTGGATTTTCAATGTGAAAAAAGAGGATACCGGCGGCGCAAAACTTCCAGCCGGAATGCCTCCTGCCGTTCACGCAATGCTGGGGACTGCCTGCCTTGTCAATCCTTACACGGGAGAATCGCCGGGACTTCAGCGGAGTTCTCTCTATATGTTTTTTATGATGCTCACGTTCCTGCACCGGTTTCTTCTGCTCGACATTCGGACAGGGCAAATCATTGTCGGAAGTGCAACATTGATTTTTCTCGTTCTCGTTGCCGGCGGGCTGTGTCTTTGGTTTCCGCCGAAACTCCGTGTTCTCAAAGCGTGGCTGCTCGGTATGAAAATACGAACAAAAGGAGGATGGGGAAAATTTTTGTTCGATTTGCATAATACACTCGGATTTTACGCCTTAATTCCTGTTACAATTATGGCGTTGACCGGACCGGTCATCTCGTTTGGGTGGTACCGGTCGGCAGTAGAAAAGGCATTAGGAGCCAAACCGTTCGGCAGATTGCTGGAAAAACCGGTTGTTTCCAAAGGCGCAGCGGCATCAGTATCTTTCCTGACCATAGACGATTTCCTTGTCAAGGGAAATGCAATGACGCAGCGCAAAGGAATGATAAGGATTTCCCTGCCGCAATCGCCGGACGGGAGTGTTACCTATCAGAAAATCGGTGCCGGTTTTTGTGAACTCGCAGCGGTAGATAAAATTCAATTCGACCGATATACCGGAGAAGTCCTCAAGAGCGATTTGTTCGATGATATTCCGTTCAATGAACAAATTGCTTCGTTGATTTTTCCGTTACATACCGGCGAGATATTCGGTACGGTATCGAAGGTGATTTATTTTACCGCCTGTTTGATTGCAGCATCATTACCTGTTACCGGTTTGTTTTTATGGGGACGAAAACTTCGTTCCCGTTACATTAAATCCCGCCGTTTGCGGCAGGATAAACTATCACCCTAGAAGAAAGGAAAAGCAATGCGAAGAGTTTTTACTACTCTGTTAACCGCTCTGGCGATTTTTACGGTACTCACCGTTTCGGCAGCAGCACAAACCGCCGGCAAGCCCGGCTTGCTCATTCTCACGCACGGTGCGCCGTCGCCGAATTGGCAGGAATCCATCAAGAAACTTGGCGAAAGAGTTTCTGCACTGAACGAAAAGGAAAAAACATTCCGCGCGGTTACCGCCGCCAATATGGAATTTGCGAAACCGGATACCGCCGCCGGAATCGAGACTCTCGAAAAGGCGGGCTGCGACCGTATTATCGTTGTACCGGCATTTATTTGTCCGACATCGCATACGCATTTTGATGTACCGGCATCGCTGGGACTTTACTCTTCTCCTTCAACGCGAAAGACGCTGAAAGAGGAGAATGCCCGTGCTGCAGTGCCGCACGTTCCTGTAACTGTTACACAAACGATTAGCGAAGGCGATGTGCTGGACAAGTATGTTCGGGACGAAGTTGCGGCTCTTTCGACAAACCCGGAAGAGGAGGCGGTTCTGTTAATATCGCACGGCGATGAAGACCACGCAGGCTTGATTGAACCAACGATGCGCCGGCTTTTGGCGCAGGCGTGCGGCAGCAAGGGCATCACGAAAGGCACTTGGGCGTTCTGTGAAGTCGGTCAATCGTATATGTGGAGTGTTGTACCGGTCATTAAGCAACTGGCGGAGAGCCGAAAGCGAGTTTTGGTTGTCGGCTTTTATTTGGTTTCGTCTGCGAAGACGATTGACAGGGCGGGAACGTCGATGGGCAGACGCGGCGGGGGCGGACCCGGAGGACCCGGCGGACAAGAGGGCGGTGAGCGTAAATCGCCGTTGGACGGCATTGACGTAAAATTTTCCGAACGGGGCGTGATTGAACATCCCGACACGCCGAACTGGGTACTGCAAAGTGCGAAAGAAGCCTTGCAGTAATAAGTGTTGAGTTATCAAAATGCTTAAATGCTTACGTTGAGCGCAGCCAATTTCGGCTGCGCTGCGTTGTTGTCTGTACGGCGGCAGTTGGGGATTTGTATCAAAAACGAATTGCTCTTGCAGCGGCTGCCGTAAATCCCTATCATTCTGCGATACGTCCCGCCGTCATTATACGTTCCAACGTGTATGTATCGCCTTGCCTAACCGGCACTGTCCGGCAGTATTGGAGACCCCCCATTGTGAAACATCTATTTTATACACTCCTTATTCTCGCTTCGGCAGGAACGGTCGTATGTGTCACCAATCCGAAACTTGCCGAAGAATGTGCCGCCCGCATCGGTTGGAAACTCCAACTGCAACCGGAAGAAAAGTCCGGTGAAGATAAGCCGGAAGACCGGCTCTCGCAGTTTTTATCGCAGTATCCGTTTGCAAAAAACTCTTCCCAAGACCGGCAAACAAGTGTTCAGGAACCATATCAGGAATCATCGACACCGCCGTCTTCCTATCCGCAAGAAACAAATAGACCGGAACCGGAGACCGCAGCGTATTCTCCAGCCCCTGCGGCGTTGGAACAAGATGCCTCCCCTATTCAACCGCTTACCGTTCAGCCGGTAATCCAGCCGACATCACTGCGGAACGATGCAGAAAGGTGGGACAGCAGCGCAGTAGTGCCTGTAACAGATATAACGCCCGCAGCCGTCCAGTCCGCAGCAGCAGAACAGCCGCTGCCGGTGAGCGACCCTTTTCTGACAAACACGGCATCTCCGCCGGTGAGCGTCTATGAACAATTACCGATGCAGACTGCGGACGTGAACCATCAGCCGCTTGAGAGACAGCCGATTGCTGCGCAGGCTGTTGTACCGCAGCAGCCGGTCTCTCCGCCGCCAGTTCAAAGTACCGTCGAATACTCGATTGAAACGATTCCCTGTCACGGTGCCGAAATGGTCGCCCGCGTCGGAACACAAGTGATTTTGATGTGCGACATTCTGCCGAGACTCCGCCGTTTTGCAATGAAAATGCTCAACGATAATCTCAACAAAATACCGGAAGAAGAACGTAAGACGGTGCCTGTGGCAGAAAAAAATAAATTTATCGAGGCTTTTATCAAGAGCCAATATCCCGCTTTTTTGCAGGAACAAATCGGTGTTGCTCTCATCTACAATGATTATGCGCTGTCTAAAACACAGCAGGAGCGGGAATATCTTGACCGGCGTATCGGTGAAGACTTCGACCAAACGGAAGTTCCTGAAATGATGAAGGAATTCGGCGTGAACAGTTCGGCAGCACTGAAACTGTATTTGCAGCAGCAACTCGGCTCTTCACTCGATAGAGAACGGATGCTTTGGGTTCGCGACCGAATCGCTCAACAATGGTTAATGTCGGCGGTACAACAGGCGAACGGCGAATCGACTTATGAACAGTTGCGGCAGTATTATGATAAAAATCGGGCGGAGTTTTCATCGGAAGCGAAGGCAAAGTGGCAGGAAATGGTCGTTTTATTCCAGAAGTACCCGTCGGAAGAAGAGTCCTTGCGAAAAATACAGTGGATGGGAAATCAGGTTGCTGGCGGTGCGCCGTTTGAGGAAATTGCAAAGGCGAATTCGGACGGTTTCACGGCATCCAAGGGCGGATTATATGATTGGACAACAAAGGGCAGTATTGCTTCAACGGAGTTAGAACAAGCGGTATTTTCGCTGCCGGTCGGACAGTTAAGTCCGGCGATTCTCCGCACAGACAAGGGGTTTCATCTTATTCGGGTTGTTGAGCGGCAGGAGGCAAGTGTCGTACCTTTTATTGAGGCACAGGTAAAGATACGGGAGCGGATTAAGAATCAACGGTGGAAGCAGTATCAAGAGGAGTATTTTGCGGAATTGAAGCGGCGTTATCCGAGTATGGTCGTCAAAGAACGCATCGACTTTGCCATCGGTACAAAAACGTCGAGTTTACGGTGAGCGGGAAGCAGCGAATAATGAGTTCAGAGTGCCATCGCAAGACGGCGGCAAAAAATGTAAATCAAAGGGCGGAGGTTTTTAGCCTTCGCCCTTTTTGCAACTCGTTTTTTCTCCGCACCTTTGCGATGAGCCTTTTTCCAAGTTAGAAGCCCGCAACGGCTTCGCTGCCAGCGATGGTAGCACCGGCTTTCCAGACATTATAGTCAATGGAATTAGGCACGAAATGGACAGAGCCGTCGGCAAGCAGCACATTGACACCTCCGTTATGATAACTGTAAGCACCATAAAGTCCGTGATTCATCCAGTTAGCGCAAGGAACAGATGAATTGGGCGGCAAAAAGGCTCCGAAGGTACTGCTAAAAGGAGCCCCGACAATCCAAGAGGTTCCGCGTTGACCGCTCCAATTCTTACTGCCGGTGTTCTTGTCGGCAAGCGTTTGGGGGTCAGCCCAAACATAAGAGTCTGTATCTTTCAGGGTGAAATTGGAACCAATTAAATGGATATTTTTCTTTGCTGCTTTAACTTCGTCAAGACTCATACCGCTGTAATCAATACCTTCGGATACAATGAGTTCCGACAATGCCGTTGTGTTACTTGTTCCATCGGTGATTTCACCGAAAGTGTAACGTGAATTGTAGTGAAACAATCCGCCGGTTTCAAATTTCTTTTCACCATTGAATTCTGTCGTTTTACTAATTCGGAATATGTTGTCGCCGGTACAAACAACATAATTTCCCGGAGCCGTTTGACAGGCTTCTGATGCAGATTCAAATTCATCCGTGTAAATCATGTAGGGACTTGGTACCAGTGCCGGAGTCTTATCACTTGGGCAATTCATAAGCGGGGGCAGCACGGTAATGATGTCCCGCATATTGAACATAAAAGATGTCGGCATTGAACCTTTCGTCAACGGCAGTTTGAAGTCAATCATTTCAAACATTGCTGTCAACTCTGTGTAAGGAAGCAGCCGTGCCTGAATCGAATAGGCAAAATTCGAGGCTGTCATTCCGGTTGGAATTTCGGTGACATCGCTATCCATTCCGGGTAAGTAACCTCTTGTGTCGTGATGATTATGCATAGCAATCCCGAATTGTTTGAGGTTGTTCGTGCAGGACATTCTTCTTGCTGCTTCGCGTGCGGCTTGCACAGCCGGAAGCAAGAGGGCAATCAGTATGCCGATGAT
>JAITOZ010000281.1 GCA_031289675.1 Planctomycetaceae bacterium
GAATCAAGCGAAGAGACATCTGCGAAGGTTCAACGGAATTCCGCATAGTAAGTTCCATTTGTTTCTCAAAGAATGTGAGTTCCGCTTCAATTACGGACCGCCGAAAAAACTATTGACCAATTTTGAAAAAATGGCTTAGAATAACCTCAAAATTGCCTTCCCCTTAGGCTATTATCTATGCCAGCCCCTTAATTTATAACACCACCACTTTTTGAACAGCCGTAATCGACACCGATATGTTCCATTGTTCTGTATTCACGGCTTTGTATCGGAGGGTACACCCCCGCCCTTGTAACTTATAACGCTTCCGCTTTTGCTGAACTATGCACGGCGGGGGTATAGGTTTCCGTCAAGCCGCTTTCAGAAATTTCTAACTTTCTGTGCATCGTTTTTTCGACAAGTTTAATAAGAGCCATTGCATCAATACCGTACTCTTTCATCAAATAACGGCGGCTCGCACCGTGAACAAACGTATCCTGCAAACCGAGCCGATAGAGCGGTTTTCCGCAGCCGGCTTCCGCCATTTTTTCGGCTAATATTGTTCCTAGTCCGCCGATAACGGAGTGATTTTCCAGCGTAATAACTCCGAATTGACTCTTCGCTATTTCCTTGATAATTTTCGGATGGTCAAACGGTTTGAGCGTAGAAATATGATAATGTGTAACAGATATTTTGCGGTCTTTCAAAGCAGCAACTGCCCGCATTCCCTCTTCAGTACAGATTCCGCTTGTGAGAAGAACAAAGTCTTTGCCTTCGGAAAGTTTGCGAGGAAGTCCGAGTTTCATCGGCTCACCGGCAGAGAAAAGACGCGGAACTTCGCCCCGCAGTTGACGGACATAGACCGGACCGGGCGTTTCATAGGCAACGTCAAGAACGGATTCTACGTCCGTTGCATCGCCGCATTCCAAGACAGTCATATTCGGAAGCGAACGCATTACGGAAATATCCTCTATCGCTTGGTGCGTTGCCCCGCCGGGCGTAAGAACGCCGGGAAGAAAGCCGAACATTTTGACCGGCAAATTCGGATAAGCAACCGACATCGCAATCTGGTCGTAAGCGCGGCGGTAAATAAAAACGGCAAACGTATGAATCATCGGAACAACACCCTGTCTTGCCATTCCGCCTGCAAACGACAGCATATTTTGTTCCGCAATTCCCATCGAGAGAAATCTGTCAGGGTAGGCATCCCGAAAAATATCGGCTTCGCAGGAACTCGTCAAATCAGCGGAAAGAACACAGACATCCGGTTTGGACTTCGCCCACCTGACGATATTTTCGGCGTGAATTTTGGAGAGGATTTGCATTTTGTATAGAGGTAAAGAATAATGTTACGCTGACAATGTTAGTTATTAAAGCGGTTTTCTCTTTTTTTCTGCCGTAAATACTCAAATGTTTGATGAATGATTTTTGCTTTTCCTCTATTATTCATCATTCAATTCGTGCATTCGTGGCTTAAGCGAGGTTAGGAAATAGGTCTGATAATGATTGCCCCGTTGGGGGGGGTAAAAATGCCGAAAACACGGATTTGCCATAAAATTAACATCAATCGCCCTAACCTAAAATATCAATCCGGCGTATCCGACAACACGCTGCGTATCGCCGCCGGATTCCGCACTCGTCGTGTAACCGACCTCCTTCACCGTATCTAACCTGCCGAGACAGCGCAGTGTCTCCATCACAAAAACCGCCGGATAAATACCGCACATCGAAATCTGATTTTCGTTGACAAAGTTCAACGCATATTCCGGCTTCCTGTCCACAACCGCTTTTTTAACCGCATTCAATGCCGACCGGTCAGTCCGCCGCGTTGTCTCTTCGTTCGCAAAATGATTCATATCGGACGAAATCATCAACAGCGGCAACTCGTCCAACGTTTCAAGAAACGTCGCCAACTGCAACGCTCCCGCTTGAATCATCTGCCACGATGTCCGCATCATCGCCACGGCGGCAATTTTTGTTTGCGGAGCAAGCCTCGCCAGTATCGGCAACTGTACTTCGATAGAATGTTCCTGAATATGCGGTCTTGCATCGAAGGAAAAATATTTAACGGCATTGGTCATCTCTTCGGCAAATGGTATATCGGTTTCGACACTACGTCCGGGCAGTTGCCAAATCCGGTTTGGGGCGACCGCCCAATCCATTCCGCCGCTGTGCCGATGCTGCGGAGAAAAAATAATGACCCGCTTCGGTATCGCCACGCTTGACAATACCTGCGCCGCCAAAGAACCGGAATACAGCCAAGCGGCGTGCGGAACCAAAACAGCATTGCAAGACGGTTTTATTGAAGAATGTTGTACCGATGAACGCTGCGATGAACGTAACATTCTATCCAACTCGTCGTTCATCTCTTTGACATCCGACGGATAAAATGCTCCCGCAACGCCCGCCGGTCGGACTTCGTCCTTGCGTTCCGGCTTGGAGACCGAGGACAGAAAAACCTGCGGCGTAGTCGTAACGGTTTCAAAGGAAATCACTTCGCCTAAATCAAGGTCGGCAAGTTCCATATATTTCACGGACTCCTTTACGACAGATTCAGCATCTTTTTCGGGAGCGTATTGCAGAACCCAGCCCTGCGGACTCGACACCATCACGCTTCGGTACGCCGTATCGGCGGTACTCAAATCGTGCCGATTAGCGTTGCCGTGAATCGCCGGGTCGTGAAATATCGACACATCAATGACGGCATCATAGACCTCATTGGATGTTGCTCCTAACTTTTCGACTTCCTGCCCTAGTATTTGCAGCAGTTGTATCAAGGTTTCCTGAAACGGCACATCAGGACGTACCGAAATTTTGGAAACCCCCAGCAGCGGACGTTCCGGCAACTGAAAGGACAGCGTAATGCCGGAAACGTTGCCGTCGTAAAGACCGGGATAGTAATTTGCCGGTGAAACGCCGTCAGCCATTCCCTGAAACGCTTCCATACAAACCCGGCGTATTTCGCTGATGTCGGACGGCGTAATGTTCAGGGGGGATTCCGTTGCCCCGCGGTTGAATTTAGCGGCAAAAATCATTTCATCAGCAGTTTTCTTGCTGATGTCTTCCGTTGCCGAAACCGGACCGCTGACGGCTCTGCCTTCAAACCTATGCAGCAACGACCGGTCATCAAGCCAGGCATCGGAAGGCAGACCGGCTTTGCGGCAAACCGATTCGAGAAATGTCCGGGCATCCATTGAGTATTCGATTGCCACACCGGGTAACAACAATCCCCGATTGCCGCCGCGGGATATTTGAACGCCGTGAGTCCCGATTTCGACAGCATTGATACGGTCTTGTCCCCGTTCTTTAACACGTTCCATTCCCCAGAGCAGCCAGATTTCCATATCGAGTTCAAAGAGTTCAGCGGAGGTAATCGGCGGAAACCGCGGGTCGTCTTTTGCAGCGTGAACGGCTGCTTGGTCAACGGCAGTACCGAGCGGCATTGCATCTGACATTGTTCCCATACAAGAGCGGAGTTCGCCGTCTTTTTTGAGACTAACGAAAGCACCGAGCAGAGGGATGCCGGCAATATCGGGAACCTGTTCGGCAATGTTTTTTCCGGGGGTTCGAGTTACCAGTGAAGCCAACCGCCGACCGACAGCGTGAAACAACGCAATTTGTTGTTCTTCGGAAAGATAAGGTTCGGACATTTGAGGACATCTCGGCAAAGTTTCACCCTGATTTTAGCCCGTAGGAGATGGATTGTCAATTTAACAAATTGTTTTGCATTAAGACGCAGGGTTCTCCCCAAGAATATTTTTCAATTCCTCTGTGCGAAACTTTACCCCACGGTAAAATTGAGTATGCTGCTAATTTTCCCCTGTGCGCTGTCTCAACGCTTCATAAAACAAGATTCCCGCAGCGACCGACACGTTCAGACTGTCGGCAATCCCCAGCATCGGCAGCGACACCGCCGCACAACCGTCCCCGCCGCCGCTCTGCCAAATGCGGCTCAACCCCAACGCTTCTGAACCGAATACAACGGCTGTGTCCGGTCTGTAATCATAATGTGTATAAGGAACGGCACTATCGCACTTTGCCAGCGCAAGACGGACACCGTGTTTCCGAAGATAATCCCAAGCCGTTTGCGAGTCCAATGTAACCGAAGGCAAATGAAAGACCGTCCCTAAACTGCTGCGTATCGTGTTGGGGTGAAAAACTTCAACGCTTATATTGGGATTCGCTGCGTCATAAGTTATCATTATTCCGTCAACGCCGGCAGCATCGGCACTGCGGAAAACCGCTCCGAGATTGCCGGGTTTTTCGATGTTCTCTACTACAGCAAGAAAAACCGGATGTCCTAAATCCTGCCGAAATACTGCCGTCTCAAAGGCTTGCAGATTTCGTTCCGGTTCCTGTGCAACGGCAACAAACCCTTCGTTTCTATCGCCGAAAGCGATTTTTTGTAACACCCCCTCGCTGACAACGCATAAAGGAATGTTCAGATACCGGCAGTGTTTAAGAATGCTGCCTTCCTGAACATTGTTTTGAAGAACGTTGTCCCAAGCGAAAATTTCTAAAATCCGTATTCCGCTTCGGACGGCACTGTCGATTTCCCGCCGTCCGTCAATGAGAAATGTCTTTGTCCGCCGCCGATGCTTGCTCTCCCTCAATTTAAGCGTTTCTTTAATTTTTGCATTAGATAGACTGCTTATCATTGACAAGGAATCGCTGAAAGGGGACAATGGGCGATAGTCAGTCTATTGTACCGCACTCTATACGTCATTCCAATGTCAAGTCCGATCGTTTATGCTGATTGGGATTCCCGTTTTTTCGGTTTTCCCATTGGAAATTTCGAAGTACCTGAAAATTGTTCAAAAGAAACCCTCGAAGACATATTGCGGGAAGCGCACACGAAGTTCCGTCTTGTTTCTGTTACATTAAGCGGCGAAGGTCCCGATACCTTGCCGGTATCAGCGGCGGTGTGTCCGTGTTATGCCCGGCAACTGCATTTTAAGAAGCAATACAGCAAGGAACAGAGCGGTACAGAGCCGCACGGCTGCGAAGTGAATCCGAATGTCCGCCCTTACACTTCGGCGTTCTGCACACCGGCACTGGAACGTCTGGCTGTGCAGTCGGGGACGTTTTCCCGATTCCGGCAAGACCCCGAATTGTCGCCCCGCTATGAACAACTTTTTCTGGTATGGATTCACAATGCTGTCAGCAAGGAACTTGCCGACGGCATTTGGACGTGGGTGGACAACGGGCAGCACGCAGGTCTTGTTACTATCCGCTGTGCGAAGCGGACAAACCCTCATACCGGCGAGGTGGAACGTGAAGGACGTATCGGAATGTTGAGCGTGGACAGCAAGCACCGCGGTCAAGGTATTGGGCAGCATTTACTCGAAGCCTGTGATTTTTGGTGTCATTCGCTGGATATACCGGTCAGTGCTGTGATTACGCAGAAGGAAAATCAGCCGGTACGTTCGCTCTGTGAAAAACTCGGTTTTCAAATTGACAGCGAAAGCAGTGTGTATCACTACTGGACACCCGGCTGGATTTACGATGCTCACCGCGGCTGGCTGATACAATAATGCGTGTTCTCATCGCTTTGGCAACGTACAATGAACGGGAGAGTTTGCCGCCGCTTGTCAGGGAAATTTTTGCGGTTCTGCCCGGTGCCGATGTTCTCGTTGTTGATGATAATTCTCCTGACGGGACGGGCGGTTGGACTCAGTCGCAATCGGCGAAAGAACCCCGTCTCAAATTGATTCGGCGCAGCGGCAAACTCGGTCTCGGTTCGGCAGTTTTGACGGCGATGCGTTATGCGGCAGACAACGGTTACGATTATCTTATCAATATGGATGCCGACGGCAGTCATCGTCCGCATTATATACCATTTTTGTTACAAAAAGCCGGTGAAGGTTACAGCATTGTCATCGGTTCGCGGTACATCAAAGGCGGTGGAGTCCAAAACTGGGTTTGGTATAGACGCTTAATGAGCCGGTGTATCAACGGATATGCAAGAGCGATGCTTGGTCTGAAAACGAAGGATAACAGCGGTTCGTTCCGGTGTTACAGCGTTGAATTATTGCGGCAACTTGATACGGAAAAAATCATTTCCAAAGGTTATTCATTTTTTGAGGAGGTGCTTTACCGTCTTGCGCAACTCGGCGCAACATTTGCCGAAGTACCAATTATTTTTGTTGACCGGCGTTTCGGCAAATCCAAGATAAACAAACGTGAAGCCGTCAATGCTCTCTGGATAATGTTCAGAATAGCACTGCAACGTAATCAATAGCGGCAAGCAATGAGAATATTTGCGTTTTCACACACAAACAGGGGGGCTAGGGACTGTCTATATTACTCTTGACGGGTATATTTGCATTGCCCTTGTCTGTAATAGACTTGTTGCGTAACATAAAATTTGTTATAATGCTTGTATTCTAGTATTTTCCCGTGTTTTATTCAAGGAGGATTTCAATGTCGAACCGTTACGAAAATTTGAAGAAGTTAGATGACGCAGCGTTCAGACGCGTCACCGGAACAAAGCGGTGCGTTTTCGATAAAATGCTCATCATCGTGCATTTTTTTCATTTCCTGCAACACCAACACGGCGGCGCACCCAATAAAATCTCCCTCGCCGATTACGGCGTAAACCGCAAGATGAAAAAGGA
>JAITOZ010000297.1 GCA_031289675.1 Planctomycetaceae bacterium
TGCTGAATGATTTGTAAATCACTGTCAGAATAATTGATCTTCAACATAGTATTCTCCGGTTGAGTTAGGCGAAGAATAACAATTGTGCGAATCTAAGAAAAGAGCAGTTTCTAAATGAGAGAAGTATAGTGAATGTTAACTCAAACGTTATCGTAATAGCATATGTCCCCGCAGCGGCAGAAGCCGTATGAGTCCACGATTCGCCCGTTACCATTTCTTCGGCTTGTAAAGCAGGTTGACCGTTATAACCCGCCGTTGCGCTGTACGCAGCATTTATGTTTTTTCCGACACTCTGCAACACTGCACCGGTAACGGACACCGCCCCGAACGCCTGCCCGACGGACAGGAGCATCGTCAACAGTATCCATAAACTACACCGCAGCATCATCAGGTTACCCTTTCAAAATAAAAATCACCATTACTACTCTAAAACGTCTTGAACGCCGAGTCCATTGCTGGTTTATTCTTTTTCGGACTTGGGCAATTCCGGCTTTGCTGCAAGTTGCTCTTTGACGTAATTCCGGTCATCAGTTGACAGTTTTGAGAGGGCAACCGGAAAAACTTTACCCGCTTCGTTTTTGAGTATTACCTGATTCTCATCAGCAGAAACGTATTCGGCTCGAATATGATACTTGCCGCCGCTGCTCGTCCACATCCGCATTGCAACCGGTGCCGCCGGCTTTTTGGGAGCATCCGCCCACGGCTTCGGTATATCAAGGTCAACGTCAGAAATCACCTCGCCCTTATCGTTCCACTCAATCTGACGACCAAAAAGATTGCCTTTGACAATCGTTCGATACCTTGCCGGATAACCTGTCGTGTGAAACGTTATCTCGGTGCCGCTGCCTTTCGGCGGTATCACTGCCGTCTTAACGGCGTTTCTGCCCGTTGCATTGAGGTCGAAATGAATAACCCCTTCGGCGTATTTTTGGAGCCGGGACTGTTCGTCAAACACCATAAAACTGCCTATGTTCTCGTCAAATGCCGATTCTTTGACACCAATAAGAGTAACATTATTGCCGTCATAAAAAATATAGACGTATATGGTTTTATCGTAAGTTATAGGTTGAGGAAATACTGCATTGTCAAGGAATGGTAAGGTTTTACCGGCAACGACTGCCAGCCGATAACTTTTAATGCGTTGAAGTGTCTCCATCACATCTTTATGTTTTAATGCCGCCGGAATTTTGGTTGTTGCATCCGTGCTGGCTTCATATTTGGTTTCCGCTGTTTGTTTGCAGGAATCTTGAATTTCCTGCTCAAATAATTTACGGAATTCGGTACGTTTTTCTTGACGTTCTTTACTGTATTCTTCAAATTTGTTGGTTAGTATCCGTTCATCGGAATCAAAAGTTATTTTCCGTTTACCTTCCAAGTTATGGAAAGTGATAGAGGTAAAACGCCCTTCCTCATCGAGTATTGTGTACAGGTCATACGCCTGCATAAATTCCTCATAAGAGAGCGGTTCGAATTTTGAAGATACTCCAACTCTGGAATATATTGAGCGTTGCGGAATTTTTTTGTTGATTTCCGCTCCTCTCAATCGGATTCCCGCTTTGTTTCGTCCGTAAAAAAATACAATACCGGTTTGGCAAAGAGAAGAAGTATTGATAACCGTAAAGCCGGGAAAAGGATGTTCTTTTAAAAGATGAAAATTTTCCTTTTGCAGCGAGCAGGCAAACCACATCGCCCGCTCTTTAATTTCCGGCAGCGTATTAGCAAAATGCTGCTCGGCGAGCGTGAACAAAAATGGATTTTCAACGTCTTCGCCTTGCAGAATTACAGAGAAGAACGCAAAAATACTGATACAGATAAAGAGTTTTTTAATAAATGTTGACATAGCGGAAAGTGAACAGATTAAAGATGTTTTGCCAACTCGTTGGGCAACGACATCTTTGCTTTTTGTTCGTCACCAGAATCACCGTCTTTTATTACTACATCTTTTTGGCAGTCCGGTAATCCTGCTCCCGCCATATTGGCAATATTTTTACAAACGTCAACACAATTATGAGAGTGAAGAACATACGTAGGCGGAGTGGTGTCTATATTGCGGACTTGGGTTAAAGCATTGGTTATCTGTGCGGAGGAAGATGCGTAATTATGGCTCTTGCCGCCCGTAAGGTCGTTCGTGATGAGTTGACCGGTACTGGACGGCGATACACCGGTCGATGGATATTGTCTTATCTTGTTCAGAAAAGCACTTATGTTCTTCGTTCCCGTCTGAATTGAAAAACCGCAAGGAACATTTGCGTATTGCGCCAGAGTTTGATTCATTGTTGTTTTTTCTTCATAACTCACAGATACTTTCCAAGAGGCGTGACCAAAAACATATTTTCCTAATTGTAAGCCGATTGTCCACATATCATTGACATCGACACTATATTCGTCGTTTTGTGTGCTATATTCTAATATGTTTCCGACAAGTGAAAAAACGGTAATTCCGTAACTGACAACCATCACCGTAATCGTTTCACTTGCCGCCAGCGTTATTCCATCTTCCATTACCGCTGTTACATTAAGAGTAACCGATTTGCTGCCACCTTCTGCTGATTTGATTACCGGAGTAACCGCTGAATAAAATTGCCGATTGTTTCTGGTCAACGAGTGTTGAGATCCCAACAGCATACTAAACGGCGTGCAGGAAAGAACAATGTCCGGGGCACCGATAGATGGTATTGAATAATCACAATGATGAACTTCGCTGGAAACATCTTCCTTACCGCGAGCGGTCGTTTTGGTGATACTCAATTTGAAATAGATCGAGTATTTGTTGTCCGTTGCCACCTCACAAACCAAAGCAGGATTCGGCGAATATGCCGGATTGCCCGCCGAAACGGTCAGCGTGTAGTCTCCTTGTGTATCTGTTCCGGCGAAAGAAAACGCGGACAAACAAAACGCAATAAGGATGACGACAAAAATTCTGAATGAATTTTTCATTTTTTATTCTCCTCAAAAATTATGCGGAATTACCACGATTGCTGTTTGATACGTTCTTTTGAAAATTCGAGAAACTGGTCCCAATTCCACTTGTAAGTGTCGGCTTCTTTCCGTCCCCGCTTGGTACGCTCTCGCCAACTATGCATTAGCCTTGTTGCGTAACTTATAATCCGTTATTGGCGTTGATAATACCGCATATGAGTGTCATTCTTGCGAGATGAGTCGTTCGCCGGTTGCGGAAGGGATGTGCCATTATCTTGAAC
>JAITOZ010000054.1 GCA_031289675.1 Planctomycetaceae bacterium
CTTACACTTACGTGAGGTCAATTTTGCAGCACTTTGCTGCGGTGAAACAGTTGTGAACATTGTAGTTCTCCTTTTCAAAAGGCGGTTTTTGCAGAGGCACAATACCCCCGCTGTCAACAGTAGTATATCCTATCAACAAACAAATGTCAAGCGGTACGTAAAAATTTTTCGGATATTTTTTGAAAAAACAAGAAAGAGGCGGGGGTTCAAGCCTACGTTCTGTTCTATGGCTTGCAGCCTTTAATGTTCAACTCACCCTCTTGCGATAACACCGCAAAAAAATAACGAAATTGACTTTCCGCCTAGTTTCAAAAACAGTAATTGACAACCGGCACGGAAAAAGGGAAAATAGTCTTTTGAAAATAGTCTCTCAGAGGTCGTCTGTCAATTTTCCCGTCAACTACAACATAAGCATAATATGCCCGCCCCGACTAAAACGCAAAAACTCGCCAATCTTGTCAAACAAGTCAATAAGTATGTCAGGAACAATACCGTTCCCGTTCCGCCCAAAGACCGGAATGTCCTCGATATTCTGATGTATGCCGCCCTCTTTGAGAATACCGTTTTCGAGAACGCCGACCTCGCCCTCACCAAAATACAGAATTATTTTATCGACTGGAACGAAGTGCGGGTCTGTACCGTCAAAGAACTGGCTTACACGATACCGATGATTCCCCGACCGGAAGAAGCCGCTAGACGTATCAAAAAAGCACTGCAAGCCCTCTTTGAAAAAACTTACGCCTTCGATATGGAAAACCTGCGCAAGCGGGGAAAATCCGCTGCCGATGCCTTGAAACAACTCGAAGAAATCAAAGCCGGCTCGCCCTTTATGATTGAGTATACGGCGCAGATTGCTTTGGGGACACATCTCATCCCACTTGATGAAGCCGCCTTTCAACTCTTGCGTCCGCTTGGTTTAACGCAGATAAGCAAAGACGAAACCAAAGAACTCGGTGCCGGTCTGGAGCGGGCTGTAGCGAAACCCGCCGGTTTAAACTTTTCGGTCAAGTTCCATCATTTGGCAGCGTTGTTTTATGCGGATCCGCAAATGCCGGAACGGGCAGCCTTCCTCAAAGCGATTGACCCGGAATCCTTGAAACGCAGCAGCGAGCCGCCGCAACTGAAAAAACCATATACGCCGCCGAGCCGATACGTCAAACCGAAACCGGTTCAGGTGCCGGCACCAACAGACTTGGGCGAAGATGAAGATGCTCCCATCGACGGCATCGGAGTCTTTGACGATGACAATCTGAATATAAAGCCGACGAAAACGCAGGGCAGAAAACCCGACATAAAGAACAAACCGAAAGCATCAGCCGACTCTGTTGTGCATAAGCCGGATTATACCGCCCCGCCGGTCATTGTCCCGCCGATAGAAATTGCCCCGCCGGTCATTGCCCCGTCAGAAATGATTGCGCCGCCGGTCAAACAACTGCCCGCCGCCGCTAAAACGAAAACGCCGGCTGTGCGTCCGTCGGCTGATAAGAAGCCTGTTACGCAACCGCCTGCCGCAAAGACACCCGTCAAAATGCCCGTCAAGCAGCAGCCGGTGAAAAAGACGACTGCAATAAAACCTGCTGCAAAGCCGCCGGTTATAAAAACGCCCGTCAAACAACCGGCAAAAAAAGCGGCGGCAAAACACCCTGTCAAACCGGTCAAAAAGGTAAAAAACCAATCGCCGTCAAAAGATTTACGCAAAAAGAAACCGAAATAAAACAAAAATTCTTGCGCACGGGCGAATTCTTGCGCAAGAGCGGGAGGTGTAAGTCTCCCGATGTCCGCTAAAAAAACAAGAACAGAGAGGAATTATGTCTGGACACTCACATTGGGCTGGAATAAAACATAAGAAGGCGTTGGTCGATGCCAAACGCGGAAAACTTTGGAGCAAATTAGCAAAAGCCATTATCATCGCCGCCAAGTTAGGCGGTGCCGACCCCGACAATAACATTCGTCTTCGGGCGGCTATCGATGAGGCAAAGGCTGTTTCGCTGCCGAAGGAAAATATTCAGCGTGCTATCAAGCGGGGCGGCGGAGAGGGCGGAAACGATAATCTCGACGAACTCGTCTATGAAGGTTACGGTCCCGGCGGAGTGGCAGTGCTTGCCGAAGCCGTTACCGATAACCGAAACCGGACGGCTCCCGAAATAAAAAAGATATTTGAAGGCTGCGGGGGAAAACTTGGAACAACAGGCTGCGTGGCGTGGAATTTTGAGAAAAAAGGTTTGTTCGTTATCCCGAAAACAACGGTGAAAAAAACCATTCTGACCGAAGATGCCGTAATGGAATTGGCTCTCGAAGCCGGTGCGGATGATGTTACAGAAATAGATGACGGCTTTGAAATCACCTGTGTGCCGGAATCTTACGAATCTGTTTCCAATGCTCTGCAAAAAGCCGGCATTGAACCGGAGGAATCCCAGTTGAGTTTAATGCCCAAAGACAGAGCGGTCATCAATGATGAGGATACTGCCGCAAAGGTGATGAAGTTAATGGAAATGCTCGACGACCACGATGATGTGCAAAAGGTCTCCTCGAACTTTGACATCCCCGATGAAATTATGGAAAAATTAGAGAGGTAACTATGTTTATATCGCACCGAAATCGCTACGCCTTTGTAAGGGGCAGCGGTCAACGTATAACGATGCACAACAACAGAATATTCCGTTTATGCCTTCTTGTCCTTACCTGTGCTGCGGTTTGGACAATTTGTTCTAACGCTGCTGCCCAAACACCGGCACAAGGCGATTGGACGGAGATGTGCCGCATTAAACCGCTGCACCAAAGCCGAATGGAAAACGGCGGTTGGAATCTCGATGCGTATCCCGACCTCAAACCGCTCAATGCGAAAACAACAATAACCGTTGCCGATATTAAAGGACCGGCAGTGATTACCTGTCTGCATACGATTAGACACCGGATTAACGATAGTAAGTTAAGCGAAACCGAACGCAAAGCGTTGGAGGCACGCGGTATTATTATCGAAATTTATTACAACGGCAGCAGCACTCCCGCCGTTCGGGTTCCGCTTGCCGACTTCTTTGCCGACGGCTGCGGCGGACAATGCGGTTATTATGGTTCGCTGTTTGTGGAAAAGGCTCCGCAATCGTACAACTGTTTCATTCCGATGCCCTTTGAAAAATCCGCCAAAGTGTGTCTCGTGAACGAAACGGACTACAATCTGATGGATTACACCTTCGTTGAATACGAAACGCTGCCTGACTGGGACGCAACGCTCGGTTATTTTTACGCAACCTGGAAACGTTTCGCTTTTCAACTCAACAAGGATACGGACATCGACTTTTTTCAGGTGAGCGGCAGCGGTCATCTTATCGGCAGGGCTTGGAGTGTTTGCACGGACGAGCCGTTTTATAACGATTTTTCTTTCGTAATGGAGGGCAATAACGAGGTGTATATTGACGGCGAGGCAAAGCAGAGACTCGACTATCTTGGTTCGGAAGATTCCTTCACGTTCAGTTGGGGTTTTAACAGTATTTATGCGGGACCGTACAGCGGAATGAATTTTCTCCTGAAAGAGAAAAACAAACTTCATCAGTTGAGTATTTACCGTTTTCTGGGCAGCAACAAGATTCGTTTTGCCGATAGTTTACGTTGGAAGGTCAACTGGTCGAAAGAACAGTATTATTTGAATCAGCAGCCGTTTTCGCAGCGGATAGAGGAGATTAACAAAAACGGCGGTGCCTGGATTGATTACGCAACGACTTTTTATTGGTATCAAAAAGAGCCGGACGGTTACCGGCACGCTCCGATGCTGCCGCTGAACGAACGGTGTCAGCCGGTACTGAAAAAGAATCCGAAATAGTGCCGGTTGAAATTCATATTGATACGGAAGCCGGTCGGATTTTGTCCGCCAAAATGGACTGGAAGCCCAACGGTGCAGTTTACAACTGGTGGCAATATACAGTATAATCGGTTTCCGTTAGATAAATAATAAATGCGGTCACAAGGAGGCAATCGAATGAAACGGCGGGAATTTATTCAGACATCGACAGCCGCTGCCGTAACGCTCGGCTTCGGAAACTTCACCTTCCTGCAAGCACAAACCAAAGGTGCTAACGAAAAAATCGTCCTCGCCTTAATCGGCTGCGGCGGACGGGGAATAAGTACCATCGTCAACTGTTGCAAAATCAACACTAACGTTGAGATTAAAACGCTTTGCGATGTCAACCGGACGAAATTGGCAAAAGCCGCCGATACGGTCAAAAAAACATTCAACTACACCCCGACAACAACGGAGGAAATGTTGACCGTCTTTGACGACAAGGACATTGATGCCGCTTGGATTGCAACAGTTGACCATTGGCACACCCTTGCCGCTGTTCGGGCTTGCCTTGCAGGGAAAGACGTTTACGTTGAGAAGAATCCGACACACTTTATCAGCGAGGGACGCAAACTGATTGCCGCAGCAGAAAAAAATAAGCGGGTTGTCGAAGTCGGATGTCAAAACCGGAGCGCACCATATAATATGGCAGCGCGGGATTACATTCAGAGCGGCAAGTTGGGAAAAATTGTAACGGTAAAGGTCTATTTTATGCTCGGCGGCGGTAAAGGAGGCAAGGCAGTTGAAGCACCCGTTCCCGCTTGGCTTGATTGGGATAGATGGCTTGGTCCCGCTCCGTTACGTCCGTTCAGTCCGTCCATTGTTTCGGAAAACGGTCGCGGCGGCTGGCAAAATTTTTGGTCATTTAGCGGCGGTAAACTTTCTGATGAAGCCTCGCATACACTTGATCTTGCCCGAATGGTACTTGGTGATCCGCCGCATCCGAAAGCGGTCTATTGCTGGGGAGGCAATCACGCTTTGGGCGGTGAAAGCGAAACGCCGGAGTATCAGGAAATTACTTACGATTTCGGCAACTTTGCAATGACCTGTTCCGGCGGTCCTTCGTTGGGATATATGACCAAAACGCCCAGCGACATTCGATTTGACGTTACAAAATTTCCGGCGTGGCGTACCAATTCTTCCCGAATCGAAATTTACGGCACGAAAGGATTGATGTATCTTGGTCGGCACGGCGGCGGTTGGCAGGTTGTTGGTAAGGACGATAAAATCGTTGCGGAACACGGCGGTATTTTTCCCGATGACGACCACCAAAAGAATTTTATCGAATCGCTCCGCGGCCGCAAAAAACCGAACGGCGATGCGGAAAACGGGCATCGGAGCGCAACGCTGGTTCATCTCGGTAACATTTCGTACCGTGTCGGTTGCAAGCAATTGCTCTTTGACGAAAAAACTGAGCGTTTCACAAACAACGATGCCGCAAACGCTCTTGCCGAAGGAACATACCGTAAAGGCTACGAATTTCCTGTCATTTAGAATGTTCAAGGTTTATAATGAAAGAAAGTAAAGCCGCCGTCGTTACGCTTCATCGGACGTAACTCAAATTTCAACCGCCGGCATTGTTTGATATTTTGCCACACCAACGCTGCACCGTCCTGATATTGAATCGATGCCGTATGAGTCGTCACGACCGCAATGAGCAAGCCCAACGTGTCAACAACGATATGCCGCTTGCGGTCGTTTTTGCCGACGAACTGTCGATGACCGCCGCCGGTGTCGGCTTTTTCCCATCGCTGTTCTACTGCACGCACCAGCGCATCGTGAATGTGCTGCCGGATTCCCTGTTGTTTCCATTCCAAAATATTGTACACCGATTTCCAGTTGAACAGAATTTGCCGCGTCGGTCGAGCGGTTCGCGTCCCAACTTTTTTTGTTTCGGCAAATATTTGTTGAGCAACGTCCATTGTAAATCCGTTAAATCCGTGTCATAACGCCGCGGGTCATAGAACACTCCTTTGTTCTGAATGTGTTACGCAAAAACAAAAGGGTAACTTGAAGCAACCTTTTAGGCAACTCCTGGTACCTCAAATATTTAGAGTGTAAAGACTTACTATTATGTGAGAAAACAACTCTATTATAACGCCCGCTGCGTCAAAAGTTTATTCATTGCATCAAGTTCTTTGCGCAAACCGAAATGCAGCAGCAGCGATGTGATTAACTGCCGGCGTTCCAAATCTGCCGGCGGGTCAAGCGATAACTCAACGGCAAGACGCTTCGCCTCGTCAAGCCGGTCAAGTGCCAGATAAAACTTTGCCATTATCATTTTTCCGTCCGCTTTGTGTTTATTATTGCGGAAACGCATTTCAAGCATTTGTATCAATTCCGGTGTTTTATGAGCGGTATCTAAAACACTGACGGCTTTTTCGAGCAGATACAAATCCGCCGTCAGATGACCGGAGTTATGCAGAAATGCCGGATTTTCTAATGTCCGCAGCGCAATTTTGGAAGCATTCGCCTTTTGATTGCTGCCCAGCGATTCAATTTTGTACAAAATATCCGATTGCAGTTTTCGGTTATCCGTTGTTTCAATGAGCAATTCCAGCGTTTTTTCGGCTTCGTCTTTCATCCCGAAGTATTGCATCTGCGGCACGACATCAAAGATTTCTCTGTCTGTCAAACGATAATTCAGCAGCCGTTTGACGGCAGATTTTCCCCTATCGATTTCTTTTTCCGAAGCCTTGTTGCCGATACGTTCAATGACACCGGCGGCAATCCATTCACGGGTTTTGCGGTCTTGCGGATTTGTCAAATCCATCGAATCAAGGAGCGGCGTTACTTCGGCAAACCTGTTGAATCTTGCCTTACACAATGCCGCCGCCAATATTTCCGGCTCGGTCATTTTCCGTGTTTTTGCTATTGCCGAAAGTTTTTTTTCCAAAAGAGCAACCGCATCTTCGGTCTTGGCGAGCGGTTTTTCATTTTTCGTTCCAATATCATCAAGAAGCAAACTGCCGGTTTTTTCGATTATTTGTAACGATAAATCACGTTCTGCCGGTACGGTGCTGTAACGCAGCCGCTCAATACGGTTCCGGTATGTTTGAGTGTAGTTATGCCGCAGCAGACTTGTT
>JAITOZ010000154.1 GCA_031289675.1 Planctomycetaceae bacterium
GCTGCAAAAACTATTTCAAATACTGCGGATATTGACAGGACGATTAAAAGAAACGGGCTAGTGGTTAGTGATGCGTGATGCGGGGAAATTAGGAAGCGAAAACTCGCCACTCGCCACTCGCCACTCATCACTCATCACTTTCTTCGCGCCTTCGCGATTATCATTTCCCTTTTTCATCTTAAGATACAGTAAACGCCGGCAAGTTGCGGAACAAGTCCAATGAAATTTCAACTGTGAAAAGTCTATTTACGTTTAGGGAGCGTAAAAATTTATCGGATATTTTTTTTGACAATAATTTTTTGCAAATAAGGTTTTCCTTTGTCCGAAACCCTTATTTTCCCCGGTACCCTTAATAGCACAGGTTTCCATTCATTGCTTCCCCTTATTTGTAAATTAAGGGAATAAGGGTGTGGCGAGTGATGAGTGACGAGTAAATGTGGGGAAAATTCGGAAGCGAAAACTCGCCACTAGTCACTCATCACTCGTTAACAGCACCCTCAAGAGACCTTGCAGGTTGCCTGCACTTTACACAGCCGCTTTTTATCCGTATAATGTTCCGGTATTGATGTCTCTCAAATGCAAGGAGTGCTGCTATGCGGTCTTTTTTCGTTATTTGGTCCCTGACCGTTGCTTGCGCAACGGCGTTCACTACGCAATCTATGTCACAAGAAACATTCAAAAACGGTTCCGTCTATTACGGGTTTACGCTGCAATGGACGCAGAAAGTCGATGAAGTTAAATCGACCGCATATTATTTTCAGCACATCAAATCCGGTGCGCCGCTCCTCTATCTTTCCAGCGAAGACGATAATAAAGTCTTCTGCATCGCCTTCCGTACGCCGCCGACCGACAGTACCGGCATCGCTCACGTGATGGAACACTCCGCCCTCTGCGGCAGCGAAAAGTTTCCCTCCAAAGAGCCGTTTGTCGATTTACTCAAAGGTTCGCTCCAAACCTTTCTCAACGCCTTCACCGCCGATGACCGGACAATGTATCCCGTCGCAAGCCGCAACGATAAGGACTTTCAGAACCTAATGAATGTCTATCTCGATGCCGTCTTTTTTCCGAACGTCAGAAAGATTCCCGAAATCCTGATGCAGGAAGGCTGGCATTACGAAGTTGATGCCGGCGGTAATCTAACATACAACGGCATCGTTTATAACGAAATGAAAGGCGTTTATTCCTCGCCGCAAAGCGTCCTGTACCGGACAATCCAAAAGTCGATGTATCCCGATTCGACTTACGCCAACGATTCCGGCGGCAATCCCGATAACATTCCCGAACTGACACAGGAAAAATTTGTTGTGTTCCATAACAAATTCTATCATCCGTCCAACTCGATGATATATCTGTACGGAAACGGGAACATTGAAAAGCATCTCGAATTTCTCGACAAGCAGTATCTGTCCCGCTTTGATAAACAAACGATTGATGCATCGGTCAAGCCGCAGTTACCCTTTGATAAGCCGAAAGATATTACGGCAGAATACTCTGTTGATTCAGGAGAATCGACAGCAGAGAAAACGTTTTTGAGTATGAATTATCTGCTGCCGACGGACTTGAACGATGCCGAACGGAATTACGCAATGGATTTGCTGGCGTACATTCTCGTCGGCAGCGATGCCGGTCCGCTCAAAAGGGCATTGCTCGATGCCGGTGCCGGTTTAGATGTCAATGCTTCGTTCGACAGTTCCATTTTGCAGCCCTATTTTTCAATCATTGTGCAAAATTCGGAACCGGAGAAGAAAGAAATATTTCTCGAAGTGCTGGACACAACGCTCAAAAAACTCGTCAAAGACGGCATTGACCGTAAACTGATTGAAGGGGCGATTAACAGCACGGAATTTACGCTGCGGGAATTTCAGGTTTCCGGCTTTCCGAAAGGTTTGGCGATTGATATGAGTATTTTGGATACGTGGTCTTACGGCGGCGATATCCTGAAAAATCTGCGTTTCGAGCCGATTCTCAAAAATATCCGGTCGGGTGTCGAAAAGAATTTATTCGAGAATTTGATACAAAAATATCTTCTCGACAATACGTCGCGGGGCTTCGTGATGCTCAAAGCGAAACAGGGACTCGACAAGGAAAGAGCCGATAAACTTTCCGCCAAACTTGCCGAAATCAAAAAGTCGCTGTCCGGCGGACAAATCGAAGAGATAAAAAAGCAGCAGCAGGTTTTGCTTGACCGGCAGGCTGCGCCGGACAAACCGGAGGACATTGCAAAAATTCCGCAGTTGGCAATTTCCGATGTCGATAGAAAAGCGGAAGAGATTCCGTTTGAACAGACGCAGACAGCCGCCCGCAAAATGCCGGTAACGAACGTCAATGTCGATACAAACAAAATCGTTTATGTAACGGTCACGTTCAAATTGGAACCGTATCAGCATAATCCGGCAATGCTTTCGCTGCTCTCCGATATTATCGGGCGGCTTGATACCGAAAATTATTCGTATGCCGATTTGAGCAGTGAAGTTGATTTGCACACCGGCGGCATCGGAACAGGACTCTCAGCAACAACGGTGAAAGGCGAGGCGGACAATTTCGATTTGCGTTTTTCCGCCAAAGTTAAAACAACGCTGCCGAAGTTGGAGAAAGGTCTCGAACTCGTTCACGAGATTTTATGCAAAACGAAGTTTGCCGACAAAGCACGTATCAAGGAGTTGATTCAGGAACAGCGTGTCGGTGCGGAACAATCGCTGATGTCGTCGGGACACCGCTTTGCGCAAACCCGTGCCGGTTCGTACTTCTCGAAAATCAAACTGTATCAGGAAGCGACCGGCGGTATCGAGTTTTACAAATTCCTTGTTGACATAGAAAAGAACTTTGATGCTAAAGCAGAGGACTTGATGAAGGCGTTCAGGCAGTACACCGAATCGATTTTTTCCGTTTCCAATGCACAGATGACGGTAACGCTGCCGAAGGAAGAATTCGTAACAGTTCAGCCGGTGCTGCAAAAGTTTGAACAAAAATTGGGTGCTGCCCAAGACGGCAGAGCGTCTTCTGGGGCGCGTCAAATACCGCCGGAGCCGGCGCAACTCAACGAGGCGGTTGTAATTCCTTCGCGTGTTCAATACGTTGTCAAATCGGCGGATTACCGCAAGGCGGGTTTTGCCTATTCCGGCAAGATGCTGGTGTTGACGAACATTTTGCGTACCGGTTATCTTTGGAACAACGTTCGGGTGCAGGGCGGTGCTTACGGCGGCGGATTTTCGGCAGACCGCAGCGGTGTGTTTTCGCTCTGGTCGTACCGCGACCCGCATTTGAAACGCACCGTTGACCTTTATGAAGGCATTGCCGATTATTTGGAGAAACTGGAACTCTCCGATGAAGAGTTGACGAAGGCGGTGATTGCCACTATCGGCAGTCTCGACAAACCGCTTACACCGAGCGAAAAGGGCGGACGGACGGCGGGAATGTTGTTTGCCGGTTTGACGCAGGACGACATTCAGCGGGAGCGGGACGAGGTTTTGGCAACAACGGTTGAAGACCTCCGCAAGTTTGCGGTGATGTTCCGTGAAGGAATGAAACAGAACAATATCTGCGTCTTTGGAAACGAGGAAAAATTGAAAGAAGATTCATCGCTGTTCAAAACAACGATTCGTCCGATTGAATAACCTGTTTAGCCGGACGTTTTAGATGCTGAAGTTACTATGTCAACAATGAATATTACGTTATCGGAACCGCTGCAAAATTTTGTGATGAAGCAGGTTGCCGAGTTGGGGCTTGCCGATTCTGACGAGTACATTGAAAAACTCGTTCAGGAACAGCAGCAGCGGAAAATTGATGAATACCATTGGAAATTGGTACAGGAAGCAGTTGAAGAAGATGCTTGGCTGACTGAAGAGGAGTTTTGGGGGCAAATCGATGAATCGACCCGAAAGCGGCGTGAGGCGAAAAAAACAGGAGTTGCCGTATGACGCTTCGACCGTACTACACGCTGAAAGCCAAAAAAGATGTTGATGAAATCTGCAACTATTTTGATGAACGGAGTGATTCGGTTGCAGACAGATTTCAACAGCAGGTTAATGAAACGGTTCAAATGCTTTGCCGGAATCCTGATATTGGCGAACGGTTTCGTGCTGACCCGTCGGGACAAACCCGATACCGTACCCTTATGAAATTTCGTAACTATATGATTTATTATCGGCGTGAAAACGAAAGACTCCAAATTCTCCGCATTGTTCACAGTGCAAGAGATGACAAAACATTATTCGAGAATCATAACTAGGCTTGTTTCCTAACCAATGAGTTATGGCTTTAACCTTTTCAGGAGAGAAAATGAGACTTTTATCGTGCCTTGCCGTTTTGACCGCCGACCTTTATCTTTTTTACCGATGAGGATAAGGGGGGTACCGGCAAAGTACGCTGCGGATTTTTTTCATTAGCGGTCTCCTCTTTTAATAGACTAGTTCCATAACCTGCGTTTTCAGTTCCTTGTTGAGGATAGCACAGACGGGCTTTGTCCGCAAGAAGTGCCGCAGTTTGTTATTCCCGCTAATACATTAAAGCCTCTTGACAACGTTTGCCGACAAATTATAATTACGCAACACTTAACAGGAGAAACATTATGAACACTGTCAGAGAGAGAGACGAATCCCGCTGCGGATTCACTCTCGTTGAACTCCTCGTCGTTATCGCCATCATCGGCATTTTGATTTCGCTGCTCCTGCCCGCAGTGCAGGCTGCAAGGGAAGCAGCACGGCGAATGCAATGCACCGACCGTCAAAAGCAACTCGCTTTGTCCCTGCATAATTATCAGGCTGCACACAAGATATTTCCCGGTCTTGATTCCAGGTCGCCGCGTTCCAATGCGAGCCGCGGCTGTGTTGCCGGAAAAATTACGTCTATTCATTCACACCTTTTGCCGTTCATTGAACAAAACGGCATCTATGACCTGTTTATGAACTCTGCTCTGGGAAGTTCCTCGTCAAGAGAATGGGTTTATCAGACCTGCAACGATTGTTCATCCGTCATCGAGGCACATACAACAGATGCCGCCCAAGCAGCCGTTTCCGCTTTTCGCTGTCCCACCGACAATTCCGCTTCTATCAGTAATGCCGGTAATCAGTATTTGTCAGACGGCGATGATGTGTTAAACTGCAATCCCACCCCGACGGGAACGAACAATTATATGTTTTCTACGGGAACCGGACGGGATAAGTATTTCGATATTGCAGCCAAAACCGACGGTCTGTTTTACGTTGATTCCGAAACGGACTTTGGGACTATCATTGACGGCACAAGTAATACGGTCGTGTTGAGCGAGTCCCTTGTCGGCGACGGTAGTTTTGATGCGGACGGTGAATCGAATTCTCCGCCGGCCAATATGCCTTATCTGCGGGCAGCCTTTGCCGGAAGACCCGACGGCACCGAATATCTCTATGACGCTAATGGAAAAATCACCGATGAAAAACGCATCGGCGGAATGGGGGTGCCGGACAATGAAACCGGCTATGAACACGATGTTGCGGCATTAGTTTCGGGGACATCGCGCTATACCGGTTTGCGGGGTTCAAATTGGGTCAGCGGCAGGATGACAACAACCGGCTTCAATATGTATGATGCCCCGAATCCCTGGTATCCCGACTATG
>JAITOZ010000156.1 GCA_031289675.1 Planctomycetaceae bacterium
ACACTTACGTGAGGTCAATTTTGCAGCACTTTGCTGCGCTAACAGAAACGTAAACATAGCATTCTCCTTTTCAAAAGGCAGTTTCTTGCAGAGGCACAGTACCCCCGCTGTCAACAAAATTGTAACCTATCAACAGACAAATGTCAAGCGAAATCTTTTGAGAATTTAGAGGTGGTTCCACGAAATTGGACAGAAAATTGCCTTGAATAAGGTTAGGCTCTTGCCTGCCTTTCATACCGCAACGTTAAAACATCGCAAAAGGCTTCAACGCCGTTGACGTGACTCTTTCCTCATTATTTTGTTGACCTTTGGGACACTTAACCTGTTATAACGCATTGATTTGCATTGTTTCAAGACGTGAGATACCAGGCAAGAGCCAAAAATAATCGCAAAAACACCTCACAGTCCGCAGCCGCAAATCAAAAACCCCCGCCGGTTGTATGCCAGCAGGGGTTTTTTCGTCTGTTTGATGTGTTATAATCTTCCAAGGGTTTCGTTTTGCAGGAGGCGCACAACGACCCGGCGTGTAACGACAGACAAATACGTTGTGAGACTGCTCCTCTCCCTAAAATTGCGGAGCAGTTGGAAGTTTTTGTGACTCAATGCGGCAAAGACATATTCGCACAGTGCGTTCCGATGTTCCGGTTTCAGCCGGATGTTCCATCGGGAAGCAGTATGGTCGATGATGTGGAGTACAAGACCGAGAAAGCGGTCAACAAAATCTTCCCAAGCCCGATGTTGATTTAACAGGCATCGGGTCAGGAGTTCATTGTCTAAATTATTAACGGACATACGCAATCCTTTGTTGATTGACGTATCAAAACGTTTTCAGTGTTTAATGTCAAGAGGAGATTACGATGAGCAGCGATAAGATACCGATGACCATTGAGGGGTACAACAAAATCAAAGATGAAGCCGAAAGGCTCGAAACCGAAGAGATGCCCATTATTTTGGAGCGTCTTGCTGCTGCACGGGCAGAGGGCGACTTAAAGGAAAATGCCGAATATCACGGAGCGAGAGAAAGTCAGGGACTTTTGCAGGCTCGGATAAACGAATTGAAGGGCAAATTGAGTCTGGCGGTCATTCTTGACCCGTCGCGGATGCCCAAAGGTGAAATCCGTTTCGGAGCAGCCGTTAAAGTTCAACGAACGGGAGCGAAAAAGCCGGAAACGTACACACTTGTCGGTGCTGGTGAAGAGGATTACGATGCGGGAAAAATCCTGATAAGCAGTCCTTTAGCGCAAGGTTTTCTCGGCAAAAAGGAAGGCGAAACGGTGCAGGTACAATTACCGACCAAGTTGTCGGAATACAAAATTTTAGAAGTACGTTACGGATAGTTTGCCGTTTTTGGTGCGGAGCAGGAAGTACGGAGAACGTAGGAGAACGTAAGCGCGTGAATTACTCCCCGCTTGCCACTTCCCGCCAATCTGCTGTATAATACCGAACGGAAATAGTACATAACGATACGATACGATGCCCTTTCTTCAAACCCGCGATTCCAGTGTTGTAGACCGGCAAACGTTTGAATTGAAACAAGATTCAGCACGAATTGGACGCTCCGCATCAAGCGAAATCTGTTTAGACCATCACGGCATCAGCCGCGACCACGCCGTTGTAACCTACGATAAAGGTACTCATTTTATTTCCGACATGAACAGCCGGAACGGAACATTCGTCAACGGTCGTCCTATACACGAAGCGACCCGGCTGCGCAACGGCGACCTTGTTCGGCTCTGCGATGTCGAACTCATCTATACCGACAATGACGGAAGTTCCCTGTCAGAGAGCGGTCTTTCCAATAAAAGTTCACAGGCATCCATCAATCGAGTCATCGTGTCTGATGCCGAACAAATCAGCGAAAGTTATACCGTTAAAAGGCAGATAGAATTATCCAAGAAGAAACCGGTATTAACTTCGGCAAACGCTGCCGTCAAACTGCAAGCGATGATAGACATCGGACGCAATATCGGTGCGTCCGTTGACCAAGTTGTCCCGCAACTCGTCGAAAATCTCCTAAAAATCTTTCCGCAAGCCGATTGTGCGTTTATTATGCTGACAAGCGAGCAGACAAACCGGCTTGAATTAAAGGGCTTTCAGCACCGCGACCCGAATAATCTTGATTCGTTCAGTATCAGCCGGTCCATTTTGGAAAAAGTGGCTGCCTCAAAGGCAGCGGTTCTTTCCGATGACGTTTCTAACGACAGCCGATTCGATATGAGCGAAAGTATTGTCAGTTACAATATCTATTCGATTATGGCTGCTCCGATTATGGATTACGACCAGTCGGAGGTTCTCGGTGTTATTCAGGTCGATGCCCGGTCAAGAGGACAGCGGTTCACGTATGAAGACCTTGATATGCTGGTTGCCTTAGCCTATCAGGTTGCCGTAACCTATCAAAATGCGAAATTGCACGAAGTTGCGATTGCTGAACAGATAATGGAACGGGAAATGAACATCGCTAACACCGTTCAGCGGGGCTTGCTGCCGCAGCATAGTCCGGTCATTGAGAATTACGGTTTTTTCGATTTTTACCGTCCTGCGAAATATCTCGGCGGCGATTATTACGATTATATTCAACTTGCTGACGGACGTTTGGTGTTTGCATTGGGCGACGTTTCCGGCAAAGGTGTGGCGGCTTCGCTCTTGATGGCAAAACTTTCTGCGGAAGTCCGCGGCGGTCTGATTATTGAAACATCGTTTGAAGATACGATGAAACGCTTAAACCGGACGTTTTGCGACCCGCGCTGGGACAACCGATTCATTACGTTTTTCTTCGGTGTACTCGACCAGAAAACGAATGAAATCGTATTTCACAATGCCGGACACGTGCCGCCGATATTGTTTTCTCCTGACGGTACGGTCGAAATGCTCGGCGATGAAATTATCGGTTTGCCGCTCGGCGTGATGGAAGACACAGTGTATCCTGAATACCGTTTGACGCTCCAAGCCGGTCAAAAACTGATTGTCATCAGTGACGGTATTACCGATGCGATGAATGCGAAAGGCGAGTATTTTATGATGGACGGAGTCGTAAAGTTTTTGAAGGATTCGCAGGTCAGCGGAGTGGAAGAGTTTGGCACGAATCTGATTAGTGCGGTGCATAGTTTTGCGGGACGGACACCGCAGTCCGATGACCAAAGTATGATTGTTGTCGGCAGGAATCCGTGAGCGGCAATGAGATAGATGCAGCGGTGATGGATAATTGCCGCCCGCAGCACGCTCTAATTCAAATTCGTATCGAAGTGCAGTTCGATGAGCGTCCAAGGATTGAGTATCGGTGTAGCAGACAAAGGCTGTATCGGTTTACGGTAAAACGTAAACGTCCATATTACCGGATACTGTTCACATTTCAGAATATACCGGATGACCGTGATATCTTCGCCGATATGTTTCACGTCCTGTTTTTCAGAATCCAAAATACTTCCAAAGTGTATATTCATTTCATCAATTTGCGTTTTCAATTCGCTGATTTGCTTCGCTGCCGACGGAGTGCCAAGCGGACTTTGACGCAGTAAATCGTCCAATGCTGTCTGCGTATCGCTTTTGGACAAGTTGTTGAAAAATGCGCGGATTTTCGCATCAAACTCGGTGTCCCGAAGCGTTTCACCGGACGTTGGCTGCGCACCGACCGGAACAATACGCAACGCAGGAAGCAGTAAAGCGGTGCCTGATAAGAGAACAAAGAGAATGACAATACGGCGGGACATTTTATGTAACAGTTAATATATTGAAACCGAGACTATTCTCCCTTTTTTGCCGTCCGTTGTCAATTTATTTTCCAAATTAATTGTTAATGGGCAGCCGCGGCAGACACGGCAGAATGATTGTAAATTGTGTTCCGTAATTCAGTTCGCTCTGTACAGCAATACGTCCGCCGTGGGCTTCGATAATTTTACTGACCGTTGCCAAACCCAGACCGCTGCCGCCGCGCTTCGTTGAAAAAAACGCATCAAACAAATGCAGCAGCGTTTCGTGTTCCATTCCCGTACCGGTATCAATAAGGTCAACGGCAATTTCGTTGCCGCCGCTGCGGGTGCGGATAACTAATTGTCCTCCGTTAGGCATTGCTTGCTGGGCGTTGATAATCAAATTGAGCAATGCACGATGAAAGGAACGTTTGTCCAGCAGAACGGAAGGCAAATCGCTCGCAAGATATTCAATGATTTCTATTTTCGATTCTTCGGCTTTCGGACGAAAGAACTCTATCGTTTCACGAATCAGCCGGTTCGCATCGGTCGGCTGCAATTCGAGACGGTGCGCACCGGCAAAATTGAGAAAATCGTTGAGTAATTCTTCGAGCCGGCGGCATTCACGCTGAACGACCTCAATCTTACGGAAGGCTCTGCGTGCTGACGGAGAATCAATCTCTTCGAGGTCCTCGGCAAGAAGATCCATATTGAGGCGGATAGTGGAGAGCGGATTTTTTATTTCGTGCGCCAATCCGCCCGCCAACTGCGCTATTTCTGCATATCGGTCTGTCATTACGCTGTGAGTGGCGAGTGACTAGCGGCGAGAAACTTGCCGCTCGCCGCTAGTCATCCGCAATTTATTGCATTGCCGTCTGTTGTTCATCGCCGAAAACGCGCTGATGAAAAACGGACAAAGCGTGAAGCGATACCGCTAACGCTTCCAACTGCCGGTCAGTCAACGTACCGGCGGACGCAGCGGGCGGTATCCGGTTAACTACCGATGTCAAACTCGCCACGGAACGTATCACCGCCGGATTCTGCAACTCTTTGTCCGGTAAAGACAGCAAAAGCCAGCGTAAAATATGTCCGCTTGCATAAAGCGTTTCGTAAGCATCCGGGTTTGAGCCTTTGTAAAGAAAAAACTTCGGATGCCACAAATACTGGTCATTCTGAACGGACAGGACAAAATCCTGATACGTCTTCAACTGCTTCTTCGCTAATGCCAGCGAACCCCGTACCGGTTTACGTTCGCTTTCATACAACTTCACTGCTGCCGTCAAGCCGAGCAGCCAATCGGTTACATCGCTCGACCCTTGATCAATAGAGCGGTTCAGTTCTTCCGTTGTCATCTTTTCAATCGTCCACGTCTCGCCCAAATCGTTTTTCCACTGTTCCTTCACGCTGCTGTAAAAAGCAAGACCGACAAGCACCTGTGAAAGATTTTGTCCGCTCGAAACGGATGTCTTTTCGCTCTCAATTAAATCCGCTATCGAATACGCCGCACTGCCGACTTTCAACTCGTAATTCGGCATAATGTTTGACATTGACAGCATTGCCAACAGTGAGCCTGTCCGCTGCTGATAACCGAAACCGAGTTTCGCAAAAATCCGGCTGCCGTCCGTCCGCAGCAGTGTCTTGCCTGCACACGGATAATTCCAGCATAACGCCCCGATGGAATAAACTGCCGAACCTTTCGGGTCGTTTTTGTCGCGGGGATTGACATTCGGATTCGGCTGCCAAACTTTTGCATCCGCTCCGTAAGGAAGCGTCATCAGCAAAATATCGTGAGGCGAATTGCTCTGCGTGTTCAAGCCCCGCTTCGTATTGGCAATAAGAGTCGAACGAATCGCAGCGTTCAATTTCGCCGTCTTTTCGGCATCGCTCAAAGAGTTCCAGTCATACGGAACATTGTTTGAATTCACACCGGCAGGGTCCGCTGCCTGTTTCGTCTCCGCTTTCTTATCACCTGCCGGAGTATGCGGCTTCTTGCCGTTTCCCGCTGCGGAATTGTACTGCACTAGCGTATAGTGTTCCGACATTCCCAACTCTCCGTTCGGCAACTTAACGAGTACCGGCGGATTGAGCGGCACATCACCGTCCCGAACCAGTGCGTCTTTTTCAGTATCCGCTTGCGGTGCGTTTTCCGAAATCTTAACCCGCACCGGAGCATCGACTTCATTAACCGCAAAGTTCGGAATGTTATCCGGCTCTTCCGTTCCGTCTAACGTGTAAGTGTCTGCGTAAATGACACCTTGCAAGGCAGCACCAAGCAAGGCTGTGTAAAACCAATGATTATTCATAGCCGTTCGTTATTAAAATTGAATCTGTGGTGTTAAGGTGCAATGACGATTTTTTCCTTGAGAATTGGTAATGGAGAATTGAAAAATTAGGGTACGTTTCTAATCGTTACTCCGTACCGTATTTATTTTCCGTCCTCTTCTCCATTCTCAATTTATTTTCGCTTCGTTGCCGCTGGTTTTCACCGTTGAATTAAACGCCGGAACCGCTCCGATACGCTGTTGTTCTGCTTCCGTTATCGGCTGCGGTCTTCTTGTTCGGGGAACATACCGCCGTCCTCTTGCCGCATACTCCTCTTTCTTTTGTGCCACATCGGCATCATAATCGGCAATCTCCTGATTGCGTTTTTCAATCATTGCTTTCAGAGCAACACTGTTTCCTGCCGCTTCTGCTTCCGTCGGTCGGTCAATCAGGAAGCCGCCCGGTGCCCCGCGCTGAACATAAGCGTTATTCTTTGCCCCGCAGCCGTAGGTGTCCGTCCCGCCGTAATTGATGAGGAAACTGAAGTTACCGCCGCAATTAGAAGGCGAATGATAATTGATAGTGCTGATAGCATAAGCCTGATTGCGTCCCTGAAATTCATCGTTGCCGCCGTAAGAATACAATATCCCGATACTGCCTTCGGCACCGATTCCCTGCGTCATACCGCCGGGTGCCGTGAATTTATCGCTGCCGTTAAAGTCGCACAGATAGCCTATCGACAAGTCCCAAGCCATACCGGTTCCCATAATTCTGCCTCCGTACACATCGTTACCTTCGTCATCGAACAGATAGCCGAGCGAATAATGACAGCCGAAACCGTTGGCAAAGCGTGTCCATTCCTGCTGCTGCCGCTTACTGCCGTCGTAGGCAGTTTTCGTTGTTCCGTGCCGAATATCGTTACCGCCGAAGTCCCGGGCGAAACCGACTCCCAGCCAGTATCCGCCGCCTTGCCCGAAGTAATCAACTTCATACACGTCATCACCGCTGCCGTCGAGGATTATCCCGATACCGCCGTTAGCCGCCTGCCGGATACCGGCACCGACACCTTGTCCCCAGCCGTCATAACCCGGATGTTCAGGATACGAATCGAGGTACAAACCGCCGCAGTAATAATGGTCGTTGCCTTCGACATTTTCTAAAACACCGAAACCGTGCGGCGCACCAAAGCCCTGCGCCCAAAGAGCCGCCCGATAATCATCATTCCCGCCTTTGTCTATCAACATTCCCAAGCCGAACAAGGCGTGTCCCTGTACCCGCCGTAATGCTTTGTATTTATCGCTGCCGGCAAGGTCAATGAGGATACCGGCTCCGCCTATCGTTGAGCCTTGTGCCAAGTCAACAGCATTGTACGTGTCATCGCCTTCGGCATCAATAAGAATCGAAACGCCTAACACGCTGCCGCCCTGAATTCCCGGCTTGCTGCCCGTGTATGTATCGTTGCCGTGCAAATCAATGATAGCGAAAACCGGTCTGTCTAAATTGCACGTGCCTTCGCGGTACGTATCGTTGCCGCCCAAATCAATGACGCAAATAACATCGCGCATAGCCGGTGAATCAAGGTCGTATATATTATTTTCTTGTCCGCCGATGATAATGTCGCCTGCGGCTGTCGAGAGCCGCTGAACCTTTATGCCGTTTAGCATAACCGGCTGTCCGATGTTTGCCGGCAGTTTATCAAGCAATGCAAGCAATGCCGGATTCGACAACGGAATCAGTGCCTCTGCTGCATCATACATTGCCGCCCTGTCCATCTTGTCCATAATATCGGCGTGTTTACGTCCCACCGACCGTGCCGGAATCGTATGTCCGTTCACGCAGCCCTTACCGGCAAAAGTTTGCACGAGGTTATCAGACAATTCCTTAATTTCGGCTTGTGTAAAACCGGACATCGCTCTGGAATGTGCCGATGCAGCGGTCAACAAACAGCCTTTCACAGCGGCTAATGCCTCCAGCGGCGTTTTGCATACAGGAAACTTGATGCCGCCGTCGGTGCGTTCGTCAACATCCATCCGTTTGCGGATACCCGGCATCACGGCAGCGAGTCCCCGATGATTGCCGCTCAAACCGTCGTGCAGTTCCCGGCTGTACTCTTCGACTTCGATAACGCTTTGAATCGGGTCGTTGTAAAGTTTCTTATACCAACTCAAGCGGCAGCGTCCGTCAAGTTCACTGCCGGTGTTAATACCGTCCGTGCCTTTCAACGTGCTTCGGGCATAATTTTTCCACATTTCGTATTTGCCGGTAATGTTCCGCGCCCGCAAGCCGTTGATGATTTCATCGTACATCAGTCTGACCTTATCTTTGCTGTTGATGTCGCCGACAAACGATGCATCAAGAACGGAATACGTCTTTTCCTCATCAACATCAAAGTCGGGAACGGGGATTTTTTCCTTTTTTTCGGCAATTTTGCTCTCTTCCGCCCTAACTTCTTCCGCCTTGACCGATTCTGTTTCGGCAGACTTTGCTTCCGCTTTATCTGCTTTCGGTTCTTCCGGCTTTACCGTCTTTTTGCCAGCGTTTTCTTTGTCCGCATCCTTCTTGTCCGTTTTTTTTTCGACCGCTGCTTCTTCCTTCTCAATGGATTCGGTTTCCGCCTTTGCGGTCAGTGCCGGTATTACTGCTGCCGGTTCTTCTTCTGCTGCTTCTTCTCCGGCATCGTTTTTTGCTGCCTCTTCGCTTTCAGCATCCGCCTTTTTCCCGTTGTCTTCTTTACTCTCTTCTTCCGCCTCCGGTATGACTGTATCAGGGTCATTCGGCTCGACCGTTGCCCAACCGCCGTCAATGACTTCGGCGGCTTTCATTTTCGCCGTATTCTCACCCTTGCTATCCTCTATTTTTGTCTGCGATTTATCTGGTGTTCTTGTTTTTACGGGAACGGAAGCCGTCTTGGGTGCATCCTTATCTGCCGGTTTGTTATCTGCCGGTTTGCTTTCCAAACGCTGCTTTAACGGCAGCGGTACAGATTCCCCTTTTTTCTCTTTCACAAGCGGCGGGGGCGAAGGAAGCCGGCTATCCTGTTTCTTGTTTTCCTGAACCGCATCTTGCAGCATTTTCTCAAAATCGGTCATTCCGTCGGCAAAAGCAACGGAGAAGCCGCAAAGAGCGGCAACGGCGATTCCCAATGCTGCTCTGTAAAATCCTTTTCGTGTCATATTGTTTCTACTGGTAAAATGTACCGGTTACACCGATTATTACGGCAGTTATCCCTGAAATCGGCTAAAAAACGGAATCTCTTGACAAAAATCCCTTGAAAATATCACCGAACCTTCTACAACACACTCCGTTTTGCAGGAAGTTGCTTCGTACCAAGCCGCAGGGACCATCTTGCTCTATTTCCCTGCACTCTTTACGTCTTTATACGAAACCGTTTTACTCCGCCGCAAAATAAAATAAGTTTCAGACGCGATTTCAAGCAGTTATTCTAGGCAGCGGCTTTTCGTTTCGGCATAATCTCCCGACCGGTACTCTCCGGCAACTTTTCCGGCAAAATTTCCGGCAAAATTTCCGGAAATGCCGCAACGACATCAGTAATGTCAATCATCCCGACCGGAACACCGTTTTCGTCAATCACCGGTAATTCGCTAATTCGTTTTTCCGCCATCAAAGCAACGGCTTTCAACATTTTGCTGCCCCGTTTGACTGCTGCCGGCTGCTTTGTCATAACCCTGCATATCGGAATATCAAGCCAATGTTCATCACGCTTTTCAAACAGACGCGCCAAATCGCTGTCTGTAAAAATACCGGAAAGATGTCCCGGCGCATCGGTCAACATCACAGCACCGCTGCGCCGTCCTGAAATGCAGTGCCGGGCAAACACATTCCGAATTGTTTCCGAATCCGGCGCAATGCGGCAGCGTTCCAAAGAGCGCAAATGTTCATCAACCAAACTCAACTTGCGTCCCAATGCCCCGCCCGGATGAAATTTCGCAAAATCGTCCGCCTGAAAACGGCGGCGTTCCGCAACGGTCAACGCCAGAGCATCGCCGATTGCCAGCATTGCAGCAGTACTGGTACTCGGAGCCAAACCGAGCGAGTCCGCTTCGGTCAGTTTTCCCAGCGGCAAAACGATTTCTGCACTGCGCCCAAGTGTGCTGTGTTCCGAAGCCGTAACGGCAATGATAGTAATGCGGAACGAGCGGAGAGTCGGCAAAATACGGGTGATTTCTTCCGTTTCGCCGCTCTGGGAAAAAACTAATACAGTATCGCCCCGCTTGATTTGTCCCAAATCACCGTGAACGGCTTCGGCAGGATGCAAAAACAACGACGGCGAACCGGTCGAAGAAAAGGTTGCGGAAACCTTTTTACCGATATGTCCGGCTTTCCCGATTCCGCAGACGGCGATATTTCCTTCACAGTAAAGAATATGATAGACGGCTTGTAAAAAACGTCCGTCGAGATGGTCTGCAATACGGCAAAGAGCGGCGGCTTCTTGCCGCAAAATCTTTTTTCCGAGTGATAGTACGTCCGGCATAGTGATTGAGAACGGATTTCGTACGGGAGAATAAGCATTTTTCCCAAGTACCGCAAGAGCAAAAGTCTGCCCGCAAACAGCCCTGCCGATGCACTGCACCCGTCCCCCGCTCCGGTAAGTTGACGGCAGCGTCCGAACCATCATTGGGAGCGGGGGTTGCGGTTATTCTTTCATCGGATTATACTGAGCCTATTCGGAAGCGTATGTGCTGAATGCGAAACATACGCCCTGTTCAATCAACGGCTGTCAAAAAAGTACGAACTTTTTATTCGGTTTTTTCGCCTTGTTTCGATGTTTCGTTTGGTTCGTATTCAAGAAACCGTTACGAAAATCCTCTCTTGCCGACAACATTACAAGAAGCATTACGGTATTGCACGGCATCAGCGAAGTCGCACTACGAAAATTTTCACGTTGCAACAATGCTGCTGCCCAAGACACTGCGTCTGCCCTTTTACGTTGTCTATACGTACTGCCGATGCAGCGATGACATTGCAGACGAACACGATGCTTCGGCGGAATCCCGTCAGGCAGCACTGCAAAAACTTGACGCTTGGCAAGAACAACTCGACCGCTGCTTTGACTTTGCGCAGGAATTGCCGGTCAACGTTCATCGCGTTTTTATTGCGTTACGGAAAATCGCCGCAGAATATCAGTTGCCCCGTCAGCCGTTTGCCGATTTGCTCGTTGCGTTTCGCCGAGACCAAATACACCGGCATTATGCAACGATGAACGATTTGCTCGGATATTGCCGGTATTCTGCCGCTCCCGTCGGACGCATTGTCCTGCATCTTGTTTGCCGGCCGTCAGAACAACAATTATCTTGGTCGGATTCCATCTGTACCGGTTTGCAGTTAGCCAACTTTTGGCAGGACGTGAAACGGGATTCGGAAATCGGACGCTGTTATATTCCGCAGGATATTGCCCGGCGGTATAATGTTGTTACGGAAAATCTGCAAGATACGCTGTCTTTCCGAACGATGATTCTGGAACTGACTGCCGATGCCCGCCGCCGCCTGCAAGAAGGCGCACCGCTTGTTGATTCAGTACCGAAAAATATCCGTACAGATATTCGGCTCTTTATCGAAGGCGGACTAGCCGTCCTCGGTGCCGTGGAAAAAATTGACGGAAACGTTTTAACAAAGAGACCGGTCGTGTCCCGCTGGACAAAATTCCGCCTCCTGCTTCGCGCTGCGGTAATGCCGTCCCGCCCGAATTCAATATGAATTTTTCGCAAAAAAAAAATGACCGATTATTGAGCGGCGGATTTTCACGCCTGTATTGAACGCCGCCGCACGCTTCCCTAATATGCCGAGCATTTACGATTATCCCCGACTATACGATGTCCTGTTTTCAGATACTTGTACGGCAGAAATCCGTTTTATTGTTTCCGCCGTGCAGAGATACTGCGGCAAACATTCCGGCAGAAAGCAGGCGGAGGCAATTTTCGAGCCTGCCTGCGGAACAGGACGGCTGCTTTGGCGGTTGGCAAAACTCGGTTTCAACACCGCCGGTCTTGACTTGAATCCCCAAGCCGTTGCGTACTGCAACGCACGGATGAAGCGGCACGGACTAAAAGAAAGTGCTTTTTGCGGCGATATGACCGATTTTACCCTTGCCGATTTACAGCGGAAAAAACCTTTCGATGCCGCTTATAATTTTGTCAGCAGTTTTTTGCATTTGACGGATGATACACAGGCGAATAAACATTTAAGAGCCGTTGCCGATGTTCTGAAACCGGACGGGATTTACATTCTCGGTCTGCACTTGAAGCCCGCCGGTGAATCGTTTTGTTCAGAAGAATCCTGGTCTGTACGGCGCGGTCGTTTGTCGCTGCACTCAAAACTGAAAACGCTCTCCCGCGATTCCCGAAAAAACATTGAAACAGTGGAGTTCCGCATTGATGCCGCAACGCCGAAAAAACGTTACAGTATCATTGACCGTTTCCCGCTGCGGACCTATTCAGCAAAACAATTTTACCGGCTCATCGAATCGGTCAACTATTTCCGCATTGTTGAAACGTATTCCTTCGATTACGACATTGAGCGTCCGGTCAAGGTCGATGACCAGACAGAGGATACGCTTTTTGTCCTCAGAAAAAAAGAGTAAAAAAATATCCGGCGGGCAAAATTCTCATCTGCATTTACCGGTAGGGTGCGTAAAAATTTGTCTGTTAACGAGTGACTAGTTTTCGCTTCCTGATTTCCCCGCATTTACTCGCCACTAACCACTCGTTACTAATCACACGCCACACCCTTATTTTCATTTTCCGACCCTTAATAGTAATGCGTCTCCAAACTCTTACCCTTATTCCCTTAATTTACAAATAAGGGGAAACAATGAAAGGGTAACCTGTACTATTAAGGGTACCGGGGAAAATAAGGGTTTCGGACAAAGGAAAACCTTATTTCCAAAAAATTATTGTCAAAAAAATACCCGATAAATTTTTACGCACCCCACCCGCTTTTACCGGTATAATCCGCATAGACCGGAAATCTCTCACTCAATCCCGGAAAAGACTGCTATTTTTCCGATTACCGTGTAAGAGGAACGGGATAGTACGTTAAAATAGAAAAGACAGGGGGATTGTATGTTCTCCTGCCGGTAACTTTGTTTTAACAATAAGGAGGTGAGGTATGGATCCGCTTATTTCAAGCATCATTCAGCAGCAGCAAGAACAGACTGCCTTACAAGTCAGTATGTCCGTGCTGCAAAAGAATGCGGAAGTACAAAAAAACATCGGCGAGATGGTTGTGGGTCTGATTCAGAGCGCAACAACGCAAACGCCGGGAAAGACCGTTGGTTTGGGCGGCAGCTTTGATGCCTTTGCGTAAGATTCAGCGGCAAAACCGGCAAGCGGACATTTCGCCTGCCGGTTTTTGTCCGCCGGTCATCACCGTCATTCCTACTGCAAACCCCAAGCCTTAATCAGAGCATCGGCACCGGGAGACAATTTACGCAATTTCTCGGCAATTTTCCCTTTAAGATTCTTATCCGCCTTCGGCAATTTCACTTTCATCGCGGCAAACTCTTCCCGGCGTTTCCGGCGGCGGCGGATTTCTTTTTTGCGTTCACTGATAGACACAGACAACTCCTCCAATTCATTGACTCCCGCCGATTCTAAACGAAAAATAGTTTTTGTCAAGACGGGAATCCTGTCCGCCGGTCATTCTGGGTGCGTAAAAATTTATCGGGTATTTTTTTGACAATAATTTTTTGAAAAATAAAGTTTTTGACAATAAGGTTTTCCTTTGTCCGAAACCCTTATTTTCCCCGGTACCCTTAGTAGCACGGGTTCCCATTCATTGTTTCCCCTTATTTGTAAATTAAGGGAATAAGGGTAAGAGTTTGGAAACGCATTACTATTAAGGGGTCGGAAAATGAAAATAAGGGTGTGGCGAGTGGTTAGTGACTAGTAATGCGGGGAAATCAGGAAGCGAAAACTAGTCACTCGTCACTAGTCACTCATCACTCGTTAACAGCACCCGACAAATTTTTACGCACCCAAGCAGCACTTGCATTTTTGTGATTTATATTGATTTCTGCCGCGAATCATAATAATTATAAAAATAAAAAGTTATCCATTGAAATTTCAGTAAGAATACGATATAATAACGTCAGGCGGAGTTACTCTCCAAAAAAAGTTAAGCCGATAACCATCAACAGCTAAAAAAAAGGTGCAACTATGAAAACGACCAACCGAACCGGTTTCACTCTCGTGGAACTCCTTGTCGTCATCTCCATTATCTCAATGCTCGCCGGTCTTTTGCTGCCTGCCATTCAGGCAGCACGCGAAGCCGGAAGACGGACGGCGTGTATGAGCAATCAAAGCAATGTCGCTTTCGCTCTACTCAACTATGACCACACCCGCGGTCATCTGCCGCCTCTTCGCGCCCCGCTGTTTTACGGCGGCTCACAAGGCGGGGTCAGCGTTGCCGCAGGTGAAGCCCTTACCGGTACGTCAGCCGCCTCGGCAACCTTTCCGACAGAACTCTGCTGGGTCGGATTTTTGCTGCCCTACGTAGAGCAAAACAACGCCTGGGAACGCATCGTCTCGGATAAAGTCCAAGGTAGAGATGATACGGTCTATGAATTGGTGCTGCCGTTCTTCAAGTGCAAGAGCAGCGGGCTGTCGTCGTCCGATAACCGCATCAACTACGTTGCCAATGCCGGTGCACAAAATGCCGCAGCAAACCCGCGAGCCAGTGCGTTGACCCCCGCGAATTTTTTTCTGACGGGCACCCCGGCAGATCGAAAAGTGGAGTATAACAATAGTGCATATTGGTTGAAACCGGCAGAAAATAAGCGGTACGGCGTGTTTTTCGACCACTTCGCCTACGTTGAGACGAGTGACGGCGCATCCAACCAGCCTCCGTGCGATACGACCATTCAGACGGACTATATTTCGGCGAACAACGGAACGAGTTACACGATTCTCATTTCGGAAAACATTGATGCCGGACATTGGATTTGGAACAGCACTGCGTATAAATGGGGCAAAGCCAGTAATGGAATCTATGGGTGGAATATTACAGGCGATTCTCGACCGGTTGCGTACGCGCGGAATATTGGCAGTCCTGTAGCACTAAGTGCAGTCAATACGGGCGAATATCTCGGTTATATGGAAGACCTTGTGGCGTTTTGCTATCCGCAGAAAATCGTTACTAATGGTAGTGCCGGCGGCAATGATATCGGCGAGCCGGATTATGTTATATTGGACGGAAGCGGGACGGTAGGCGGTGCTGCTGCTACCGAATTAGACGGACTGGATACCTCTCTTTCGCCGTTGTTTATCAATGAGGGACGGGCGCAAAGCGGCGTGATTTTTGCGGATGCTCTCGCCGGAACAGGTACGGCGTTGCACAAGTACCGGACGGCTCGTCCTTCGTCGAATCATCCGGGCATCGTGTTGGCGGCGTTTGCTGACCGGAGCGTGCGGACATTGAAGGACGATATGAACCGGATGCTCTTTGTTCACCTTTGCCGTCCGTCTAGCGGCGTGGTGGTGAATCCGAGGGATTTGGATTAAACACGGCGGCGTGATGTGATGTTGCGACGTGCGCGATATGGTGTTGCGTGCAGGGACGCAAAGGCGCAGAGAATCGAATATCCCTCAAGCAACCGGCTTGTCAGCAGCAGAAATAAAGGCGGTTAGTGGCTAGTGATGAGTGGCTAGTGGTTAGTAATGAGTAGTGACTAGTGGTGAGTAAATACGGGGAAAGTAGGAAACGAAAACTCGCCACTCATCACTAGTCACTGTTATTTGAGCGGGAAATCGGGTAGAATAGGGGGAGTGCAAGTTTCAAGTGAGGAACTTCGGCGATGTCGCGTTATATTAATCCTTATACGGATTTTGGTTTCAAAAAACTCTTCGGCGAGGAGTCGAATAAGGATTTGCTTATTGATTTTTTGAATGCGGTTTTACCGCCGGAGAATCACGTTGCGGATTTGACGTTCCGCAATGCGGAGCAATTACCGGATAATATTGT
>JAITOZ010000162.1 GCA_031289675.1 Planctomycetaceae bacterium
AATCCGTTATGCTCCTATTTTGTTGATGCTGTGTCTTGCTTGGGACGACTTAAAGAAAATCCCGCGCTGGTGCTGGTTTGCTGCGCCGGTTGTCTGCATTATCGGAATGCTCAAGCCGGCATTATGGTTCGTGATTGTACCGGCTTTGGTGCTGTGGCTGTTTTCACGTCATTGAGTTAGAGCGTATTGACACCGATGACACGAGGCTTAAAAATTTGAGCGTCAAAGAAAGAACCGCTATTCTTGCGAAGCGGCTCTGAACGATGATAGCGGCTTGGACTTTGCAATCCGGTGTCATTCCAACAGAACAATTACGCCGCTGCGTCCGAGGACTTCAAACTTGCCGCCCAAACGGAAATCGCTACCCCATTGCAGCCGCTCTATTTGCGGTAATACCGCCTTTTTCGGCTTAAAACCTAACAAATTTTCGTCTATCGTCAGCGTTACCGACTTCGGTACATCCGTCCAGTTCGCTATCGCTGCCAACGCTTTGCTGCCGTTGACATAAACCGTTGCCGGTAAATCCGCCTCACCCGTTTGAACCGGACAACGCTCGTCCCAATAACCAAGCATCTTCGCATCCTTCATTCCGAACGAATCCCAGAGTTGCCACAGTGCCGTCGGGTCACCGCTCCATGGCGCACGAGGCAACATTCCATACACCATTCCGCGAAACTGATTCCGAGAATCCAGCATCTCGCTCATCAAGCCGAACGGAATCCCCGACATTTCGACCATCCAAAAATCAAGCGTGTTATGCGCCCCGAATCCTTCGCCCAACCAGAGCCGGTCAACATACGGCAGCAGTTCCAAATACAGTTGAAGCGAATTGGCGTGTCCCGCATAACCGTTCATATGATTCCACGAATGAATGTCGATGAGCCGCCGCTTGCCGTCCTGGTCAAGAATTCGCCGCGCCCGCTGCAATGTCTTGCGGTCAAGCGCACTGTCATCAATATACACGCCGTCAATGCCGAGGTTGCGCACCATCCAATCCAAACCGCCGAGATAATAATTGTTCCAGCGTGAATCCGGTGTTGTGATAATCGACAAATCCTGTTCTCCGCCGTATTTACCGCCGACCGTCGTGTGCCAAGCCGGAATAAAATGGTCAACAAGATTTTCGGTGAGCCACGGATGCGGTCCCTTCGGATGCAACAGTGTCCGCGAATCTTTACCGGGTCCGTCAAAAATCACTTCGCCGCCCAAACTCTTCAATGCCCAAAGTTCAGGAATTTTCACCGTCAATTCCCGCGTCGTGTAATACAGACGGACACCGATACCTTCGCCGTGCGCCTGTTCGATGAACGGTCTCAAGTCCGGCAAAGACCGGTCGGAATACGGATAATTGATGAACGGATAATTTTCTCTTGCGTGATGTACCGTGATATACTTCGCTCCAATCTTTTTCGCAGCGGCAATGCTGTTTGTAATGCTGCCCGGATGATATAACCGCTCTTGCGGAAGCCGAGCCAAATCACAGGGCTTCACCGGCGTTATCAGTGCATCGAAATCGAAGTGCAGCGTCTTGCCCTGTTCCAGCGGACGTTCACCGCTGTATGCTTTTACCAGTACCGAACCGTCATCGCTTTTTGTAACAGAAACTCCGCCCTTGCCGCCGTTGCCCCAAGAGTCGGGAACCTTCAATTTACCGAGATTATAATAAACGTTGACAAGCGGACGGACATAATTTTCGTCCTTCAATTTGATATTCAAGCCCGCATTCACATTGCCGAGCCAAAGTTTATCCTGATGTTTGTTCACGTCCCAATGCCACTCGAACGGCAATGCCGGCAGCAGTCCGCCTTTGCAGCCCAAGCCCATAAGATACTTGGCAGCGTACGGCGAATACGGTATTTCAAGACGTATGTCTCTAACGGTAACATCCTTCTTGGCAGTAACCGTCAATTTGTATTCCATAAAACCGTCGAAGTCCAGCGAACCTTGATAACGGACATCAAAGTTGTCGTTTCCGTGTTCTGCCGTCCAAAGCATATCGGCGGACGGCTGTTTCAATGAGAAAAAATCGCTGCGGTCAAGTTTTTCAATGCCCTTGTCCGTTTCGATGATGAATTTGACTTCACCGCTTAAAATTTTGTTGTCCGCGTTTTTATCTAATTGATTGCCCTGGTCAAAATGGGTGATGATTTGTTTCGGCAACCCTTCGCTGGTAATGTCCATCGTTCTGCCGAGAACATCAAAACGGGTAACGTCAAATTTAATATCTCCTGTTCCTGCGGGACGAGGCTGAATCAGAATATTTTTGCCGCTGATAACGGTATAGGGTTCGGTCGGTACATTGCCGCTGCCGGCGGTACTGTCGAGCCAGCGCAGCCGGGTTTTGCGCCAGCCTTCATCATCGCCGTGATTCGCTATCGGTTTGCCGGAAACGGTTAATTTAACGGCAATTTTTATCTCCGGAAGATTTTTCTCAAGCATATTACCCGTTTTGACGTTAACCGTTCCGTTGTATGTACCGGCGGGACAGTTTTCGGCAACATCGACACCAATCCAAAACGCCTGCACCAAGCCTTTCGGAATATCAACACGTTTGGTAAATGCCAGTCCGTCTTTACTGATGCCGCCGAGATTGAAACAATGCAGCGCATCAGACGCAATTTTGGCATTGTTATCGCCGGTCAGGTCGGAGAACGTCATTTGCACGTTTTCAAAGGTTTCATTTCCCGCATATAATCCGATTTGAAACGTATAAAATTCACCGGGCTGACATTGTCCCGCAAAAGCGTTTTTAATCGGTTTATTTGGAATACCGGCTGCCGTACCGCTGCGAATATCGTGTTTGCGGTCGGCGGTGAACCAAACCAAAGGTTCAGCCGAGAGAACCGTTTTTTGAATAGCCGCCTTTTGTACTTCCCCGATTCGTAAAGCCCGCTCCCAAAACAGAACACTCCCGACTGAACTATCAGGAACGATGGGGCGGGTGCCGATTTCTCCAGCAAGTTTTCCGAAACTCTTGCCGAGATTTTCGTCTGTCAGGCTTTGTGAACAAAAGAACAATCTGCCGTCAGGATAGGCAGCGTAGAGAACGGCATTGCCGCTGCGGTCGATTGTTGCTGCAACAAAGCACGTTTCGTTGGGCGGCAGGTAAATTTGTTTCAATTCGATTTCCGTATTCTTGTCATCTTTCAGACGCAGACCGATGCGATTCCCCTGACCTTCCGGCTTGGTAAAAAGACAAATGCCATTTCCGAACGTTATCAAATTCTTTTCCTGCGGTTCGGTAAGACGGACTTGAAAGGCAAACGAAAAGGACTGCTTCAACGGTAACGCCGATATATTTGCCTGCGTATTTATTCCGCTGCTCTGTATCTGTATCGGGTCATCGGCATTATTTTGTGTAACAGGAAGCACGTCATCTTTTCCCCGAACGCTGCCGTCAATCAATCCCTCTTTTTTCAGAGCGGCAACATCAAAGCCGAAATGGTCCAACACCGTTGGAGCGGCATCGGCATTGCACGGCTGCCCCGCCAGTTCGCCTTGTTTGACCGTTTTACTCGAAACGATAAACGGTATCGTGTAACACTCGGCACTCATTGCACCGTGACCGTTCACCCAGCCGCCGTGGTCGGATGTAATGATTATCTGCCAGTTTTCATTCGCAAAATTCGGACGCTTCTTTATTGCCTCCAAAACATTGCCGAGCCAGCGGTCTATTTGCTCTAAACATTCAACGTATTGCTTATGCCTTGTTCCGGGCGGCGAATATCCGCCGCTGTGTCCGATGCGGTCTGGTTCGTCAATGTACCACAGAACGGCATCGGGGTCGGTCCCTTTTGCCCAGCGGTTATCCGAATATGTTCCGTTGATTAGGTGTACGATTCTTTTAGCGAGAACCTCATCCCGCATATTCAAAAACAAATCGCTGACGTTATTTTCCATAACAAGATTTACGTCGTGTTCCCATTTTGCCAGAAAGGCAGTCTTTTTTTCAGGGAATTGCGTTTTGATTCGTGTCAGGAACGTCGGATATTTTTTACTTGCACCTGTTTTGTGATAGTTGGGAAATATATCATTATTCGGCACATTCGTTTTTGCCGTTGTTACTCCTGTTGCGATGGCGGTATGATTGGCGGCACTTGCTGTGCCGGCATCTTTGATGGTATGTGCTGTAAGCGACCACGCTCCGTGATAGCCGGCAGCCCAGGTTCCGTTCCGCAGCGAATCGAATGCCGGCATTTCGCCCGTTAAAAGCACATCGCCGCGGCAGCCGTCGAGCATAATCGTCAGCGATTTCGGAGTATCCGCTGCATAGAGAAATCCCGACGCAGACAACAGTACAATCAGAGAGAAATAACGTAACATTTATTTGATAGGGGTAAAAATAATTGACAATAGACAGATACCTAGTGCATTTCCCTGCCGCCGGTCACGTTAACCGCCTGACCAGTCATATAGGCAGAACGGTCGCTTGCAAGGAAACAGGCAGCATTCACCACATCATCTATATGCGCCAGCCTGCCCATCGGAACCTTAGCAACAAACGTCTTCACAATATCCTCCATCGGCATCTTCATATTGTTGACGTAATCCGCCGAAACGTGCGCCCAAACGCCCGTCGCTTCCGTAACGCCCGGACAAACACAGTTGATGCGGATGCCTAATTTCGCCGTTTCATAAGCAACCGCCTGCGTCAAAGTAATAATTGCCCCCTTCGCACTGCTGTACGCACTCATCAGGGCGGAGCCCGTCTTGCCGGACTTGCTCGAAAAATTGACAACAGCACCGCTGCCCTGCGCTTTCATTATCGGCAACACCTGCTTGATGAAGAAGAACGTTCCCTTGACGTTCACGGCATAAATGAAGTCCCACTCGGATTCGGTGATGTCTTCAATTTTGCTGCCCTTACCGGATGTGCCGGCAACGTTGACAAGCACATCAATGCGTCCGCCGAAAGCCTTTTGACAGGCAGTAACAACTGCCGAAACGGCTTCGAGTTTGGTCACATCGGCAGCCAGTCCCTGACAATCGCCGCCGATGTCCTTGAGAGCAGCATTGACCTTCGCCTGGTCAAGGTCGGTGACAAAGACTTTTCCGCCTTCCTGAACGATACGGCGGGCGGTTTCTTTTCCTATCGAACCGGTTGCACCGGTGATTAACGCAACTTTATTGCCGAATTCCATTTTGAATGAAAAAAGTGAAACTGTTCCAGATTGCAGGATATTTTAGAACGTTCACTGTTCGTTGTCAAGAGTTTTCGTCTTTCAGGGCTAAAAAAGCAAACGCCTCCCGCAATCGCCGTTATTACGGGAAATAAAACGCAAGCGCAAGCACTAACCAACTGTAACACACAAATTGCTCTACCGCCGGATATTGATACCGAAGTTCACCCCGTAAGCAATCACCGCTTGTCCCTGGTCTCTTATGCCGAATTTATGCGTAAACCGCGTCTCCGTAATGGGATTGCCGCCGGCATCTATTTTTCCTGTATTAAACACATACGGCTGACGGGTATGCCAGATATCTGCACCGCGGGCAATATTATCAAATATTGTTGAGTTAAAACCAGCGTGAAAACCGACCGCCTCCGTCCACTGCCATTTTGCCGATAAATTTAACTCAATCCCCGGCGAAAACACCGTTTGATTTTTATGCCAAGTCACTGTCGGTTGCTGAGAAATATCCTCGCTAAAGTGTTCTAGCAGCAATATTTCTCTGTGCGTTCCGCCGAACGCCATATCAACGAGAGTCTTTTCACGATAATTGAAAGACTGCATATTCATACCGGCGATAAACCGGAAATCGGCACCGTAAGTCCAACGTGAATTCGTCCGCCGTAAATTGAATCCGATTTGCGGACCGGTAATTCTGTTTTTTACATCACGGTCTTCGTCGTCCATCACAGAGATAGTTACTTTCGCTACGGTTGCCTCATCGTCAATACCGTCTTCAGATGAACTTGCCGGGCTCAGATAATCAACAAATGTATCCTGTAAAAAGTAATACCAGTCCCCGGTGGTATCGGCAGCAAATCCCAGTTTATCGTTCAGCCCCCAATACCGAACCCCGGCAAAGAGTTCCATTTCTCCCCAGTGGAACGGATGCGGACGATAGGAGTACATCAGTTCAAGATTACTGAGTTCTGTCTTGCTCCGCAATGTAATGTCTGATTGGTTTAACTGAAAGAAATGTGCCGGCATCGTGAAAGTGAAAGGCACGTATATCGTGTGTGCATTACCATTGGCATCATACTCTATCTGAGAAGTCAGACCTGTGTATTCTATCATCTCGTCTTCCCCAAACCAACTCATACCCACCGACGTGTCCTCTGCTTCGCTGCCCGGAAGGTTGTAACCGGAAAAGACCCAGCCGTGATGTCCGCGGCGGTTTCCGAAGGTAATTCTCGTACCGAATTGAAAATCGGTACTGAGTTGGTGTACCTGCATCGCATAGTTCAGTTCCGGAATTTCCCGCGGACCGTCTATTTTCCAATAGAGCATATCAATAGCACCATAGACTCCGTCATTGCCGCGGCGTGAACCGCCGAAAGATTCGGGAGAATACGGTTTCCAAAGACGCAAAGAACCGTCCTGTGCGAAAAGCGAACCGGCAAACATACTAATCAGTACGGCAGCGATTCCGGTCAACAACGAATTCCGTTTCAGTGTTGTCATTGCCAATTCCTTGGTCTTACGGTGATCCTAAACGCCGTCTCTTGCCGTTATTGCGACAGAGAGACGAAATTCCATTTCATTCCAATACTACTTCTCTCTCTGTTTTTCGGCGTAACTTAACTCTATTCTTAATCAAGATTGGTACAAGCGGCAAGGTCTATCTAACCGTTAATGTTTGCCTATATTAATATTTTTATTGTTTCATCGCAAAGGACGCATATTTCCCCGATTTTGTGCAGTGTATCATTTCGACAGCAAGTACAAAAACTCCGTGACGTGAATGTCCCTGCTCCGCAGGTTCCGGCTGCCTCGAAACGTATTATAATTCGTTTCGAGTATTTCTACTTTGCCCGCCTTATCTAACATTGCCTTCATTTCTTCGAGTTTGATGAACCCCTCGGAGTTAAACGAAATCAAAACATACTTCGCCTGGATTTCTGTTACTAACGCTTTCAACGTTTCATAAGCAAATTGATGTTTGTTGTACGGCGACCGATTCCAGTTGTCTGGAATTCCCGATATTCTGCTTACCGATTCGGGACGTTGGTAATCCAGAATCAGATTGAGCATAAAGTAATTCGAACCGTAGGGATGTTGATTGTACGGCGGATCAAGATACGCCAAGTCCGCCTCCGGCAATTTTTGTATCAAGGTGTTTGAGTCGGTATTGTGAACCTGAACCGCCGCCGTGAAATTGCTGAACACCGGAAAAGGCAAGACGATGTTTCCCTTAATCCGCGAAAGAGCATCTTGATTTTTCCCGCCGAATTGACCGATTTTTGTTTCGCTGTTTTTGTAAAAACCCTTGAATATGCCGGACGTGTTAGAATGAATAGACGCTTCTGACAAAAGCGGAGCGAGAAAAAAATGCTGAACGTTTTTCGGCAGCGTTCCAATCAAACGGCGGGCAGTGTCAATGTACTTCGCATTTCGGATGGTGTAAAAAACGCGTTCATCTTTTTGAATGTCGGCTTCATCTCTCGGAGCATACATCTCCGTTATCATTCCGCTTTCGAGTTTTTCGTCTTGGAGATTGTCTATCAACCAGTCATAAAACGTTTCCAGAGCAGGAATATCGAGTTCGGATTTATTCGAGAGATAACAGCGGTTAATGACAGCGGCATACTCTTCCAGATCGTTCGTGATGAGTTGTTCGGAAAATTGTTTGAAATACCGCGAGACAGCACCGGAACCGCTAAACACGTCCAATATGTCGAGTTTGCTTTTACCCAGATTTTTCCGGACTTTCGCAACGCCGCACCCGATAAAGCCGAGCAAACGCCGCTTGTTGCCGATATACGTAATTAACTGCCGCGTCAGAAACTGCTCATTTTCAGCGGCAAACGCTCCGCATATCCCGCAAGGAAGGCTCATTTTGCTCCGTTAATAATTCCCAGAAAGGAATCAACTTTGAGCGAAGCACCGCCGACAAGCGCACCGTCAACGTTCGGCTTGGCAAGAATCTCTTCGGCATTCTTATCATTGACACTGCCGCCGTACTGTATCCGCACCGCTTCGGCAGCGTCCTTACCATATTTCGCTGCAATCATCTTGCGGATAGCAGCGTGTACTTCTTCGGCTTGCTCCGGCGTTGCAACTTTTCCCGTTCCAATCGCCCAGACCGGTTCGTAAGCAATGACGCATTTTGTCATATCCTCCGCCGAAATGCCGGAAAACGAACCGTCAAACTGGCGGCGGACGACCTCTTCGGTAACTCCGGCTTCGCGTTCTTTGAGCAGTTCGCCGACGCAGACTATCGGAATCAGACCGGCAGCAAGAGCAGCGTGCGTTTTCCGGTTCACGGTTTCGCTGGACTCACCGAGTATATTCCGCCGTTCGCTGTGTCCGAGAATAACGTATGTTACTCCGATGTCTTTGAGCATTTCGGCACTGATTTCGCCCGTAAACGCACCGTTCTTTTCAAAATAAACGTTCTGCGCCCCGACTTTAATGTTGGAATTTCGCAGAGCGGCAGCGACCGGCTGCAAATAGACGCTCGGCGGACAAACGGCAACGTCTGCCGCAGTAACGTTTGCTGTCTTCTGCTTCAACCCTTCCGCTAATTCAAGCGAAGCGGAAAGAGTCAGATTCATTTTCCAGTTACCGGCAATAAAAATTCGTCGTGTCATTGTGATTGGATAAAAACTGTCGTCTCCATTCTACATTATTCCTGTCGTCTGTCAATAATAGACTTCAGCCTATTGCAAATTGGTCCTGTCTGAAACGGAACATCGAACAGGCCATTGCCGCGGTTACAGAGCAGATTAAATAACTTCCGCTGTTGGAAAGGCGGTCATAGACGATACTGCCGCTTGGCAATTATTGAATGAAAAAAGGAAAGAATAAACATTGACAACCTGTACCGTATCGGCTAAAATGGCACTCTCACAGAATTTCAACGTATCCAATCAACCTTAATAATGCAATGAATCCCGTAACAATGTTCCCTGACCGCCGTTCGTTCTTGCAAACCGCCGCAGGCTTCGCCCTCGGTAGTGCTGCCGCTCCGCTTGCCTTTGGTGCTGATACCAAACGCCGCTATCCTTATGCCTGTTCCTCCATCAATTACTCGACGCTTTCTTTTGAAGAGGCTTGCAAACGGATTTCGGCTCTCGGTTACGAAGCGGTCGATATTTGGCATTCCGTCGGCAGCGGTATGAAATGTCCGCATTTGGAATACGCTGGCAGCACGCTCAAAGCGGAAGGCTTGACGAAAGTGCTGGAACAAAACCGGCTGAAATTATGCGGCTTTTCGGTCTACGGCACGAGTTATGCCAAGTATGCCGAACTGCTCGGTCAGTGCGGCGGCGGTGTTGCAGTGCGGGGCAGTGGCAAAGTGTCCGGTACGCTTAGCGAAGATATGAAAAAATTCATCGAATCGCTTAAACCGGACATTGAACTTTGCGAAAAGTACAATTCGTATCTGCTGATTGAAAATCACAGCGGTAATGTGTTGCTCAACAAACTGGATTCGCTAAAAGCGTTTGTTGACATTAACAAGAGCAACCGGCTCGGCATTGCGCTGGCTCCGTATCACTTTCTGGCAAACAAGGAATCGGTAACTGAAGCCATTCGGGTTTGCGGCAAGCAACTTGGTTTCATTTATTTTTGGACGAACGAGCCGGGCGAAAAGCAGATGCCGGGTGCCGGTTCGGTCGATATGAAAGACTGGTTTTCGGCATTGGATGCGGTTGGTTATTCCCGATACATCACGCCGTTTATGCACCACGAACCTGCACCGGACAGAATGGATGAACTGCATCGCCAGTCGCTAAAATATCTAAAGAATTTGGAACAGGAACATTGACGGAGTGCCGCAGTATTGACACACTTGCACACTCGTCATTTCCTTTGCCCCCTATTCATCCCCGATGGCGGCAGCAAACATATCGGTACCGCCTTCCCGCACTGCCTCAAGAACCTGCTCTTTTAACCTGGCTGTAAAATCAGGGTGTTCCTTCAGATACTGCTTTGTTTTTTCCTTGCCCTGACCCAGTTGTTCCTCGCCGTAACGGAACCACGCACCGGCTTTCTGCACGAGTTTTTGCAGTAAGGCTAAATCCAAAATGTCGCCTTCATAACTGATACCGCCGTTGTGCATCATATCGAACTCGGCAACCCGAAACGGCGGCGCAATTTTGTTTTTCACCACTTTCGCCTTAACCCGCTGTCCAATAACCGCATCTCCCTCTTTGACTTGTCCGATTCTGCGGACATCAATACGGCAGGAACAGTAAAACTTTAACGCCCGGCCGCCGGGAGTCGTTTCGGGACTGCCGAACATTACACCGATTTTCTCCCGAAGTTGATTGATAAAAATAACGCATGTCTTGCTCTTGGCAATAATTGCGGTCAACTTCCGTAAAGCCTGCGCCATCAGCCGGGCTTGCAAACCGACGTGCGAGTCGCCGATGTCTCCTTTCAATTCTTTTTCAGGAACAAGAGCCGCAACGGAGTCCACAACAATAACATCCACGGCGTTCGACTTGACAAGCATCTCGGTAATCTGCATCGCTTCTTCTCCGCTGCTGGGCTGCGAAACAAGCAGACTTTCGAGGTCAACACCGAGTTTTTTCGCCCAACTAGGGTCGAGAGCGTGCTCCGCATCAATAAATGCCGCCACGCCGCCTTCTTTTTGGGCTTGGGCAACGATATGCAGTGTTAAGGTCGTTTTCCCGCTGGATTCGGGACCGAAAATTTCAATGACGCGTCCTTTGGGCACTCCCAGACCGCCGAGAGCAATGTCAAGCGACAAACAGCCGGTCGAAATGCCGGTGAGACTTGGCGCACGATCCAAACCGAGCGGCATAATCGCCCCTTCGCCGAATTGCTTTTCAATAGCCGCAACGGCACTTTTCAATTCGGGATTTTTGGAAAATACCGCATCAATTTTATTAACCTTATCGGCAATTTTGGCTTCGGCTTTCTTGGGCATAATCGGGAACAAATAATTAACAACGGAAACGAAAAGACCACTCGACTGCAATTCCGCTTGGGCTACAATCCGGCAAATTCGTTGTTGAGAACCTCATCAACGCTGTCGAGGCGATGCTGTAGTTTTCCGGCAGTGTCGAGATAAATTTTGTCTTGGAGAATTTCCTGAATGACAATATTCAGTTTATCCTTCGAGGCAGCGATATTTCTTTCGCTGCTGACCGGCGACCGTGAACCTTTATTGAGGGCAACGAGCCGTTTCTGAATCAGAGCCGAAAGTTTGAAACGCCCGCCGACTTTTCGGACTAATGCTTCGTCTTTGAGTTCTTCGATCATTATTTTGGAACGAAAGGTATTATCAATTATCAGAGAAAACGCCGCCCGTATTGTAGCGTTTCCTATGAAAACGGCAAGGGGGCGTTCGTCAGCCCTCAACGGCATAGACCAAAGTTTTGAGCAAATCGAACAAGTCAGCCAGTTCCTGTTGCGAAACTTTCTTCCAACCAGCCGCCTTGTGATTCAACACCGACAACATCAATTTCTCCAGTGCCTCCGTAAAATCCTCCGGCAAATGCAAACACTGCAACTTCGCCAATGCCACCGCCGTTGTGATATTTTCCAACGCACCGGCAGCAAGCGGTGTTTTTTTGTTCGGTTTTGCCGCCTTTCTATTGGACGGCGTATCAGACGGTTCTGCCGATTGTCCGCTACCAGCATCGAACCCTTCGGTTATATCCGCCGCACCGATAACCGCCGTTCGTTCTTCGATGGTCTGCGGCGTTTGCCGATGAACGGATTCCGGCGAAAAATAAGAATCTTCTTCGATTTCACCGGTGAAAATATCTTCTTCACGCGGTTTCATATCATCAGAAGCCCCTACGGTCTCTGCCCGCTGAACCTTCATTTGCGTAACCGACCAGCCGTTCTGTACCGCTCCTTCGAGCCATAACTCGGCATCGTCCCAATCGAACGCCGCATTAAAATGCGACCAGTACAAACCGGTATAACTGCTTTGTTTGTCGGCAAAACGTTCCGCAACACGCCGCAGTCTGCCCGTATGCTGCGGAGAGATGCCGACACGTTTGCTCCACGAATCGTCAGAATAGGCTGTGCCGGGCAAACCAGCGGCGGCGAGTTCACTGCGCCAGTTGAGGATACACGTGCCTTTTTCCCAATTCGTTTGACTCACGAGTTTGTTCCATTTGCCGATATGCGGGCTGGAGATTTCATCGGAGTTGTCGATACTGCTGGAAAGACGGGATTCAACATTGGATTCAGTAACGGCGGAAGGCTGGTCTAACACTTGCATTGCGGTATGGAATCTATAGTTCTCTATTTTGAAATTCAACCAATGCGGAAAATTATACACCGGCACAATAGAAATGCAAGACAGAAGACAAGCGGAACAGGTCACCTGCAAAGTCGTTTTTGGCTGTGGCAATACCCTAATTCGCGGCATCGCCGTTACGCCGCAGCGCATTCAATTCCTGTGTCGTTTTCATTGCACAAAATTTAGGACCGCACATCGTACAGTAATTTTCATTACAACCCATCGGGGGGCTTCCCGCCCCCGCTCCGGCACGGGACTCATTGTAGTATTCCTTTGCCCTTTCGGGGTCAAGCGACAAGCAGAACTGTTCGTTCCAATCGAAAGCGAACCTCGCCCGGCTTAATGAGTCGTCCCGTTCCCGGCAATGCGGACGCTTTCGTGCTACATCGGCAGCGTGAGCGGCAATCTTGTACGCAATAACACCCTGACGAACATCTTCCAAATTCGGCAGCCCCAAATGCTCCTTCGGTGTAACATAACATAGCATTGCCGCCCCGTGATATGCCGCCAACGCCGCCCCGATAGCACTTGTGATATGGTCATAGCCCGGTGCAATATCACATACAACAGGACCTAGGACGTAAAACGGCGCACCGCTGCACACCTCAATTTGCCGTTTAATGTTCATCTCGATTTCATCAAGCGGAACGTGACCAGGTCCTTCAATCATTACCTGACAGCCGATTGCCCAAGCCCGCTTCGCCAAGCGTCCCATTACATCAAGTTCCCCGAATTGAGCGGCATCCGATGCATCGTGAAGACAGCCCGGACGCAATCCGTCGCCGATGCTCCAACACACATCGTATGTTTTCATTATTTCACACAAATTGTCAAAATATTCGTAAAACGGATTTTCACGCTTGTGTGCTGTCATCCATTTTGCCGTTAAACTTCCGCCGCGTGAAACGATTCCCGCCAACCGGCTGTCGATGAGCGGCAGATGTTCCAGAAGCAGCCCGGCGTGAATCGTCATATAATCGACACCTTGTTTCGCCTGATGTTCAACCGCATCAAGAAAATGCTGCGGTGTCATATCGAGAATATCATCGAGTTGTTCACAAACCTGATAGAGCGGTACGGTACCGACGGGAACGGTCACTTCATCAATAATCCGTTGGCGAAGGAAGTCGATTTCGGCACCGGTCGATAAATCCATCACGGTATCGGCACCGTATTTAACGGCATATTGTACTTTGGCGATTTCGCATTTTGAGTCGCTTGTCAGGGCGGAATTGCCGAGATTGGCGTTAATTTTTGTCCGCAGGGCAGAACCGATGCCGATTGGCTGGAGTTTTTTCGCTAAATGAACTTTGTTAGCGGGGATAACGAGATGTCCGGCAGCGATTTCCCTGCGGATAAATTCCGGTTCGAGAAATTCTTGTTGAGCAACGGTCATCATTTCCGGCGTAACATTACCGGCTTTGGCTTCGAGATATTGAGTCATATTAATTCTGGAGGAGTTGTTTTCCTTCGATGGTTGCGTTGATTCGGCTGATTCCGTCTTCGTTTGCCGACGTGTTTTGACTTTTGCAAAATAACCGGTTCTATTTTGTATTTTGCCGGATTCCTTCGGATAAATTTTCGAGCAGCATCTCACATACTTTTTTAGTAATTAATATTTTGACAATTTTGTCTAGATTTTCTTTTCGGTGATTGAAACGGAAATCACATTCCTTTATGTGTAACATAAAAGTTTGTGAAGCACAACCATTAAACTTTGCAAGCCTTCTGTTGGCAAGACCGAGCGGCGGTCAAACCTGTCGCCGTAATATCCTTGCAAAAACACCGTATTATTTTGTTAACCTTATGGAAACTTAACTTGTTATAACACATAGACTTGCATTGTATCAAGACGTGAGATGCCGGGCGAGAGCCTAAATATATTTCTAAAAAAATATATTTTCCAGCCGATTTCGGTATAATATGCAAAAACAACAGGTAGACAGATGAGCATCAAATTATTTTTACCCGCTCTTGCCTTTGCAGCGGCACTGACAGGTACTGCATCGGCGCAGCATCAGCACGGGACTGCTTCCAAAGACGTAGTTTCTAAAGGTTATGCCGCCGTGAAGCCGGAATGGAAGTTTACGCCCTATCAATTTCAACGCCGCTCTGTCGGCGATGATGATGTATTGCTCGAAATCCTCTATGCGGGAATCTGTCATACCGACCTCCATATTGTCGCCGAACATTGGTCAAAAGGAATCTTTCCGATGGTTCCCGGTCACGAAATCCTCGGCAGAGTTACACAAACCGGCAAGAACGTCAAAAAATTGAAAGTCGGCGACTATGCCGGTGTCGGCTGTATGGTCAATTCCTGCCGCCGCTGCGAACATTGCCTCAACGGCGATGAACAATACTGTCCGAAATTGGTTCCGACCTATAATGGTCTTGATACTGACGGCACACCGACAATGGGCGGATATTCGAATAATATTGTAGTTACAGAACACTTCGCCGTCAAAGTGCCGCCGGACGCTCCGATGGAAAAAGTTGCGCCGCTGCTGTGTGCCGGTGTTACTACGTTTTCGCCGCTGAAATATAATAACGTACAAACAGGCAGCAAAGTTGCCGTCGCCGGTTTCGGCGGTCTCGGTCATATGGCGGTTCAATATGCCGCTGCGATGGGAGCCGACGTTACCGTGTTTGATGTAACAGAAGAAAAACGTCAAGCCGCCAAAGAAATGGGAGCGGTTAAGTACGTCAATTCACGAAACAAAAACGAATTTCAAGGATTTGATGATTCATTTAACCTGATTATCAGTACCATTCCGGTTAAATACGATGCCGATGCGTATGTTCGTATGTTAAAAGTCGATGGTACGATGGTGATACTCGGTATTCCGCCGTCCGACCAAATGCCGACGCTGCGGATTGATTCGCTGCTGGGACGCAGAAAAGTTTATGGTTCGCTCATCGGCGGAATCAAAGAAACGCAGGAAACCATAGACTTTTCCGTCAAGCACAATATTTATCCTCACGTTGAAATCATTCCGATTCAAAAACTCGACGAAGCATTTCAAAATATCGCTGCCGGAAAATTTCAATTCCGCTATGTCATTGATATGCGGTCCTGTCCGTGAAAAATATTCACAAACATAAAAACGATGAAAATAATCCTCGCTATGACTGCCGCAAGCGGAACAATTTACGGTTTCCGTTTGCTGGAACAACTACAAAAATCAGGACACGAAATTCATTTTATTGCCAGTCCGTTGTGGAAGCAGGTTGCCGAAAGGGAAGATTATCAGTTGCCCCAAGAAACACAGCAGATTAAGATTTACGACCCCTTGGATATGAATGTTCCGCTGGCGAGCGGTTCGGAAAAATTTGATGCGATGATTATTGCCCCGTGCAGCGGAAGTTCGCTTGCCTGCATTGCTGCGGGTATCAATCAGCACCTTATCCATCGTGCCGCTGAGGTACAACTGAAAGAACGCCGCCGCTTGATTCTCGTCTTTCGTGAATCGCCGTTATCGCTGCTCCATATCCAGAATATGGAAAGAGTTACGGCAGCAGGCGGAATCGTGCAGGTTGCCTCGCCGCATTTTTACACGCATCCGCAAACAGTCGAAGATGTTGCCGATACAGTGGTATCCAGAACGCTGCAACTAATGACAGACAACAGAGAACCGCCGGTTTCGTAACAATAATGAGCAACAAATTTTTGAAGAACAAACATTTGAAAAACGCAAACTTTATTAACCGGATTATCAATGCCGATGCATTGAAAATTCTTCCGCAATTAGAAGAGAATTCGATAGATATAGTACTGACCGACCCGCCGTACTTTCTTGATAAACTTGACAATCATTGGGACTATCAAAAGGTATCCAATCAAAAGAATCAGCACACGGTCAAATCGCTGCCTGCCGGAATGAAATTTGACACGGAACAAGGCAAACGGTTTTATCAATGGTATTACAATGCAGCGGAAAAGATACTGCGTGTGATGAAGCCGGGCGGCTTTTTCTTTTCGTTTTCAAGTCCCCGTCTTTATCATCGGATGGCTTGTGCGATTGACGATGCCGGCTTTGAATTGCGTGATGTTTTTATGTGGCTTTACACAAAAAATCAGCCCAAAGCGATGAGCATTGAGCATTTTATCCGCCGGATGAACGTGAGCGAAGAAACCAAAGACAAACTCGTACAAAAAATGAAAGGCTGGAAAACGCCGCAAATAAAATCCTGTTTTGAACCGATAGCGATGGCTCAAAAACCGGCTGCCGGTACGTATCTGCAAAATATGATGGAGTACGAAACCGGTCTGCTCAACACCGATATACGTATCGGGGACAATATGTACCCTGCCAATGTTTTTACGGTCGATAACATCAATGAAATTATCGACAAAACATTTTTGTTACCCAAACCGCAGAAAAAGGAAAAAGAGTCTTATAATGACCATAAGACAGTCAAACCGCTTGCTGTCTGTGAGTATTTGATAAAACTTTCCGCTTTTTCTCCCGAAGCGGTCATTCTCGACCCGTTTGCCGGCAGCGGCACAACGGCGGTGGCTGCCAAGAAACTCGGACTCAACTATATCGGCATTGAATTGAACGAAAAATACGCCCGCATTGCCGAAGCAAGGCTGGATGATGTTGGCGAAACACCGGGGGGCTTACATCCCCCGCTCTTTTAATATCTATCCCCTTTTAGTATCTATTCGAAAACGATGACCGAACGTTCCGACAGGATGTCAAACACTTCTCTGGCATCCGTGTCGCTCATTTGAATCGTCCGCCCCGGCGAACCGACCGCATCTGTTACCGACCCGCCGATAACAGCACCGTTGTTTAATGTCAAAACTTTTGCCTCGCTCTTGACGACAATGTAGAATTCTCCTCTTTGGTCAACAAGATGATTTCCCACAACTGCCTTGACGCGTCCGGCATACAAACCGCCGAGCAGCAGCGTTATTTCGTTTCGCTGGCTGGAAATGACCGCATCGAATTGACCGGCAAGCACTTTTAATTTTGTTCCGCCAGACGGTTGCTGATTGCCGCTAAGACCGTTGATTTTTCGTAACAGTTGCGGAGTTAACGAATAACCTGCCGCTATGGATTCTATCGTTTCGCCGCTCTTAACGCTGTAAGGTTCTTCAAGGATATGCGTATTTTTTGCGTAAATAACCTCCAACGCCAATTTGTCGAGGATAGGTACAATCAAGTTCTGTTCCGTTTCATTGAGTTGCTCCTGCTCTAATAACCGGCTCAACCGGACAAAAACACTGCGGACTTTTTCGTTGCTTCCGCTCTCCGCAGCCGTACGCTGGGTTTCAATGAGTTCAGTAACCGAGGCACGTGCTTCCGGCTTGGAGACGGGGGAAAGAGAACCTTGCTGCGATTCTGCAATGACCTTGACCTTACCGGCAGCAACACCGTCAGCAATAACCTGTTGTCTGCTTTCCGCTTCCTCGTTTATGTTTTTGTGTTCCTGATGTTGCGGAACACTATTTCGCTGTCCGCTCTGTTGTCCGTTAGACGGCATTATTCGCGGCGGCGCAAAAGAAACAACGGCGTTGTTGACTTGTTTTTCCGGTTTCGGTGCCGCAAACTCGATGTTTGTTCGTTCGGCACGTTCATCGTATCTTGCCGGCGTTACGGGGTATTGATAAGTCTGCTGTCTAACGGGTGCCGATTCGCTGACAACCGGTATCGGAACCGCCCTGCCGCAGTTGTCTGCATCATCTTCCTGCGGTGTTCGGGGCAAGGACTTTTCACCGCCTGAAAGTTGTCTGATGCCAGGTTGTCCGATGCCGGGGAGAGGTTTGATTCGTACCGAAGGAGGAAAAGCATAAGAACCGGGGGAGGTTTCAAAGCGGACTGGCGGGGGCAGCCGGGGCGGCGGAGGCGGTTCCGGTATTGCCGTACCGGCAGAATATCCGTTTTCAATCACAACCATCGAAGCCGGTCCGTCCCAGTATTCTACCGGAATAGATGAATTTTCCGGCTCTGCCGGCGGCGGTACTGTCTGTTGTCTCTTGGGTTCAGCAACCGGCACGCCCTCGCGTCTGAAAGGATTTAGCAAATTAGCCGCCGGCGGTTCTGCCTGTTCTTCTACGGGAGGGATAAGTACTGGTTCAGCATTTTCCTCTACCGCCTCCTCCGCTTCGACACCAGTGCTGTCAAACGAGGCGATAGGCGGTACCGATGCAACAAGCGGTGCTGCAACGCTGTCCAAGGAGCCGTCTAACGCTTCGCCAGGCAATGCTGTTTCTGTACCAAAAGGCGGTGTAAGCGATTCCGGTGCTTGAATGCCGAGCAGAGCGTGCGGAGCCGAAGACGTTTTTGCTGCCGGTTCCGCAACGGCTCCGATGGGCGGTGCGCCTTCAACATTATTGAGAACACCGGAAAGTCCGCTGTCGGAGGCTTGTCCATCCTGCACACAGGCACCGATTTCTTCGAGATATTTGATGTCGTCGCCCGAAATATTCAGTCGCGGAGGCTTTTTAAGCAGAACGTAAGTCCCGTATGCAGCGAGGGACAATATAACAACAGCAACAGCGGTCTTAATCAGTTTCACAGTTCGACTCCTTCGAGCGGTCAGCAAGCAGCAGGGATGATACTGATTTTTTCGGTTATCCGGCAAGAGCAATTTTCTGTTTTTTCATTTATGCCAGTCATTTTATAAAAAGCACGGAGGATTGAATCGATTATGAGGATAATGCTAAATCCTTCTTTACCCCCTTTGCAAACTTTGCAAAAATTGATACAATGCAGCGGCATTGGTTATATCACAACTTGTCATATCCACCGGCAAAATGAAATTACTTGCTGTCTTGGTTCTTTTTTGCGGATTGTCTATTGGCGGATTTTTTATCAACGCAGTTGGTGCGCAGTCTATCGAATCCGCCGAAATTGTTCGTCTCTACGGCAACATTCCTGCCGGCGAGCGTGTTCCGGTAATTACCTGTCTCGACTTTGATTCCGGCGGACAAATCCTTGCTATCGGCGGCGATGACCACAAAGTCCGTCTCTGGGATGTCGCAACAAGGAAATTCACTGCCGAGTGGGAACGGCACAACGATTGGGTACGCTCTTTGGCTTTCAGTCCAGATAAAAATACGTTGGCAACCGTTTCACAGGACGGACAAATCAGCCTTTGGAATGTCAAGGACGGAAAACTTTTGAAGACACTTGCCGACCCCGTGCGGGGAACGCAGCAAATCTGCTTTCAGCCGGCGAAAACACGCTTTGCCGTTTGCGGTTTCGACCAGAATGTCCGTCTTTACGATACGGTGCCGGGGCAGCCTGTTGTAACGCTGCCGGCACACGGGACAAATAATGAAACCATCGCCTTTTCGCCTGATGGTTCGTTGTTGGCGGTTGGCGGACGGACGGGCGTTGTGCGGCTGTGGCAGACTTCGGAGAACAAGCATCTTATCGACATTGCCGGCGACGGGCGGCGTGTGCGGGCGGCGGCTTTTAGTCCAGACGGTACACAACTCGCTGCCGGCGGAGACGGTCCGTTTATTATTCTCTGGGATGTCAAAACGGGAAAAATGATTAAAACACTGAACGAACGACCGGGCAAAACATTTTCTCTGACATTTTGCGGAACAGATATTTTGGTATCGGGAGAAAGCGACAATATGATTCGTCTTTGGGAAGTGTCCACGGGAAAGCAAAAGGCGGTTTTGTCGGGACATACAGGAACGATTTCGGCGATGATTTACGATGCACCGTCTCAAACGCTCATTTCCGGCAGTTTCGATACTTCGGTGCGGTTCTGGGATTTGAAAAAAAGGGGTGTTGCCATCTCCATCAGGGACCACCGTGGTAATGCTGTGCCGCATTAAGGGCTGAAACGCAAGCCATCTAAAAATCTTGATACTGTCTGTCTGCCGCCCGCTCCAAAAAGCGCAACCCATTTTGGTTTGCGCCCTTAAAGAAAATACAGTAATACAGTGCTTGCGCTTCGTACGATACAATGCGGTTTTCTTTTACGGTCATTTAGACAAAGTAGGCAATTTGTAATGATTAAACCTGTTCAGAACACTTTTTACTTTTAACCGTTCCGATAATACTGACAGGGATACATTACAAAAAACGCATTACAACGGAAATACGATGGGACTCGGACTTGAATCGGCAATTCATACGGCACATACAGGAATGAAAGCGTCTGAAAAATCACTTAACGTTTCCGGTACGAACCTTTCCAATGCCAATACCATCGGCTACAAAGCCGAAAGAGCGGATTTTGCCGACTTTCTCTATTACACATACCGGCTCGGAACAACGCCCGGTACCGGTTATTCTGCCGGTACAAATCCGCTCCAAATCGGTATGGGGGTTTCATTCGCCGGCACAACAACGGATTTCTCGCAAGGCTCGTTCAAAGACGGAATGACCAATTCCGACATTGCCATCAACGGCAACGGCTTTTTAATCACACACCGTGAAGGAAGCACGCAGCAATACTATACCCGCAACGGTGCGCTGAAAGTCAACGAGAACTTCGATTTAGTAACTAATACCGGTCTCTATGTTCTGGGCTACGGCATCAACGATAAATATGAAGTTCAGCGGAACGAATTGACCAACCTGAAAATTCCCATCGGCGAAATGCACCTTGCCGCCGAAACGGAACACGTGACAATCGAAGGCATTGTCGATGCGGTCGGCGACAGCGGAACGCAGGGTACGGTTTTACGGACAGCCCCGATGACCGATTTATCGAAGGGACAGCCGGAAGTCATTACTGCACCAACGGTTACGAAAGCAGCGGGAGCCGTTGAGCCGGGCAGTTATCAGTATTACATTACATACATTGATGCGGCAGGCAACGAAAGCGTACCGGCGGCATTAGGGGAAGTCAATATCAACGATGAAGCACAGAATGTTGCGTTCTCCAATCTGCCGGCGGACACGGCGGGTGCTTGGACGGGACGCAGAATTTATCGAAGTTCGGCGACCGACCCCGCAGATATTCGTCTTGCCGGTGAAATAGCGAATATGGATGCAGCGGCAGTGTTCACCGATAATGTACCGAATTCGCAACTGGCGGGTAATGCGGCAATCAGTTTTGCCGGTCGCGGCGAAACATTGGTCAATCGGGATACGAAACTCGTTAATGTCGGCAAGTTCGGAGAAGGCGGGTTTGCGAACGTGTTTGAAGCCGGTACATTGACTTTAACGCCGCAGAAAGGCGGTCAGGAATTGCGGGCGGCAACACTGGAAATAACGGCAGACACGACGGTCGGGCAGTATCTCGATTTTCTGAATGAAGCGTATGGTATCCGCAACGCTGCCGATGGTGTTCCGGCAGACCAAGGGGCGGTCGGAAAAACGATTAACGGCGGTAACCAGGGGGCAGCGGTGATTGACGGTGCGTTTTATTTTCTCGGTAACAGCGGGACGGAAAATACACTGCATTTCGATTCGGACGATATGCACCTGACAACGCAAACGGAACCATCGCCGAAAATTATTGACTTGGGTTGGGGACAAGACCCGAATCAAAAACAAGATGCCGTCGGGACAAGTGTTGCAACGGATTTATTGGTGTATGATTCGCTCGGTTCGCCTGTCAATGTTCGTATGACTCTTGTTTTGGAGTCGAAGAGCAACACGGAAACGGTCTATCGGTGGTATGCCGATTCGGCGCAGAATCAGCCGGAAGACGGTTCGGCAATCGCAACGGGCAGCGGTTTGATTCGTTTCGACCAGAACGGGCGTTTGATTGGGACATCGAACGCTACGGTACAGGTTCAGCGGACACAGGTTGCGTCTGTCAGTCCGCTTGACTTTGATTTTGAGGTGAACTTTGATTCGCTGATGGCATTGGCAACGAATTCGCCGGTAGTGATGCAGACGGAGCAGGACGGAGCGGCGGCGGGAACGCTTTATGATTTCAGTATCGAAGCGGACGGCACGATACTGGGACGTTTTACGAGCGGTGAACAGCGGGCATTGGGACAGATACCGCTGGCGACTTTTCGTAACAATGAGGGGTTGTACAAGGCGGGAGACAGTTTGTATTTGGCGGGAACGAACAGCGGCGATGCGAAGATTAACATTGCCGGTCAGGACGGTGTCGGCGTGTTCAAGAGCAATGCACTGGAGTTGTCGAATACGGATATGGGAACGGAGATAATAGATATGATTCTTGCCTCAGCGATGTACAGAGCGAACGCAAAAGTGATGACGACCTCAAACGAGATGTACGATGCCCTGCTGCGGATTATTTGAAATTAGTTGTGAGTGGTGAGTGGTAAGTTTTTAGTGCGTTTGCGGACTCACCACGTGCTGTTCGTCACTCGCCGCTGAACCGATGATTAGATTAACACGCTTAAATCAGAGTGAGTTTATACTCAATGCCGAATTGATACGGTACGTTGAGCGTTGTCCTGATACGTTAATCACTTTAACGAACGGCGATACGCTGATGGTGCGGGAAACGCTGGACGAAGTCGTCCGCCGGACGGTAACATATCATCAGGCAAAGTATTTGCTGCCCAAGGCAGAGTATCTGCCGTATCAGAATAAGGAGTAAGCCTAGAACGTGTTTGCTAAAATTGAACAGATAGATTGATACCGAAAACGATGCCGTTCCGAAAAACCGCAACCGACCGGCAGCGGTACAAAGGTGAATTTTTTACACCGCTGCCGTTTGCCGAAAAAGCATTAGAGTATATCGAAGCACAACTCGGCAAAAATTATCTGCAAACCGGTCAGTACCGTCTATGGGATATGGCGGCAGGAACAGGACACCTCGAACTCCGCTTGCCGTCCGAAGTACTGCCGTATTGCTATCTTTCAACGCTGTATCAAGACGATGTCTTAACGTTGCAAAAACACTTTCCCAATGCCGCACAGATTTTTCGTTACGATTATCTTAACGATGATACAGAGAGCGTCTTTCAGAAGAATATATTTCAAGAAAATATATCGCTGACGAATAACGGCGGAAAGCAAACAATGCCGGAGCAACTCCTGAACGATTTGCGTGATCCGGCAATCAAATGGATTATTCCTCTCAATCCGCCGTATGCAACCGCTCAAAATGCAGCAATGAAAGGGCAATCCAAATCGGGAGTTGCGGATACGCAAATCCGGCAGCGTATGCACGGCGAAGGATTGGGAGAAGTTTCGCGGGAACTTTACACGCAATTTTTGTACAGAATCAAAACCGAATTCAAAGACCGTGATACCGTATTGGGACTTTTTGCGCCGCTGAAATATCTCCTTTCCTGCAATTATCAAAAGTTTCGAGACAAGATTTTTCAGTGCCGGTTTCTTTCAGGTTTTGTGTTTTCGTCCGCAGCATTTCACGGCACCTCACCGGCAAATCATTTTCCGGTTTCTTTCATTCTTTGGAATCTTCGGCAGACACAAACACTCAATTCGCAAAACATCGTTTTGGATGTGTACAATGAATCGCTTGAAAATACCGGCAGCAAATATCTCCGCTTGGCGAAGCGTCCGCAATTTTTGAATCAGTGGATTAAACGTCCGCCGGCAACGATTGTTTTTCCGCCTTTCAGTTCAGCGATTACCGTCAAAGAAGGAAACAGCGATACCCGAAACCGGATTGCCGAAGGTTTTCTTGCCTCGTTAATGTGTCCGGGAAATGAATTGCAAAATCAGCAAAAAACGGCGTTTTTATCCGGTCCGCAAGTCAGTGCCGGTGCGCTGTCGGTTACGGCGGAAAACTTTGAACAAGCAATGACCGTCTTTGCCGCACGAAAAATACCGAAAAACACTTGGCTTAACCACGTTGACCAATTATTAAAACCGAATCAGGAATTGCCGGAAAAATTCGTTACGGATTGTGCGGTGTGGAGTTTGTTCGATAATAAAAATCAGACGGCAGCATTGAAAAATGTTGCCTATCAGGGCAAAGTCTATCAGGTACATAATCATTTTTTCCCGTTTTCTGTTACAAAAATACAGCAATGGAACATCGGTATTCCGGTTATCCGTTCGGAAATTGAATCGGCAGAGAACACGTATACTGCCGATTGGCTTGCCGGACGGAATCTTTCGTCCGAAGCAACTGCTGTATTCGATGCAGCGGAAAACATCTGCCGGTATTATTTCCGGCATCTGCCGGAAATACCGTACAAAAAATATAAAATAGCGACTTGGGATGCCGGCTGGCGGCAAATCACGCTTGCATTATCGGAAAGCAGCATTTATTGTTACAAAAAAGAGTTTGCCGTCTTGCGGCATTTCCGTGATGTATTGAAGTCTATGATTTTGCCGCAGTTGGCGTTTTTCGGTATCATCAGTCCCGAATAGGGCTGACAGTTTTTCCGCAGCGGTCTAATAAAAATTCCGCAACGGTTTTGCCTAACGTTTCTGATGTCTCCGCAGTCCATTCCGCATCAGCCGATACCGGCTGCGTTTTATCGTAACACATTTTGCCGTCAAGCGTTAAAACCCGTCCGTGCAGCGTTAATATTCCGTCTTTGACCGCAGCCAAAGCGGCTATCGGTGCTGAACAGCCGCCTTGCAGCGTCCGCAGAAAAGCCCGTTCCGCCGATACCGCAATAAAAGTATCACGGTCGGAAAGCAGCGCAGCGGTTTCTGCTGCTGCATCATCTGCCCGTGTTTCCAGTCCTAATGCTCCCTGTCCAACGGCAGGAAAAAAATCCGGCGGTTCCAAAAAAGACCGAATTTGGTCTCCGAAACCGAGACGCTTCAAACCAGCCTCGGCAAGAATGACGGCATCATAATCCCCGTTCTCCAACTTACGGAGACGTGTTTCCACATTGCCGCGAATATCGTCAATAAGAAACCGGTCGGCGTATTTATGTAACAACTGCGTTTTCCTCCGCAGACTTCCCGTCCCGATTCGGCTCTTTTTCGGCAGTCCGTCAAGCGTCTCGGCTTTCAGAGAAATGAACGCATCTTTATACGATTCCCGTTTCGGTACAGCAGCGAGTTTCAGTCCGTCAACGGGGTCGGTCGGCAAATCCTTGAGACTATGGACGGCGAGGTCAATTTTTCCGTCGAGCAATGCCCGCTGAATTTCTTTCGTAAAAACGCCCTGCGCTCCGATGTTGATGATACTTCGGTTTTGTTCGGTATCGCCGCTCGTTTGAATGACAATGAGTTCCGTTTCGATTCCGAGAGCGAGGAGTTGTGCTGCCGTCCAATCGGCTTGCCGGCGTGCCAATAAACTGCCGCGGGTTCCTAATCGAATTTTTTTCATTGAAATACCGCGCCCCGTTGGGGGCTAACACCCTCCGCTCGTATGCTAAAACGCAAGCATACTAATAAGTTTAGCTAAATTTAGCCCGCCCTAAAAATTTTGTCCTAAAAGTCGCAGTTACCCGGCGTTCGGGGAAACGGAAGAACATCCCGAATATTGGCCATGCCCGTTATGAACATTAATGCCCTCTCCAACCCCAAACCGAAACCGCTGTGCGGCACCGTTCCGTAACGGCGCAAATCGGCATACCAACGGTATGCATCCGTTTCAAGTTTCTGCTCTTTCATCCGCTCTTCGAGAATATCAAGATGATATTCCCGCTCGCTTCCTCCGATAATTTCACCGACCTTCGGCACTAAAACGTCCATCGCCCGAACCGTCTTAGCGTCTTCGTTGACCCGCATATAAAACGGTTTGATCGTCCGCGGATAATCATACAAAATGACCGGACTCTTGAAGTGTTCCTCCGTCAAAAACCGCTCGTGTTCGCTTTGCAGGTCTGTCCCCCAATCGACTTTGTAATCGAAAATTTTACCGGACTTGTGTAAAATTTTCACCGCTTCCGTGTAAGATAAGCGGACGAACGGACTGTTCAAGACGTGATTGAGCGTTTCAATGAGCGTAGTATCGACGTGTTTATTAAAGAATTCAATGTCTTCGGCACACTCCCGCAGGACATCGGCAATCAGACGGCGCAGAAATTTCTCTGCCCACTCCATATTTTCTTCGAGAAGGCAAAACGCTATTTCCGGTTCAATCATCCAGAACTCGGCAGCGTGCCGGGATGTGTTGGAATTTTCCGCCCGAAACGTGGGTCCGAAAGTATAAACCCGGCTCAAACCGGCGCAATAGGTTTCGACATTCAACTGTCCGCTGACCGTCAAATACGATGCTTTGGCGAAAAAGTCCTTTGAAAAATCAATCTTTCCCTCGCTGTCTTTCGGCGGGTCGTTCGGGTCAAGTGTGCTGACGCGGAACATCTGTCCCGCTCCTTCGCAGTCGCTGGCAGTAATAATCGGCGTGTGAACATAGAAAAAGCCGTTTTCCTGAAAGAACTGGTGAATCGAAAAACTGACCCTGTTCCGAATACGGGCAACGGCTCCGAACGTGTTAGTCCGCACCCGAAGATGGGCAAGCGTCCGCAGGAATTCCAACGAATGTCCCTTTTTTTGCAGCGGGTACGCCGCCGGGTCGGCTGTTCCGATGAGTTCGATGCCTTCGGCTTCGATTTCGGTTGCCTGTCTCTGACCGGGAGATTCTTTGACCAAACCCTGTACCGCGACGGACGAGCCGGCAGTAATTGTCTTAATGTCCGTTTCGTAGTTCGGAAGTTCTTTTGCAGCAATGACTTGGACGTTGCCTTGCGAGGAACCGTCATTGAGTTCGATAAAACTGAAGCCCGCTTTGGAATCCCGACGGGTACGCACCCAGCCTTGTAAAAGAACCTTTTTGCCGACACTCTCCGCTTTTCGGGCAGCGGCAACCGAGAGTTTGTCATAAGTCATAGTTGACATTTTAGACATCTGATTTTTTCTTGTCAAGCGTCCGCTGATTGTCCTCTTGACGCTTTGTCTATTAAAGTGTATCATATACGGTGACAAAGCGGGAAGGGGAATACCTCCTTCACCGGTGTTTTTTATTGCGCACACGGAAAAATTATGAATCCTATTGAAATACTCAAAATAGTTGATGCTATTCACCGGGACAAGCGGATTGACAAGGAAATTGTTTTTATCGGCGTTGAATCGGCGATCGCCACAGCGGCACGAAAGCAATACGGCGAAGAAGCGGACATTAAAATTTTTATTGACCGTCAAACGGGCGAAATTACAGGCACAAAAGACGGAATAGAAATCAGTCCGCAGGAAATCGGCGAACGTGTCGGTGCGCAAAGTGCAAAACAAGTCATCATTCAGAAAATTAAGGAAGCCGAGCGGGATGCGGTCTATGATGAACAAACGTCGCAGGTCGGGCAAGTCGCTATCGGTATCGTACAAAAAATAGAGGGCGGACGCGGCAGAGGAAGAAGGGATGAACCGGGCAGCGAAGGCGGTTCGGTCATCATCGCTTTGCACGGAGTCGAAGCCGTACTGCCGCGAAGCGAACGTATGCCCGGTGAAATGTTTCAAATCGGGGACAGAGTTCGCGGGGTTGTCATTGAGGTCCGAAAAACCGGCGCAAAGGTCAGGGTGGTGTTGAGCCGGATTCGTCCGCTTTTCGTCCAGCGGTTATTTGAACAGGAAATACCGGAAATCCAGGATGCAGTTATTGAAATTAAAGGCGTAGCCCGCGAACCCGGT
>JAITOZ010000021.1 GCA_031289675.1 Planctomycetaceae bacterium
ATCGAGAGTGCCGATTTTAGGCACGTTGAAGGGTTCGGTCGATGTTTCGGTCATGTTTCTTTCCTGTGCGTTAAACGGCTTGTATGACGTTTTCCGGCAATTTCCGGGTTTTCGGCGGATTAAGCCGCCGCCAAAACCGCTTCCGTGTTGATAATCGCCTCGGACGGATAAATCTGGATTCCGAAAACGCTGTCGGGATACGGGGCTTCTGCTCCGGTTCCGTTCGTTGCCGTTCTCGACCGCCGCAACTGACCGAGCGAACGCTGAGACATAAACAGCATCGTCGGTTTTTTGCCGACCGGAAAAAGTTCCAATAACTGCGAGAGCAGCCCGTCGGTCAACCCTTTTCCGTTTTCTGCCGTAATGTTACAAATACGTCCGATACATTGAAGCGTTGGAACCTGCAAGCCGACGTAACCGGTGATCGGCTGCGCATAGCCCCAGTATTTCGACATGTTCGAGGCGTATTGTTCGCAGTGAACGATTTCGCCGTTCGAGATTTTCCCGTTTTGCCCCCAAGCGTACTGCACCGCCTGAATATCTGTACGGATCGCAAACACACTCGTTGCGGTACTTGCCGCTGTCCCGCCTGCGTCAATGACCATCGGCGAGTTCTTGAACGGTAAAAGGGAGGCAATGCCCTGAAAACCTTCGGCATCGGCATTCGTGCCGTACCACGTTTGAGAAGCGATTTTCTGTAACGCCGCTTCCATGTGCGCTTTCGCCTGAAGCGTAATCGCTGCATCCTCGCCCCACTCGCACTCTTGGGCTACTGAGTTCCAGATAAAAAATGAACGTTAAAACAGCAGCCCGGAGCGTAAGCGACGGGTTTTACGGTTGAGATAAATGATCGGAAGATTTCTCAAACCGCTTCCTGACGGGCGCGGCTGCTGTTTTTATGACGCGGCTACTGTTTCTATGATTCAAATTTAATCTGGAATTCAGTACCTTTTTGAACTTCATCGATGTAAGCGTTGTCGGCTTCTGTTTCAGAAAAGCCTTCGGAAAAGTATTTGAAGCCCCGATCATTGCCGAACTTTTTGGCAAACTTTTTGGCGAGTTCTTGTGCCGATTTGAAATCGACGCTCTGCGGTTCTTTAGACATAGACTGATCTCCTTGTGTTTGGTTGTTAAAAACAGCGGTGTTGGAATCTGAACCGTAAAGGCAGACCGCAACACCGATGACATCAAAGTTACGAAAAATAGTGATCGGACCGGAAACGGTTTTCCCGTTGACTTCTGCCGTTTCTCCTTTGTCAACGAATTCTTCTTTCACGTTATCATTAAGCATCACGGAACACTGGTACGGCATTCCGGCTTCTTTCTTGGCGATAATTTCGCTTGCCCGGTCGCCGTCTTTGAACGGTAAAAGGTATCCGTTACATTCCAATGCTGTTTCGCCGGAAAACGTATCGAGGTAACCGACCGCCTCCGTTGAATCATGGTTGTAGTCTATCGGGATTTTTTGGAACGGAATTGAAGCACCGCTCCGGTCAAAAATGCAGTCGCCCCACCACCAATGCGTAAACGGCTTGCCGCTAAAGGCATTCAGGCTCACGGCATATTTTCCGCTCTCCTGTCTTTCAACAGAAAATTCATTGATGCCCGGCATCTTGAATTTCAGAGCGCCGGCGGGTCTTTCTTGAATATTTGTCATTTTTAAAGTCTGACCCCGCGCTGACGCTTGGGGCTGGTATCGTTTTGTATCGGAAATTCAATCATTGAACCGCTTTCACTATTCACTCTTCACTATCAACTTTTCACTATATTATTTATGTTCCAATATTAAGGTTGATTTTTTCTGTCATCGTTGGAAGAATAACGTTATGCTGCCGTGCATATTCTTCATCGCGCTGGCGTTCGTCAATAATGTCCCGAAACTCTTTGCCGAGCGACCGGCAAACGCCGCCGTAGGAATCGAAACCTGCCGTGATCGTTGTTAAAAGCCCCTTTGCCTCTTCGTCGGGTCTCCACCACGGCAAGCCGCACGGTGTCCAGTCAAACCATAAATCATTGACCGTCATGCTGCCCGGCAAAACAAGCCGTCCGTGAATGATTTCGTTCGCTAATTTCCAGTACGTTAATTCCTCTAATAGGCGGATATTGCTTTCCCGCTTCGGTTTGCACGATTCAACGTACTGCGTGATTCCTGCCCGGCTTCCGTAAAAGTTGGTATGATTCTCGTCAAACATGCTGTAACAAATATCCAGCGACTTCAAAGCCGTCATTATCATCAACTTCGTGTAGTCTTGAAATTGAACGCTAGGCTGTCCGCTTTCTATCGATTCAATATCTTCGCCTTCCTGTAACTCAACGATGTAAGATGCCTTGTTTTGCAGGTCAATCTTACGCTGATTCCGCTTTGCTTCTTCCTCTTGCTTTTGCGTTTTACCGAGCGGCTCCATGCCGTCCCGCTTGAACTTTAAGCCGAAGAGCTGCATCATCTTGGCTTTTGCCAAAGCGTAATCAAACGAATCATAAACGTCTTTGAACATGTTGGCGGCGGACACCAGCAGCCCGATACCGCGTACCTGATCGAAGCGTGTAAAATATCCGTGCAAAATCATGTTTTCGGCGGGAACATACCGTTCAAATTCGAATCCGCCCCACTGTTTCCGGCTATGCACCGCATAACCGACATCAGCCCCGGCAATGTCCGTTTTCACGCCGTGTACCCACTCGATATCTGTTTCAATATCGTTCGGTGTCCGTATCCGAAAGAAGCGCCGTAACTGCCGGCTTAACGGCTCTTTCGAAATATCGTAACCAAAAAGTTTTTTAGCAAATCCGGAAAAACGGACAGCATTGAATAATTTATTGACCAGCATGGGACTAACCGTTTAATAATCAATATCAGAGCCGCAATCGGAGCCGCGACCGGCAGGTCGCAAACCATCACTGCGACCTTCCGGTCGCGGCTCTGATATTGCATCATCGGCGCTTGTTTCGCTCCGACACCCACACCCAACGACGGTCGGACATTCACCGGACTGCCGATCTTCATAATCACCGATTCGATGACGTGCGGTTTATAACCGCTGTCAATCAGTATCTTGTCGATCCGGTTGACCTCGTTGTTTTCGCTGCCGTCCGGCATCGTGTAGTTTTCGTCTAATAATTGGTACAATAACATTTCCAGACCAGCGGCAATACTGCCCTCCGACCGGCGTTCGTTAAACTGTTTTTTAAGCGTTATCAGCGACTTATCGCTCCGGCTGAAGTTTTGCCGCGTTTGCTCCGGGAAAACATCGTAGTCAATAATGTAACCGATAAAATCGCCCGACCAAGCGGCGACCATCCAGTACAATAAATCGTCATGGCAATCGACAAACGCCGTAATTGCCTGCGTATCAAGCGGAATTTGACGGCGTTCCAGACCGTTAAGCCGGGTTCGGATCGTCTTTGCCGGGACAATCACCGTTTCGCATTCGCCGCTCACCGGTTCGTTTTGACACTCTGCCATAAACGATTCGTAGTTTTCGTAATATTTATCCATCGCAAACTGTAACGCATCCAACTGTTTGTCAACGGTGTAGTTTGCTTCCCATGAAACGACCGCCCCTTTTTGCATTTCGGAGCGGTTCCGTTTATAAAACATCGTTGCCGCAACGTAATCTTTCGTCTTGCGGGTCTCCCAATATTTGTCCCACAAATCCATCCGCTCCGGCATCTTTTCAACCATCTTGAACCGAAGTCCCCGCCATTGCGGATAGAGTTTTTGATTCAAATACCGATCCGCAAGGTCGCCTTCCTGAATAACTGTACACGTCATCACCATGCCTAACTCTTCTGACGGACCCACAAGACCGCTCACCGTCTTGTTAATAACATCTTCCAACTTGCGGATTTGAACCGGCGATCGCGCAACGGAATCCGTCTGCGGATCGTCGATCACGATCATATCCGGCCGGGCGATTTCGCCGTTGGGCATCATCCGGTTCTTGCCCCGGATCGCCCCGGTGATTCCCACCGAAACAAGCGTCGCTCCCGATGTTTCTGTCCCGATTCCGTATTGCTCATGCCGCCGTTTCCGCTTCTGTTCGTCCCGCTCGTGTAATTCAATTAACCATTCACTCCACGCCGCCGCCGCTCTCTCTACCATGTTTCACTCATTGCCGCCGGGATATTCCCGATCCGGTAAAATACTATTTTGTAACCGTAATAATAAAACTCCGCTTTAATCCTCTCCGTCATTGCAACGCCGTGATACTTCGCGGAATCGACCGCATGTTCGGTAATATGTCAAAACAATCGCCCTGATATAACGTACAATTTCCGATTTCTACCTTCTTTACTTTTCGCATGGTGTATCCTCATGGGATTCTTCTGTTAAATAAATTGGTGCTAAAAAAATCCATGTTTTTTCTTTCAAAAAAAGTAAAGTTTCCACTTGCCTTTTTTGAAAGGAAATGTACAATATTTCCTGTGGCAAGTGATCTCATTCAGCACTGTCATCGACCCGGCGTTGATCTACTCAATGACGGGTCAACTTTTTCATAACTGCATAATTCTCAGCGCGGCAAGCCGAGCCAATTCCGGTAGCGGCGTGCCTTTTGGGGCAAGGTCAAGCGGCTCTAAATGTTCCCGGATTTCCAAAAGCTCTGCCGATTCCGTGTCCTCGGCGGCGGCTTCCGGTT
>JAITOZ010000045.1 GCA_031289675.1 Planctomycetaceae bacterium
CCGGTACCCTTAATAGCACGGGTTCCCATTCCTTGTTTCCCCTTATTTGTCAATTAAGGGAATAAGGGGAAGAGTTTGGAGACGCATTACTATTAAGGGGTCGGAAAATGAAAATAAGGGTGTGGCGAGTGGCGAGCAATGCGGGCAGTTGGGGGAGCAGTCACACGAGCGTGGTTGTCTTCGGCGGGTACGCCTTACGCCCCCCGCTCTTGTGCGCTTGTTTTGTGCGCAAAATGCCGATAGAATAAAGAGTACTTGATGGTTTTTTAATATGTTCTGAAATGAACGATAATTTTAAGATTGTACCGATAGAGGAATATCACATTCACGAAGTCGTTGAGGGAATAAAACAGCGGAAGTTTGTGACGTATGACTACAACGAGGCGTTGGACGCTTTTGACGCAGGCTGTATCGTCTATGAAGTACACAAGACAAATACTCAGTCCGAATGGATGACCGTTCAGCAAACGGTTTTTTACGAGTGGCATCAATAACAAAAGGAGAACATAATGCAAGTTCCAACCAAAGAGTCAATGGAATACCGCTTTCAGTGTATGCGGGAATATGCGGACAGGGCATTGGAAGAGATGCTTGATGAGTCGGTGCAGGCGCGTCTTGATGCAAGGGCAAAAGCAAAACGTGAAGCCGCTGAGAGTGCGCCGGTCAAAGCGTTAAATCAGAATAATCAGAGCCGCGAACGGTAGTTTGCGGTTGAGCAGGAGGCGGAGGCTTAACCTCCGTCTCTTTCGTTGCGGGCTTGCCCGCAACGGCTAACCGTTTCCGGTCTTGCCTCGTCCGCCGTTTTGCGGTAAATTTAGACGCTATGGAAACCCTCAACGTTGCTTTATTCGGCTTCGGTACTATCGGCACCGGCGTTGCCAAACTCCTTTTTAATCACAAAGACCGTATCATTCGGGTAACCGGTAAGAATGTCTGTCTCGTGAAAATTTGCGATACAAACATCACCGGCACACGGGATGTTGACGTTCCTAGAGGCGTGCTGACAACCGATGCCGATTCGATTTTTAACGACCCGAATATCCATATCGGTATTGAACTCATCGGCGGTCTGGAACCAGCCCGAACGTTCGTTCTGCGTCTTTTGGAGAGCGGAAAAGATGTGATAACCGCCAACAAAGCCCTGCTTGCACAGCACGGGGCAGAATTGTTTAATGCCGCCCGAAAATATAACCGGACGATTGCCTTTGAAGCATCGGTTTGCGGCGGTATTCCGCTGCTCAATGCGCTGCAAACGGCTCTGCAAGCGAACTCGTTCCAGTCGATAACGGCTATTGTTAACGGAACGTGTAACTACATTCTTTCACAGATGGAAAGCGGCAAGACGGCTTACAAAGATGCTGTTGCCCAAGCACAAAAATTAGGTTATGCGGAAGCCGACCCGGCAATGGACGTTAACGGAACGGATTCTGCACAAAAATTGGCGATTCTTGCGCAAATTGCCTTCGGTGCTTCCGCCGATTGGCAGTTAATTCCCCGCACCGGCATTGAGGCGGTTGATGCGATTGATTTCCGTTACGCAAAGGAACTCGGTTACCGGATTAAATTGCTTGCCGCTGCGGTGCGCAGTACCGAAGGGTTAGAATTACACGTTTCGCCGACATTGGTTAAAGCCGACAATCCGTTAGCGAAGGTTCGGGATGCTTTTAATGCCGTCCGGGCAGTCGGCGATGCAGTCGGTCCTGTCTTTTTTCAAGGTCTCGGAGCAGGTCAGATGCCGACGGCTTCGGCTGTGGTCGGCGACATCATCGACACGGTCTTGGGGCGCACGGCAATCACGTTTAGGACGCTCAATCTTTGGAAAACGGAACAGGCGGCGGTGTTAAAGAGTCCGAACGAATTTTTCGGCAAGTCGTATTTGCGATTCAAAGTAGAAGACCAGCCCGGTGTGATGCACGAAATAACCGGTATTCTCGGCAAGCAGAACATTTCGATAGCCTCAATGATTCAGCACGAACCGGACGAGGAATCGCCGCACGATGATGCCGTACTGATATTGACGACTCACGAGTGCCGCGAGGGCGGTCTTCTGACGGCAATCGAGACGCTGGAATCGCTTCCGGCGGTTCTCGGTAAAGTTGTCCGGCTGCGTGTTCAGAGATAACACGTAGTGTTACTGTTTTACTAATTTATGTTACAGCGTCATTCGACCGGCGTACCGGACTTGGACGATAAACTCGGCGGCGGTCTGCTGCCGGGAACGATGACCGTACTGATAGGTTCTTCCGGCATAGGCAAAACACAATTCGGCATCCAGTACCTTGATGCCGGTCTCAAAGAGGAAAAACGGCGGGGCTTCATTTTTGATATGGCATCACGCATTGACCCGCAAGGACATCAAGACTATGCCCGGCGGTTATGCGGTTGGAAACTGACGCAGGAATTACCGGAAGAAACGATTGATTACGCCCGTATTTTCGATGCTCAAAGCGAACCGGGGGATTATTTTCGTGCGCTGAATTACAAGGGGCAGCGGGTTACCAAACGCGACCTTGGCTTCGACCAATGGAACGATTGGCAGGCGGAAGTGTCAAAAAATTTAGACACCGCCATTGCGTTTTTCTTTCGGCACTTTGTCCGCGGAACCTGCCGGTTTCTTGCCGATGGTATCGAACCGGTGCAGCATCAGGGTGAGTCTATTCAGTTTGAATTACTCGAATATGTCTATCATCAAATTATCCGCAAAGAGCCTGCTTGGCTTGCCCGTGATTTATTCCGGCAGCATTACAGGGAGAACGAATCTGCCGTTGCTGCGCATCTTTACCGAAAGGAAGATATTAGTTGTTTGGTCAATTACACCGCCGCAGAAGCGTCTTTGGAGGCATTGATTGACAAACCGCTTGACGAAGGCGATTTATTTGCCGGTGCCAACACCATCATTTATCTCGGTAAAATTCGCAGCGGCGTAAAGTTCCGCCGGGCAATGTATGTTGCGAAACACCGCGGCAGCGTTTGTCCCGATGACATCCTTTTTTACGAGATGAACGATGCGGGATTGTATCTCACGGACGGCTAAAATGCAGGAAAACCTTTTTAATGTTAAAGTCCGGTGTTTGATGACGGTGAATCCTTGAAATCAAGGAAAACGTCATCACGAAAGCCGGAATTTCAAGTGTAGCGGGTACGCACCGCCGCGGTACCGGATATCGGCAGATGGACATCTGTTGCTCCGCTTGACGGAATGTCTCTTATCAGGGAGAATAAGGCAGCCCTCAATTTGAAGTGGCGAGGGAATAATATGTCTTCTCCGCAAGTTTATCTGGTCGGTGCCGGTCCGGGAGACCCTGAACTTTTGACGCTCAAAGCCGTCAAATACCTGCAATGTGCCGACATCGTATTTTACGACTATCTTGTCGATGAGCGGGTTTTAGAATACGCCTCGAAAAAAGCGGAACTCGTTTCGCTCGGAATCCCTTACACGGGACATAAAAAAAAACAAACAGAAATCAATCAACTGATAATTGACGCTGCAAGGTCGGGAAAAATAGTCGTCCGTTTGAAGGGCGGCGACCCGCATCTTTTCGGACGCTTGAATGAGGAAACGGAGGCGTTACGGCAGGCGGGCATTGTTTACGAAACGGCGGCGGGCGTTACTTCGGCATCGGGTGCGGCGCAAGTTGCCGGCTTTTCGCTCACGGACAGGGTCAATGCCAGTGCGGTTGCCTTTATCACGGGACATCTTTCGTACAAACACGACCCCGCATTGCCGGTCTTGGATTACGGACGTTTTGCAGTGTTTCCCGGAACGCTGGTATTTTATATGGGTGTGTCCACTGCCGGCATTTGGAGCCGTGCATTGCTGCACGGCGGTATGCCGGAGGATACGCCGGTTATTTTTGTACAAAATGCAACGCTGCCCAGCGAGCGGGTTGTGTATTCCGTGCTTGGACGGGCTGCCGAAACGGTAGAGACGCAGAAGTTGGAAAGTCCGTGTATCGTTATCGTGCAGCCGCAAGTTGAATAAAAATTTACGTTTTTACGGTTATTAGACTTGTTCCGCAACCTGCCGGCGTTTACTGTATCTCAAGATGAAAAAGGGAATTTTTTGAGTAAAGTAGAAAACCGCTGCGGCTTTCATTGCAGTGTCCGCAACAGGAAGCCGTTGACAATGAACGGCAAAGCGGGTACGATGGCGGAAATATGATAACGGCGGTTTTTGTCGAGAGTCTGCCATTGTGCTTCATTGGCTATTTTGTCCTGTTTTATCTGTTGTTTTCAGCAACGGTAACAGATTTTAAGACACTGACGATTTCCGACCGCATTACGGTTTTCGGGACTGTCTTTGCCGTTGCCTTCTCAATGCTGCCGGTCAACTGCGCTTTGTCCGCTTCTGAAATCTGCTGGAACGGCTATAATCCAATCATTACCCCGATGCCGCTGAATCTTTTCAGCCCCAATCCTGCCGTCCCGATGACACCGGTTACGGTCTGGATTGTTTGCAGCGGTCTGTGGTGCTTCTGGTGTTTTGCAATGCTCGACCGCTTTTGGTATCCGCAATTTCCATTTCGTAAAAATTGTATTGTCTTTTTCCGGCACTTGTACCGGTCAAGACAGACAAAATACTATTTTTCGGCAGCACTTGCCGGTTCCGCCTTTTTTGCTCTCAATCCCTGTCTTGCTCTGCTCTCTTCATTGACCGGTGCGGCAGCGGGGATGTGCCTGATTTGGGGAACGCGAATCATTTGCAGTTACGTTCTCCGCCAGGAGGCGATGGGCTTCGGCGATGTTACCCTGATGGGAATGATTGGGGCTTTTCTCGGCTGGCAGCCGTGCGTCCTGATATTTTTTTTGGCTCCTTTTGCAGGCTTGATATTCGGTATCGTCCAATGGATTTTGAAGGGCAATAACAGACTGCCTTATGGACCGTTTTTGTCGGCGGCGGCAGTCTTAACCTTTCTCGCCTGGCGGCAGATTTGGCAGAATACGGCGGACATTTTTTCGCTCGGCGGCGTGTTCATTGGAATATCAATGTGCGTATGCCTGCTCCTGATGGGGGTACTTTTGCGGGCAGTACGGTTGTTTTTTGCCCAATTTCAAAAAAATTGAATGATTACTTGACTTTTCCAATTAAGCAGATAAAATAGAATAGGTAGTCTAACAAACCTCTATAAGGAGTATCACTATGAAGAACCTCGTTTGTTTGTTTGCATCAGCGTTGACTGTCGTTTTTGCCGTCAACGCTTTTGCCGAAGAAAAGGCTGATGCTGCACCGGCAGCCCCGGCATCCATTGTCAGCGTTCAGCCGGGTGCCGGTTGTCCGTGTGTCAATCCGTGTAATCCGTGCCAGCCGTATTTTCCGCCGGTTACATACCGCGTCGGACTTTTCGGACATCTGCGTCCGGTCGTTTATGCACCGGTTCATCGTCCGTACTACTATCCGTATTACGCCCCGCCGCGGCATTACGGTGTCTATTATCCGGCATACGTGTGGTAGTACCGCAGTTATTCTGGTCTGGTATTAACGCAGGGATGGAGAATGGGGAATTTCTTCCCCGTTCTCCGTTTTCGTTTTAGTACCCTATTGAGGGGTGGAGGGGTAGCACTTCCTGCCCGTGAGTTAAAATGCAGCGCACTGCAAACCCGCCGCAAGAATCTCCCCCTGCAATCTGTTCTTCCGCAAAACATTTTCAAAACAAAAACAGAATACACCGAAAATAACATAATGAGTAACCGTTTTTTTCTTGACTCTTCGGAATCGCAGCGCAGCGGTGATAGGGCTGTTCTCGCGGGCAGCGAGGCACACCATTTTTTGCGTGTGATGCGGGGTCAAGCCGGCGATACCGTCGTTCTCTTTGACGGCAGCGGTTTTTCGTACTGCGGCACTGTCGCTGCAATAGAAAAAAATGAAGTCCGTATTCAGATAACCGAAACGTTTCCCGATGCTGTCGAATCTTCGCTGCGGCTGACCGTAGCGTCGGCATTGCCGAAAGGCGACCGGCAGCGGTTCCTCGTTGAAAAGTTAGCAGAACTGGGCGTTGCCCGCTTTGTTCCTGTTCATCTGGAACGGAGCGTTGCCCGCACAAACGATGCGGTGATAAGCCGGTTTCGGCGTTGCGTTATTGAATCGGCAAAGCAATGCGAACGCAACGTTTTGATGGAAATTACAGAAGAAATGACACTGCCGAAACTCAATGAATTATTGGAACGTGAGCAGTCAACGAAGTTCATTCTTCATCCGCTGAAACTCGGCAGCGTGGGACAGACGGCATTGAAAGCGGTGACGGACGATCATCCGGCACAACATCTTGCCGTCTTGGTCGGTCCCGAAGGCAGTTTTACCGGCAGAGAAATGGAGACGGCATTGCAATTCGGTTTCAAACCGCTGGACTTGGGAGCGAGAATTCTGCGGACAGAGACGGCGTGCATTGCAGCAGCGGCGGTTTTTTTGACCATAACACCTTGAATGTCCCGTACTTTTGCTCTCGGCTTTGTCTCTTTTCTTTTTTTGCAATTTTCGTTAAAATACGGACGTTATGTTAATTTATCCTGCTGCCGACAAATGTACGGACAAGTTTGCTGCCGAAATAACGGCTTTGCTTGCCCGCTCCGATATTCGATGTCATTACACTCGATTTGGGGAACGTCCTGTCATTGTTGCCGATGACAAATCTGCTGCCGTTCTCCCGATTTTGCAGCCGTACCGTGAAACAATCGAAGAAACGGTTGATGTCGATGAACCGTATCAATTGGCAAGCAAGCGGGTACGCCCCAACGGAACCGTCATTCACATTCGGGACTTTATCGTCGGCGGCGGACATTTCGGTATCATTGCCGGTCCCTGTACTATTGAAACGGAGAGTCAGGTCCTGACGGCAGCCGAACTGGTGAAAAAAGGCGGCGCAACGGCACTTCGGGGCGGGGCTTTCAAGCCGCGTACAAGTCCGTATGCTTTTCAGGGACTCAAACTCGCAGGATTGAAAATCTTACAAAAAGCCGCCAAAGAAACCGGACTGGCAACAGTTACAGAGGCGATGTCTTCGGAAGAAGTGAAATTAGTTGCCGAATACGCTGATGTGGTGCAGATTGGAACGCGTAACGCCCAGAATTACCGGCTGCTTGAAACCTGCGGTGAGATGCGGATACCGATTTTGCTCAAACGGGGTTACAGTTGTTCGCTCGACGAATTTTTAATGTCGGCAGAATACATTTTGGCGGGCGGAAACGACCAGGTGATTCTTTGTGAGCGGGGGATTCGGACGTTTGAGAATTACATTCGCTACACGCTGCCGATAGCGGCAGTGCCGATGCTCAAAACGGCAACACATTTGCCGCTTGTCGTTGACCCGTCTCACGCCGCCGGACGTGCCGATTTAGTTCCTAGTCTTTCGTTTGCGGCTGTAGCAGCAGGTAGTGACGGTTTGCTTGTTGAAGTGCATCCCGACCCCAAACACGCCCTTTGTGACGGCAGACAGTCGCTCACGCCGGAAGAATTTGCCGTAATGACGGAAAAGTGCCGAAAGATACGGACGGCTTTGCAATAACGAAAGCGGGCTGTTTGTTAATAACCAATCATTGGGTGCGTAAAACTTTATCGGGTATTTTTTTTGAAAAATAAGGTTTTCCTTTGTCCGAAACCCTTATTTTCCGGTAATGTTATAATTTTATTGAAATGAACGTTAACACACGGGAAAATAAGGGACTTCTACAACTCAATCAATAAATTCCTGACACAACCCATTGTTTCCCCTTATTTGTCAATTAAGGGAATAAGGGTAAGAGTTTGGAGACGCATTACTATTAAGGGGTCGGAAAATGAAAATAAGGGTTACGCAAGTTTTGTCCCGGTAGGAATAAAAACAGCACCCGATAAATTTTTACGCACCCCCAATCATTTGCTCGGCTTATTTTGTCTTGACTAACCGGACGAAAAACATTAGTCTCCGCTGTGCCTGTGCGTCCGCTCTTGACAATCGGAATCAGTCTGTATCTTTGTGTAACGCTATCGTGTACAACGATACAGAAAGAAATCGTAACTCCTGCGGGACCGAATCCGCAAGGCGGGACGATGCGTATTCAGCCGAACTCCGTAGGTGCCGAAATATACACGCTCCGCATCGGTCTGAATGACAACGAGTTACTTCAGCGGCTTTGGAACGAAACCGATGAGCAAGCCCTGCCGTCGAATTTACGCAGAGAATTGACCGCACAAGGTTTGCGCGTCGGCATCATCGGTAATCAGACACCGCCGTCTCTTTCGCAGTTCCTTCAAAATGCCGGCAGCATTGAAACGACGCAATCGGATAACGGGGCGTATCAGGAAATACCGGTCAGCGATTTGACGAAGGAACCAGCCGTTACAAGACAATTCCGTAATATTTTACAGGATATGCGGATTTTGGTTTCACCTTTTGATATACCGCTGCCGGAATACGCTCTCTTTTGGAATGAAAACGGAACCATAACGGGACAAACACTTCAAAACGCCTCCGGTATTTTGAGTATTCAAGCAGTTGCCGAAAAAGACGCATCGGTCACGTTGACGATTATTCCTGAATTAGAATACGGGACAGTGTTCCCGAAATACCGGACACAGGCGGGAGTAGTGTTTTGCGAAAATGTCCGTCCCCGCCGAAAATTGGAATCACTGACGATACGGCAAAAACTTTTACCCGGTCAATGGATTATCATTGGAGCTTCTTCGGTTGACAGTACAGGAGTCGGCAAAGCGTTCTTCTTTCGCAACAATACCGTTGTTGAGCAACGGATTATTGCTCTGCGGCTAAAAGGCGGATAACGGGTAGGACTGCGCAATATCGCGGGCTGATGGGACTTGAAGCCGCTTCTTCCTGCTGGCGATACACTGTTACAGAGTTACAGATAATCCTGAATGGCTTTAACATTCACGTCGGGATTTTCACGCAAAAATTGGATCGCTTCCAAAAACGCTTTGGCTCCGCGAATCGTCGTAACAAGCGGAACGCCGAGCCGCATCGCCGTTGTCCGTATCAACACCTCGTCCCGGTGCGGGTTCTTACCAGAAGGCGTGTTGATAATCCATTGCACTTTGCCGTCAATCATTCTGTCCAGAATATTCGGACGTTCCCCTTCAATAATTTTCGAAACAGTTTCAACCTTGAAGCCCATGCTGTTAAGAACATCGCCGGTTCCGCGCGACGCAATAATCTGAAATCCAAGGTTGACCAGTTGTTTGGCGATCTCTCCGATCAACGGTTTATCCGACTCCTTTACTGAAACAAAAACATTTCCGGAGAGCGGAATCGGAACGCCGGTTCCGCTCTCCCCTTTGGCAAACGCTTCGCCGAATGTTTCCGCAATACCCATTACTTCGCCGGTCGATTTCATTTCAGGACCGAGCCGGGTATCGACACCGGGAAACCGCGTCCAAGGGAACACCGACTCCTTAACGGCGATGTGATTGAGTTCCTGCCAACGCCGGAACGGTTTTGCCAAAAACATTTCCGGTAACTTTTCACCGAGCATGACACGGGTTGCAATCGCCGCCATCGGTTCTCCAATCGCCTTACTGACAAACGGAATCGTCCGGCTGGCACGCGGATTGACCTCCAAAACATAGACTAAATTATTCTTGATCGCAAACTGAATATTAAGCAGTCCGATGACATTCATTTTCAGTGCAATTTTCCGCGTTGCGCCTTCAAGTTGCCGAATCAATTTCGGTGTCAGCGAAATCGGCGGCAACGAACACGCCGAATCGCCGCTGTGGATTCCGGCTTCTTCGATGTGTTCCATAATTGCCGCAACGATAACTGTTTCGCCGTCGGCAACAGCATCCACATCGATTTCAACGGCATCTTCCAAAAACCGGTCGATTAAAATCGGTCTGTTTTTATCAATGATCAAATCGGCTTGACGGGAATAAACAAGCAAGGCATTCCAGTACGATTTTAAGTCTTCGCGGTCAAAAATGATTTCCATTTTTGCGCCGCCGAGAACAAAACTGGGACGCATCAAAACGGGATATCCGATTTTTTCGGCGGCGGTGAGAGCATCATCGAGTTCAATTGCCGTTGTTCCTGCCGTTTGACGGATGTCGAGTTCCTGTAACATTTCGCCGAACAACCGCCGGTCTTCCGCCAAAGCAATTGCGGCGACATTGGTTCCGAGAATCGGAACACCTTCATCCGCCAACGCTTTTGCCAGATTGAGCGGCGTTTGACCGCCGAATTGCAGTACAACGCCCATCGGTTTTTCGTGCGCAATGACGGCTAAAACATCTTCCAAGGTCAGCGGTTCAAAGTATAACACATCCGACGTATCATAATCGGTCGAAACAGTTTCGGGATTACAATTCATCATGATTGCCCGATAGCCCGACTTTTTAACGGTATAAGCCGCATGACAACAGCAATAATCAAACTCGATTCCCTGTCCGATCCGGTTCGGTCCGCCGCCGAGAATTAAGACGGAGGATTTTTTTCCGTCCGCCTGCTTTCGGGTTGACAAATTCGCCGATTCGGACGATAATATGCCACGTTCGGTGTCGTTCTCTTGGGAATACGTTTGAGGAGAACTAGACGAATTAACGTCATATCCGAACGGTGCTGGTACCGTCGCCATCGGCTTTTCCCAAACGATGACGGCGGTATCTTCGATTTTCTTGTATATCTGTTCTTCTTTACGTTGATGGGTAGAAATGGTGATTTTTGTTTCACCATTTTCAATAACGACGGACATCACCAAAAGAAAAGATGAACCGTCTTTCTGTACATAAGATTTGATAAACAACAACGCTTCCTTGCCGTTTCGGTTCTCTTTGAGAATCACAACGGGGTCAGCCAACGTTTCCTTCATCGCCCCTAAAAGATTTTCCCGACTGTTGGCGGCTAATTTTTCAAACTGATGGTCACCGATTTTCACTTTGCCAAGCGGTGTATCGACTGTTTTTTCTTTGCCGAAGAGTTTGAAAAACGCCTCGTCAGAATAAGGAATGTTCGGAAATGGAACGGCAAAATCGTCAAACTTTTTTCTAATTCGTGCTTTTAATGTCGTCAAATCTTCGGGAAATTTCTTTTCATTCTCTGCTTCACTCTCTGCACATTGTTCGCTACTGGTTCCTTCATCTTCCTCTCCGTAAGTTGTGTAATAATACGGAGTAACAGCGGCAAATTCCGCTCCGCAGGTATCGACCATCTTCCGAACCGCTGTGATGCCGAATTCCAACCGCTGCGTACGAACCCATTTTTCCGTCGAGTTCAAAATTTCCGCCAACCGCCGGTCAGAAAATCCGAGCCGTTTCAACCGGAGCATTTCCTCTTTCGTCAAATCGTCCAGCCTACGGTTTTCGAGAGCAACTTCGGTCTGAACGAGTTCCGCAATGTGTTCGAGAAACCAGGGATCAATACCGGTCAGCCGATATAATGTATCAATATCGCCGCCCTGCCGAAATGCCGAAGCCAGTTGATACAGCCGGTCGCGCGTCGGAACACCAACCTTGCGGTAAAGTTCGTCCAGCGGCTCGGTATCATCGTCCGCACTAAACAACCCGAACCGCCGGTTTTCCATTGACCGGATCGTTTTGTGTAACGCTTCTTTGAATGTCCGCCCGATTCCCATCGCTTCACCGACGGATTTCATCTGAATCGAAAGCGTTTCGTTGCCTTCAGGAAATTTTTCGAACGCAAATCGGGGAATTTTGACGACACAATAATCAATCGTCGGTTCAAAGCAGACGCTGGTCGTTTGAGTAATATCGTTGCGCAGTTCGTCAAGTGTATAACCGACGGCAACTTTGGCGGCGATTTTTGCAATAGGAAAGCCGGTTGCTTTACTCGCCAACGCCGATGAACGGGAAACACGCGGATTCATTTCGATGACAACAAGCCTGCCGGTCTTGGGATTTTGAGCGAATTGAATATTACAGCCGCCGGTTTCGACACCGACAGCGCGAATAATTTTGAGCGAATCGTCCCGCATCTTTTGGTATTCGCGGTCGGTCATCGTTTGCACCGGAGCAACGGTAATGGAATCGCCGGTGTGAACGCCCATCGGGTCGAAGTTTTCGATGGAGCAAACGACGACAACGTTATCGTTTTTATCCCGCATCATTTCCATTTCAAACTCTTTCCAGCCGGCGAGACATTCTTCGATGAGAACTTCGTTGACCATACTGGCGGCGAGTCCGCCGTTTGCGATTTTCTCGAATTCTTCTTTGTTGTACGCAATTCCTCCGCCGGTTCCTCCGAGTGTAAAGGCGGGACGAATGACGCAGGGCAGCCCGATGATTTCGAGAGCGGCGTAGGCTTCATTGCGGTTTCGTGCGAGTTCGCTTTTCGGCAAATCGATACCGGCGTTGCGCATGGTTTCGCGGAACAAATCGCGGTCTTCGGCGCGTTTAATGACATCGCGGTCTGCGCCGATCATTTCGATACCGAGTTCTTCGAGGATACCGGTTTCGGCAACTTGGAGGGCGGCGTTGAGTGCGGTTTGTCCGCCGAGTGTCGGCAGTACGGCATCGGGTCGTTCTTTGCGGAGAATGGCGCAAATGTGTTCCGGCGTTATCGGTTCGATGTAAGTCCGGTCTGCCGTTTCCGGGTCGGTCATAATGGTTGCAGGATTGGAATTGACGAGAACAATCTCGTACCCTTCCTCCCGCAGAGCCTTACAGGCTTGCGTCCCGGAATAATCAAACTCGCAGGCTTGACCGATGATAATCGGACCCGCTCCGATAATTAAAATCTTTTTAATGTCTGTGCGTCTGGGCATTATTATATGTAAAAATCTGTTTTTTTCTTACGCAACACACCACTCCTCATTCAAAATATCATAAGAATAATT
>JAITOZ010000070.1 GCA_031289675.1 Planctomycetaceae bacterium
ATAAGGGTAAGAGTTTGAAGACGCATTACTATTAAGGGGGGCGGAAAATGAAAATAAGGGTTACGCAAGTTTTGTCCCAGTAGGAATAAAAACAGCACCCGACAAATTTTTACACACCCATGTACTACTGTTCTTTTGTCCGTAAAATGTTAACCCTGTTTTGCGCAAATTGCTGTATATCGGCGGAAATGTCGGAATCGCTGCGCGTCTTCGATTGTAATGTCCACGGCAAATGCACCGTAAACGTACTGCCGAAACCGAGTTGACTCTCAACAGCAATTTCGCCTTTAAGCATCCGGCAGATTTCACGCACTATTGATAATCCTAAACCGCTGCCGCTGTGTTCACGTTTCAGCGTGCCATCCGGCGTTTCCATACTCGTTCCCTGCCGGAATTTCTCAAAGATAATCTTTTGGTCATCTTCCGAAATGCCGACACCCGTATCGGAAACCTTTAACTCCAAAAAGTCCTGATTGCGGGGACGTTCCAAAGCCGCACCGGCTATCGGCGGCGGTGTTCGCGGCGGAGATACCGGCACTGCCGGAAGCAACTTCACCGATACCGTTATCCGTCCGCTCTCCGGCGTAAACTTGACCGCATTCGACAGCAGATTATTCAAAATCTGCTGAATCTTCGACACGTCCTGCGTCATCGGCGGAACCATTTCTTCAAGCGATTTATCCAGTTGAATATTTTTCTTATCACTCAACGGCTTTGCCATATCAAGTTGTGCAGAAACAACCGCCGTAATGCTGAATTGCGTTACCTGAACGTCCATTCTGCCCGACTCAATTTTTGCTAAATCGAGAATGTCGTTTATCATCGTCAACAAAGACCGACCGGATTTGTTAATGTTATCAACGTATTTTTTCTGTTTGTCGTTCAGCGTTGAAATCGAACTTAATACATCGCTGAAACCGAGAATACTATTAAGCGGAGTCCGTAATTCGTGCGACATCGTTGCTATAAAGTCGCTCTTGACGCGGTTCATTTCGTGCAACCGAACAGTTTGGTGTGCGAGTTCATTGACTTTGTTTTCCAAATCGGCGTTGGCAGTACGGAGTTTTTCTTGTACGAGACCGAGATGGTGTAACATTCGATTGAATGCGTCAGCAAGCGTTTCAAATTCATCGCCGGTATGAATGTCGGCACGTTTATTGATTTCGCCCCGTGCAATCGCATCGGACACGGTACGCAAACTCCGCAGCGGTTTAATCACGAGCCAGCGGATAACGATATTCACCGCAACGAGCGACAGGAATATCGAGATGATGGCTGCCGCCAACATATAGGCAAGATACTTTTGTATCGTTTGCCGGGCGGATTTTTTGGGAACCGAAATATGAACGACTCCCATCAATTCGCCGTCAACGAACGATTTATGACAGAGAACACATTCGCTTTTGCTGTTCATCCGTACTTCCTCGAAATAGTGATATTTCCCGTCTTTATCGAATCGGTCAATGAATTTGGCATCGAGTTCCGCCTTGAAATTAGTCGAGTAAATCGGGAACTGGTTCAGCACCGCGGCGTTATCGTGCCATTGTTTGTCCGTTTGATTTTTTTTCGCTTCTTTTTTGGCGGCATCAAGACTTCCGATGTTATAAATATCTTCGAGTTTGGACACATTGGCAATAAAGGACGTGTGAATTTCTTTGTTCCGTATCCGCTTTGTAATGTCTTCCATCCGTTTTCGGAAATCCGTTTTGAAGGCATCGCTTTTGAAGGTATCATTGTTTGCGGCGGTTCCGAAGTTAGCGGCAGGTTTTTCGCCGAAAACGTCCCAGTGGCTTTCCATCAGGTACTGCTGCGCCCACGTATTGGCAATGACCGGATTCTGCTGCTCGATAAGGGCTTGGGTTGCAAGGAAGTACAACAGAAAACTGATTGCCAAAGCGAGCGACAGAGCCGCAGAGAAGAAAAGCATACACTTTACCTCTAAACTCCTCGAATCGGAAAAAAGCCTGCTGCTCATCGGGATTGACAATAGACTCAGAAAGAACGAAAATGGTAGGTACTGGCCCAGTGCCATTGTCCATTGTCCGTTGTGTATTGTCAATAAAACTATGCCGTCTGATGCGATTATTTCGGTTATACAGATTGTTCTGCTAAGTATCATTTTGCTGATATTGTTGAGCATTTTGTTCTACGTCTGGAAATTATTGAGGACAAAATTGGTACAATCGGAACCGAAGCCGGAAGATTTCCTCTTGTGTTTCAAAAATCTGGAACAGGAAGGTAAGATTACGCCCGAGGAATTCCGAATAATAAGAAGAGCGGTGTTGAGAATTAAGGGCAGGTAACAGTTTTTTCGGTGACAAGTGGCGAGTTATTATTGCATTTGCATTTTTGAGGCTGTATATCTCGGTGAGAACGGATACTCGCCGCTAATGTGCGAAAACCGCCGAACTAGGCAAAATATACGACGTTTGTATGCCTGCTGCTGATGTTTTTTGATAAAAAAACCTTTTTTTTCAAACACGCTCCGTGTTGGGAAGTATAATACAATGCGAAAGGTTAATGGATGACCGATTGTTTTCAGGGAAAAGAAGTGTTACCAATTCCCCCCTGTAGTCCTTGATTGATACCAATGTCAGACGGTCATTCACATTCAGATATGAACAAAAGTAACGGCAGCGGATTGAATAAGAAGAGTGCCTTCTGTTCGTTTTGCCACAAAAGTTATCGGGATGTCGGTCCTCTCGTTGAAGGTCCCGGTGATGTGTACATTTGCAGCGATTGTATTGAATTATGCCAGTCAATACTACAGCAGGAAAAACGCCGCCGTGCTGGTTTGTCCGCGAAATCGTTATCCAAAGTCCCTTCGCCCCGCGAAATTGTTGCCAAACTCGGCGAATATGTCGTTGGACAAGAACAGGCAAAAAAAATTCTCTCCGTTGCCGTTCACAACCATTACAAGCGGCTCCTTAATAAGGACGAAGGAAATGAAATAGTTCTTGATAAGTCCAACGTGATGCTTATCGGACCGACCGGATCCGGTAAAACGCTCCTCGCACAAACGCTTGCCAAAATACTTGATGTTCCCTTTGCTATCGGCGATGCCACCACGTTAACGGAAGCTGGCTACGTCGGAGAAGATGTCGAAAATCTGCTTCTTAAATTGCTGCACGCTGCCGACTTCGATGTCGAACAGGCACAGCGGGGAATCATCTACATAGATGAAATTGACAAAATCGGGAAAACTTCGCAGAACGTTTCCATTACCCGCGATGTCAGCGGGGAAGGAGTGCAGCAGTCGCTCCTGAAAATGCTCGAAGGAACAGTAGCGAATGTTCCTCCGCAGGGCGGACGCAAACATCCAGAACAGCAGTACATTCAGATTGACACAACGAACATCCTCTTTATCTGCGGCGGAACGTTCGTTGGTTTGGAAGACATTATCGGGCAGCGGCTAGGCAAGCGGTCGATAGGTTTTCACCAATCGGAGGCACTGACCCGCGATGAACGCTGTACAAACTTTTTGTCGAAAGTTCTGTCGGAAGACGTTTATCATTTCGGTTTAATACCGGAGTTGGTTGGTCGTTTGCCGGTCATTTCGACGCTTGACCCGCTTGATGAGTCGGCTTTGCTTCGGGTGATGGGCGAGCCGAAAAATGCGCTTGTGCGGCAATACCGCCGGTTATTTCAGATGGAAGGGGCAGATATAGAATTCACAGAATCGGCTTTGCGGTCGATAGCAAAAAAAGCGTTGGAAAAGAACACCGGAGCGAGAGGTTTGCGGTCAATTGTGGAACAGGTGATGCTCGACATTATGTATGAATTGCCTGATTTACCGGCGGGAAAAACCTATCGGGTGACGGAGGAAGCTGTGGACGGACACGCTGCCGTCTTACCGATAAGTGAGCGGGAACAGTTGGCAAAGAGCGCATAACGGTTGCATCAAGAGCGGGGGAGGGATAGGGCGTAATCCTAAAGTCATTTACCCCTATTATGACGTTTTCGGCATTGATTCCTCCTTGATTCCTTGATATTTCGACATCATTGGTTACACCGTTTACTCAAAATAGGGTAATAGACCGTAGCCGGTCAGGCATTTGGCTGTCGCCTTCCATTAAACCGCAGCCTTGTTGGGCCGTTGGCGTGGCTATTTTTCAACCGACTTCAGTATATCAATGCAGAGTATGCTCTGGCAGCGAGTTTTTTGATAACGAATCATCTACCGTTCGCCGCTTCGTTAATGAGCCGCTTCATTTCTTTCACGGCATCGGTCAAGCCGGTCATCAAGGCTCTGGCGATGATAGAATGTCCGATGTTCAACTCCCGCATCTTTGGCACCGCTGCTGCCGGTGCAACATTGCGGTACGTTAAACCGTGTCCGGCGTGCAGATGCACATTTGCCGAATTGACTATTTCCGCTGCGCTGCGGATACGGCGCAATTCGGTCTCCGCTGCCTCGGATCCAAAGGGAGCGTTTGCATACGCTCCGGTATGAATTTCAACAGCATCGCATTTCATTTTAATCCCAGCCTCTATCTGCGGTAAATCGGGGGCGAGAAATAATGAAACAGAAATTCCCTTATCTTGCAGCCGCTTGACAATGCTTTGAATGGCGGAAAATTGACCGGCAGCGTCCAGTCCGCCTTCGGTCGTGACTTCCTGCCGCTTTTCGGGAACGAGCGTTGCCTGCTCCGGTACGATGTTGCAGGCGAACTGCACTATTTCTTCGCTACAAGCCATTTCAAGGTTTAATTTGCAGTGTACCGTTTCCCGCAGAACTTTCACATCCCTGTCTTGAATGTGCCGGCGGTCTTCACGAAGATGCACGGTAATACCGTCTGCTCCGCCGAGTTCCGCCAGGGCTGCTGCCCAAACGGGGTCTGGTTCGACCGTCCGGCGTGCTTGACGGAGCGTTGCAATGTGGTCAATATTAACACCAAGTCGTATCATTTTCTTATAGTTCGAGTTGTTTCCTAACCGTTTTTTTGTTTTTTCATCGCGAAGGCGCAAAGACCGCGGAGTTTTTTATGCGTCCTCTTTTTACCTTCTTTGTGCACTTCGCTGATTTGCAATTATCATTTTTCTTTTTCAAATTCAGATATAGTGGACTCCGGCGGTTAGGAAACAAGTCTATTACTCAACATACTTCCGCAGGATGTCCCGCAGTTGGGTATGCGCCCTGCTTAATAACGATTTAACCGCCTGCGGAGACAGCAACATTATCTCCGCAATGTCCGCATAACTCAATCCTTCGAAGCGGTTAAGCAAAACCGCCATCCGCTGCCGGTCGTTGAGCGAATCGACCGCCGAACGAACTGTTTCACGAAGTTCCTGTTTGTCCAGTTGCCGCACCGGCATCGAACCGGTACTCGCCTGAATATTATCCGCCGTCAATGCAGGCTGCGGGAACGAAGAGGCTTCCGAAGAATGAGCGGCAAGTTGTACTTCACGTTTGCGGGACCAAGACCGCTTCTGATTGAGGGCAACGTTGTTAGTTATCGTAAAGAGCCAGGTTGTGAACTTGGCTTCCGGCTTATACGATTTTCTGTAACGGAATACCCGCAGAAAAACTTCCTGCGTTAAATCTTCGGCGATTTCCCGATTGCCGAGCAAGTGCCGGAGCAGCGACAAGACCCTGCTTTCAAAGCGCAGCATCAGCGTCTCAAAAGCCGCCGTATCATCTTCGGCAACCGCAAGCATTAACCGGATATTAGTGTCGTGAACGTCCAAAGTAAGCAGTGCGTTATGGGCGGTGAGTTGCGCGTTGCGGACAACACGTTACTGACCGCTTATTTTCTGGAAAACGGAATTGCGAATCTCCGACGATGAAATGTCCATCGAAAAATCAGAGACCGATATTTCATCACATAAACTGCGGAGCATATCGGGCATTTCTAATGTTTCCATTGATTCCATTCCTCTTGCCGTGCGCCGCGGGAATACAATAAATCGGCACTGGCGATAAGTAATCCGCCGCAAAACATCCTGCAACTGATGAATGTTTTCGTGATAAAATCTCAGGTCAGCAAAGCGGCGCAGCGTATCCGCACCAACGATGAACGTTGCCCCGCGGAACAAATCCGCTTTGTCCTCAAAAAGCGGCGTTTGCGTCAGCCACACCGGCAGATTCGCATTGACTGCTTTGATTATTTTCAGCCGGTTATCCAGTTCAATATAATCCAGCGGCGGTTTGTCGGCATTGCGGATAGAAAGTTCCAGCACCGCTCTGCTTTGGAGCCGCTTTTCGGCAATCGCAAGCATTTCCAAATGCCCGTGATGAATCGGATTAAACGAACCGGGAAAAACCGCCTGCATATATTCGGCGTGTGCATTAAAACCGCCTTCTATCGTTTCCTGTTCAGCACTGCTGCGGGGAATAAAATGCTGTATCATTCCCTGATGCCACAAAACGCCCCGAAGATTGCCGTAAAATAATTCAACCAAAGACAGCGAACCGACCTGCTGCTGACCGTGAACGGTCTCGCCGTTCTTTAATTGTAACGGAATCACTTCAACAAGCGGCATCTCGTCTGTCGAAGCGTCATCAAATGCTTCACAGCATAACGTCTCTTCGGCATTATCCGCCGTATTATTGTCAGCATTATTGCTGCCGGTATTATCACTGCCGGAACTATTATTATTTGTACAATAATTTTTCGTACGCGGCACCGGTTTGCTGAACGGTGATTTTTCAACCGCCTGCCGTATTGACGCAACCGCATTCAAAATGAAATCGCCGCAGAGCCGCTCTTCTTCAAGACGTGTTCTCGCTCCTTTTTGTAATTGTAACGAAAAGAGCATTGTCCGCCGCAATGTTTGCAGGGCAATATGAATACACAGGTTTCCCCGTTTTTCCCGGTCGGTTGAAAGCGATGCAGTACAGCCGACGGCGATAATATCGAAATACGGGTCTAAATCGTCCGGCTCTCCTTGTTTTAGTGCTTTCAGTAATTTACTGTGTGTGCTGCGTTTGCTGTGTTCCAAAAAATGCGTATCAATGTCGTGCGAAATATCAGTCGAACGCGGTTGAATCGGATTGTCGATGAGTGCACCGCCGCTGCGGAGAAGATGCATAAAGGCAACGCGCCGGGCGTGATGAAAGGCAATGGCTGCCATCGAGCGGGCGGTTTGTCCGCTGCAATACTGTCCGGGAACGCTGCCGATGTACCGGACTAACGCTTCTTTTGAATACGGCATAAATACGCCGATAACCGTTTGGGAAGCACCCGGTACGGACAATAAATCGGCGGCGGCGAGCGAACCGCCGCCGGTAAGAGCCAAAACAAGCCTTACCGGTGACTGATGCAGTTGCCGAATATAATCAATACGTTTTTGTTCGTAAATATCTGACACGATAATTATTTGTACAATTTCCTGCGGTCGGTTATGTTTTTGTAAAGGCGTTAGGCAGCGGCGGAGAAATTTCGATAACCTCTTTTTTCTTTTTTTTAGAGTGTATTAAAAATTATAGCGGAGTTTATTTTATGGGTATTGTTTCGCTCCTCTGTGCGAAACTTTTTACTCCGCGGCAAAATCAAGTATGCTCGCTCTAAAACACAAGCGTTCTATTAACGTAACAAATAACATATTTATTTCCAACACGTCGCTGCCGACACATATCACCCATTATCTATGGAAACGAAGTGTCCGGCAACCCCTGCGGCGGCGGCTTCTGCCGGTGAGACAAGATGTGTCCGGCTGCCCCTGCCCTGTCTGCCCTCAAAATTGCGGTTGCTCGTTGAAGCGCAGCGTTCGCCGGCATTGAGCAAATCCGAATTCATTCCAAGACACATACTGCAACCGGCATCCCGCCATTCCAGCCCTGCCGACTTAAAAATTTTATCCAATCCCTCGAGTTCTGCTTGACGTTTCACCAAACCGCTGCCCGGCACGACAAGTCCGCCGACTCCCTTCGCCAAATGTTTGCCGTCAAGCACTGCTGCCGCACTCCGCAGGTCTTCAATCCGTCCGTTTGTACACGAACCGATAAAGACGCGTTGAACCGGAATATCGGCGATTGCCGTACCCGGATGCAAATCCATATACTTCAAAGCCGACTCCGCTGCCTGCCGCAACGCCGCATCGGTGAACGAATCCAACTCCGGTATTTTACCGCTTATCGGGGCAACTTGCCCCGGATTCGTTCCCCAAGTAATCATCGGTTCGATTTTAGAGGCATCGAACGTCCAAGTCTTGTCATAGACCGCATCGGTACTGCTCGGCAGCGTTGTCCAATGTTTCACTGCCGTGTCCCAAAAATTGCGGTCGGGAGCGAAATTCTTACCGAGAAGGTAATCAAACGTTGTTTGGTCAGGGGCAATGATACCGCTTCTTGCCCCGAATTCGATTGCCATATTACAAACCGTCATCCGCCCTTCCATTGTCAGAGCGGTGAAAGCCTCTCCGGTGAACTCAACGGCAAAACCTGCTCCGCCGGAAACCGATAACTGTCCGATAATGTACAGAATTAAATCCTTTGCCGTGCATCCTTTCGGCAGCAGATTTTCTCCGTGTATCCGAAACAATTTCGGCATCTTTTGGCGAATCGTTTGCGTTGCGAGAACGTGTTCGACTTCACTCGTGCCGATACCGAAGGCAATTGTTCCAAACGCCCCGTGCGTTGCCGTATGAGAATCGCCGCAAACAACGATCATACCGGGATGCACATAACCTTGTTCGGGAAAGACAACGTGAATCACTCCTTGCTTCGGGTCGTCTATGCCGTAGAGTTGGATACCGAAATCCCGGCAATTTTTTTCGAGTGTTTCAATTTGCTGTTTCGCAACCGGATCGGCTATCGGTTTGTCCCTGTCCATAGTCGGAATGCAATGGTCTTGTATGGCAAGGGTTTTATTGGGACGGCGGACAGTTCTTCCGGCAGACCGCAATCCTTCAAAAGCCTGCGGCGTTGTTACTTCGTGGCAGAGGTGTAAGTCAACGTAGAGCAAATCATCGCCGCCGTTTTCACCGTGTTCGACGATATGAGAATCCCAGATTTTTTGAAAAATTGTTTTTGACATTGTTGAACGTTTTTGATTGGTTAGCGGCAAACTCTATTCTATCGGACGGAGAACGGCATTGCGGAATTCGACGGGACCGCCTTCAGACTGAAAACCGATTTTACCGGCAGTCACTTCGGCACCGCGCGTCCAATTCACGATTTTGCCGTTGACGGCGATGACGATGATATTTCCGCTGCAAAGGATTTCAATCTGATTCCATTCTCCTGCTTCTCTTTCGGCATCACTGACTTTGGAAAAACCGCTGATATGTCCTAATTTCGCTCCTCCGTCCCGCTCTGAAAACCGGGACTTGGTGTCTTCGGAGGCGGTGAGAGTCATGCCGTGGAAACCCCAAATGTCGCCGTTTCTGCCGTGTCCCAATTGGACTTCGTAACATTGCGGCAGGAACGTATTTTCCGGCTGACTTTTCAGCCGTAGAAAGATACCGCTGTTGGTCGGTTTTGCGCCGGCAGACCAGCGGTACTCAACGGACAGTTGAAAATTTTTGTACAAATTTTTCGTTGCGAGATAGCCGAACGGTTCACCTTTGCACGACAGTACGCCGTCATTGGAAAACGAATAAACGCTGCCGGCGGCTGTACCGGACGGGTCGCAGTGAAAGTCCCAGTCGGCAAGATTCCGTTTCTCGAACAGATTAACTTGTCCGAAAGCGGAATCGGCACACATTGTACAAACGAACACGGCACAAAAGCACAAAGTCCCAATGAATGACAACAGAAATCGCATAGTCTTAAACGGCATAAAGTTTCTTTTTGGTTTTTAGGGAATTCTTTTTAGGCAATCCAGCAGATTCAGAGGACATACCCGATGAAACAAAAAACCAACGTACCCCAGCATAACAAATTTCGGCAAAATAAAAAAGAGGTTTTTAGAAAAATGCCGGTAATGCCGGTAGATACTTTTTATGCGTGACGGGCGGCAAATGATTTTCTTCTTGACTTTTTCCCAAAAAACCAGTAGGATGCGGATGTGTTTATGGTGTTTTTACGGTATTGAGGAGGGAGGAATTGGAATCACCCGTTATTCGATTTCTGCGGGGTTTTGTTTTGCTGTCGATGCTCGTTGCGGTTCCGTGCATTGCCGTCGGCTGGAATCAGTTTGCCGAAATTGATTGGCAGCGGGTGCTGCGCGTCCGGAAAACGGAAAGCGGACACAGTCAAAAAACTGTACCAGCGGACATCCTGGCAGCGGTCAAAGTACCGGAAGATGCGGCAGCGGATTTTTATGTCCAAAATGCCTTTGCGGCAGACACACCAAAACCGGCAGTATGCCTTGCCGAACCAGCAGTGTCCGCTGTTCAACAAGTCGCTTGGCAGCACAGCAATGTTCCGCCGATTAAGCAACAGCAGGCAGAAAAAAGACAAAACTTCCAAACGCTTGAAGAACATTTGAAACTGTTGGGAGTAAAATCATACAAACTTGAAAAGTGGGGAAGCGAGGGCAACTTATTCCGTTTCTCGTGCCTTGCGGCAGCGTCCGGTGAGTATCAGTACGAAAAACATTTCCAGGAAATCGGGGGAGACGAGATGAATGTGATGCGGGCGGTCATCGGACAAATCGAAAAATGGAAAGCAGGTCTTTAGCCGAAGACACATTGACAAAACAACCTTACCAATCAAATGTCCCAGCAAACGGAACTTCAGGAAAAAGCAAAGGAACTGTTAGCGGATAAAACCGCTGATGTCGTCATCGGCTACGGAATTGTTGAAACAAATATTGCCGCTCCCGTGTTTATCACCGATGCAAAGGAAACGCACCGGCTCATTTGGAATGACCAATGCACCGCTAATCTAACCGTCTATCTGACACGCGCTGAAGTTAAAAAATTAGGCAAAGCGGCAGTCGTTTGTAAAGGCTGCGATGCCAGAACCATTGCCGTATTGATTGCCGAAAATCAATTAACGCCGGAAGACACCGTTGTCATCGGTGTAGAATGTAACGGCGTGAAACAGAACGGTCAAATGCAGGATAAATGTTTGTCCTGCGATGTTCACTTGCCGCCGAATTGTAACATTATTATCCGCAATACAGAACAAAACGATACGCCGCCGCAGAATAGTGCCGCAGAGCGATATGTAAAAGTTGAACGGATAATGATGCTGCCGCCGAAGGAACGTTTTGAATATTGGCAAAAGGAGTTGTCCCGCTGTGTTAAATGTTACGCCTGCCGTCAAAATTGTCCGCTGTGTTATTGTAACATTTGTGTTGCGGACAAAAATAGACCTGTCCGTATTGATACTTCGTCAACGCTCAAAGGCAACTTGGCATGGAACATTCTTCGGGCATTTCACTTGGCAGGACGCTGTGTCGGCTGTTCGTCTTGTGCGTCAGCGTGTCCGGCAAATATCGACTTGGACATTCTCAATCTTTGTTTGACAAAAGCCGCCGAAGAAAAATTCAATTACCGTTCAGGCTATGACCCGAAGGTACTGCCGCCCATCGGTTCGTTTTCGCCTGATGACAGCGAAAATTTTATCCGTTGAAGAGTGAAAAATTTCGCACAAAAGGAGCAGCGGCGGTGATAGAATTTTGTAACGGTGCGAGCGAAGGAATTGATTCCAATCATCAATTAAAAGAAACGCTGTTAGTCACGAGACAACATCAGTATCTCTTTGGAGTTACTGTAATACCGCGTGCGCAACACCTAGTTGTGTAATAATTTCGTCAATCAACGCCGGAATACGGCTTGGCTTGCCGAGCAATTCAACCATCGACGTAATTGACCGGCTCGTCAGTTCTTCCTGCAACTCCGGCGGAATGTCCTGCAGCCGGTTATTCACGTTCAGACCGATGCCGATGATGCCGTATTGCGGAGACGGTGATTCCAATAGTATGCCGCAGATTTTTTTGCCGTCAACATAGACATCGTTGGGCGGATGCCGTGTAAGCAGATGCTGTGCTTCCGGTAAATGTCTGCGGATAACCGCAATGACCGCATCGGCACTCTTGGCGGACAATGCCGGCAAATCGCTGCGGGACAGCGCATCGGGAGACGATATGCCCCGCGGCAGTATAGCCGGCAGCAGCATAAAACCAAGCGACATAAGCAACGCCCCGTGTCCGCTCCACCACGTTTTATTTCCCCGTCCCCTGCCGGCACTTTGCGTCTGTGCAACAACCAAACAAGGCAGCGGCGGATGATGCTGCCTCATCAATTCCTTCACGCGGTCATTCGTCGAGGGAAGCGTTGAGTGATATTCGATTAACCTCATAAAAAAGGAGGCAGAGGCTGAAGCCTCCGCCTCTTCAAATTGAACGTAACGCTATTCAAGCCGTCCGCTCTTTTAGCGTCCATATACCGGATAATTTTGTCCGGCATAATTTTGATAGCCTTGGTAACCCTGATTAACGGCACCCCGCGGTTGAGCGTATGGGTCATAGCCGATGTACGGACGCGGTGCGTGAAGCAAGGAAAGGAAATTCCTAGCCGGACTGGGGCGGTAAACTGTTACCGGCTGACCGCCTCCGGGGTAACCATACGGAGCCGGCTGCGGGACAGCATACGGGGCCGGTATGTGTCTGACCGCAGCAACAGCAGGTGTTGCGGCTTCTGCCGGTACTGCCGCGGCGGCTTCTGCCGGAATCTGCGCCGGAATCGCCAATCCGCTTGCATCATACGGCGGCAAATCCGCCGGATAGAACGCAGGACGCAATGCCCGCTCAAAATACCGTTCTGAACGACGCTGCTTGATTCGGTCGCGGAACGAAGACGGATTCTGTCCGTAAGCGGCATACGGCGGATACCCGAAAGGAGCGTAGCCGCAGGGCGGCTGGTACGCATAGGGATACGGAGCCGGAACGGCTCCCGGTTCTTGCAATTCCGCTGCACCGGCATCGCCGGTAACGGTTTCGAGGGACAATTCGCCTGCAATACTGACATTGCTCAAAGCGAATACGGCAGTAATTCCTAATGTCAACAGTGTTCTTTTCATTCTATTTCACTCCGGTTAGTGGTAAGGAGTATTTCTCTTTCTATCGGTAATATGTATCACACTTTATAACAATCAAATATATTTCCCGAATTTTAGGTACAACGCATACAAAACACACCGGATAAAACGGCACAATCAACGTATTTTAAGGTTGACGGGATGGTTTTTTCTTTTATAATGAACTTATCTATGTAACCCGTGCAGAAAGGCAGATTTTTTACCTATGCAAGCCGTTGTTTATTACGCCCCCGGTGATATTCGTGTTGAAGATGCGGCGAAGCCGGTCTGTAAAGACGGCGAAATCCTCGTCAAAGTGGACGCTTGTGCTGTTTGCGGTACTGACCTGAAAAGTAAAAATCACGGTAATCCCCGCATCAAAGCACCGCTCATAATGGGACACGAATTTACGGGTGTCGTTGAAGAAGTCCGTAATCCGGGTACCCCGCTCACCATCGGCGACCGCATTGTGATGGCAACGAGTATTTCCTGCGGCGAATGTTTTTACTGCAAACGCGGCTGGCGTAACTTGTGTTCTTCGCTTGCTCCGATGGGCTTTTCCTACCCCGGCGGAATGGCAGAATACACGGTCATACCGGAATTAGCACTGCGGGGCGGACACGTTATTAAAGTCCCGCAGGGAGTTAAAGCCGAACACGCCGCCCTTGCCGAACCAACGAGTTGTGCGGTTAATGCGGTGAGTCAGTGTAACATTCAAAGCGGCGATACTGTGCTGGTGATGGGAGCGGGACCGATGGGATTGCTTAATGCCGTTGTTGCCCGTGCGTTTGGAGCGGGAAAGATTATAATGTCGGAACTCAATGAGTTACGGCGGAAACAGGCGGTGAACTTCGGCATTGACGTTCTCGTTGACCCGGCAAGCGAAGATTTACCGGCGGTAGTGAAGCGGGAGACGGCAGGTATTGGGGCGGATGTGGTGATTGCGGCGGCACCGGCAGCGAAGCCGCAGGAGGAAGCGTTGTCGTTGGTCCGCAAGCAGGGGACGGCGGTATTGTTTGCGTCCTTGCCGGCGGGCAAGAGTGATATTACGATAGACAGCCGGTTGATTCATTACGGCGAGATTCATTTGATAGCGTCGAGTGATTCAGCACCGCATCACGTGGAGGCAGCGGTGGAATTGATAGCATCAAAGCGGATACCGGCGGATAAAATTGCGTCGCACATTTTGCCGTTGAATCAAATAGACAAGGCGTTTGAATTGATGGTCAGCGGCGAGGCGTTGCGGGTGGTGTTAGTAAATTGATACATCGGGTCAGTAGCTCAGTTGGTTAGAGCGGGGGACTCATAATCCCTAGGTCGTGGGTTCAAGTCCTACCTGACCTAATGTAAGTCCTTAATTCATAATAAATTACGTTGCAAAGCGTTGCATTGTTTTGACTTGCGTCTATCTTGCCTAAATAGACTTCAGCCCGTTTCAACGCCATTTCAGCGGTGACCTGTGCGCATTCCTGTGCGCTTTTTTCGGCAGGATTTTTGACAGAACAAGCGTCAAGAAAATCACTGTCAAGGATCTGAATGTAATGCGATTCGGCGACCTCTTGCGAATGACCAAGCCAACTGTTCACCTTGAATTCAGGAAAAGTTTTGCGTAATTCGGTTGCCCTGCTTGAGCGGCAATTCTGCATCGGCTTTTCCCACAACTCGATACCGGCACGTTTCGCAACTTTTTGTACCCAAGACGATAGGGATTTTTTCGATGTCCATATCAACGGAACACTCGACCCGGCAAAATTACCGCCGGACATTCAAAGCGTCAACGACATTACGCAGTGGTACACGCATAAATTAGAAGAGGGCATCCGGCAATCTCCCGACCCATATTGGTGGATACATAATCGGTGGAAACGCGCTTAGTGCATATTCCTCAAAGTTATTGCCGTACTTGCGATGCTTGAAGTATCTGTTGCAGCCGGAGCAATTGCCGCTATTTCGCGCCAGCGTCTCTGAATATGACTCTGAATTCTATTGTACCTCTTGCGGACGAAACTCTTTTGCTCTACACTCGATAGAGAATCGAAGTCGTAGGTTCTGAAACAAGTCTAATGATGAACTACCGGCAATTGTTTCGTTCGCGGACTTTGCAATTCGCGTGTTTTACAAACATCTAACAAGATAACGAACGATGACAAACAAAAGTATCAGATTGGCACAGCGGCTCTTTGCCACCGTCGCTACACTTGCGGTCTTTTGCGTTTTTTCTGCAACGGCGGATGCCCGAACGTGGAAATCTGCTAACGGTAAGTTTTCTGCCCAAGCCGATTTCGTGGAATTGGATGCCGACAATAACGTCGTTCTCGAAAATGAAGAAGGCAAAAGATTTAGCGTACCGCTCGACAAATTGGTACCGGAAGACCGCAGTTTCGCAAGAAGGCAAGCCATCGACAAAATTTCCGATACCGACCAAAAGTTTGTTCGTGAAGCCCAAGCAAAATTAGGCAGACCTGAAAACGAAACCAACGCTGGGGACGGCGTGCGTCCCAACACCATCTCCGTGTCCGTGAAAAACGGCGAAGTCGTCTGCTACAGTAGCGTTGCCAACAGTTCTATTCCTAAACCGGACGGCGACGTGGATGTGAAAAATACGGCTTTTCGCCTGAATAATCTCGAAAATCTATCCTTTCGTCCGCAACTGCCTACCGACGCAACAAATGTGCAGGTCATCCTGTCCCTGACCGGTAAAGCGGACGGACTGAAACTGCGCTGGAACAATGCTGTCTTGCCTCTGCCTGCGGGAGCGGGAAAGAGCATCCGTGTTGCCGTACCGCAGGAAAGAGTGAAAAATGACGAGAATGTTTTGCGCGTTACGGCAACGGGCGATACCCTTTCATTGGAAGGCGTTACGTTTCAATTCGACGCTTCGGGTCTCGTGAACAAAAGCAGCGATAAAAAACCAGCGGGTGAACTGCTGGAAGTAACGATTGAAGATGTGAAGTGGCGTTTCCGTTATTGTCCGGCGGGAACGTTCACGATGGGTTCGCCGTTATCGGAAGCGAACAGAGGCAGGGACGAACAACTCCATCCGGTAACGCTTTCACCAAGCCTTTATCTTGCTGAAACGGAAGTAACGCAGGAACAATGGGAGTCGGTAGCGGGGAACGATCCGAGTCGTTTCAAAGGAGCGAAGTTACCGGCGGAATGTGTTAGTTGGAACGCTTGTCAGGATTTTGTCAGGAAATTAAATGCTCTTGACATTGCGCCAAAGGGTTACAAGTTTGCGCTGCCGACGGAGGCACAATGGGAATATGCTTGCCGGGCGGGCAGCACAACGGCGTATTGTTTCGGCGATGACGCGGATAAACTTGGCGATTATGCTTGGTATAATCGCACCAGCGGCGGCAAAACACACGAAGTCGGTACGAAAAAGGCAAACGCTTGGAACTTGTACGATATGTATGGTAACGTGTGGGAATGGTGTGCTGATTGGTACGGCAATTATGATGTTCGCGGGAGGGCTTCACAGCCCCCCATTGTTAACCCCGTAGGTCCTCCGTCCGGCAATAACCGCGTATTCCGCGGCGGCAGTTGGCCCTACGACGCGGAGGGTTGCCGGTCGGCGTTTCGGTACGACTCCGCGCCTGGCTGCTCGAACCTCAGCATCGGCGTGCGGGTTGCCCTCGTTAGCGGAGAGTAAAAGAGGCGAACGTTCAGAGCCGCTATCGCAAGATAGCGCAAAAATGCTATCTTGCAGCCGCCGCAAAGTATGTTATAATGGCAGCGACGGGGAAAAGTCCCCGCTGTTTGAAAAATACAGTTGCCCGAACGATATAAAACGTTTGGGCTGAAAATTCAGAGTACGTCAGCAATTCAGAATCCGTCACGAGACGGGTTGGTTGGCTTCACGTTCCAAACGGTTTGCCGTGTGAAGATAACCTTCGGATATTGATACTGCGTGGCTCCCGATAGGGAGCGTCGTGCAATGTCCGTAGGGATTCTTCGGCGTTTCAGCCTTGGAAGTTGTGCGCACCGTATTGGAACACGGGAAGAAAACCTAAATTCTGAACGCGTCGCTCCTGTCTTTGAGCGATTCTTTGTTGCCGGTTCTCGGTAAAATTTTCGTAACAACCATTAACACTCTACATTACTTAATTCAATGGCACACTGGTTTTATTTTGATAGCAACAGCGAAAAACAGGGTCCGATTAGTGGCAGAGAACTCAAAGCCTTGGTTGCCGAGAGCATTATTCTGCCGGAAACAATTGTCGAAACCGAAGGTGGACGGCGAGTACCCGCAAAAAATATCACCGGTCTCACATTCCCGGCTAGCATAGTTACTGAACCGCAGCAGCAAAACTGGTTTTATTACGGCGTAAATGACTACAAGCACGGTCCTATCACGGAGGAACAACTGCAAACTCTCGCAGCACGGAGAGTTATTCTGCCGGATACCATTGTTGAGGGAGAAGACGGCAAACGAGAGTATGCGAAAAATATAAGCGGTCTCACATTCCCGACCGCTGCTGACACAACCGCCTCGTCCGATTTCATAGACGGTTTCACGGAGTTCGCTGCCGGTTTGGCATCTAATTCATCCATAGACAATTTCATAGAATCCGCCGCTGCCGATGAATACAGTGCAAGGACACAGCAGCGGCAAGTCTATTCTTATTCTAGTGTTGTAAGACAGCAATTAGGGCAACAACCGCTTTCCTTCTTCGGCTGGCTGTTTGATTTTGGTTTCACGGAAATTTGGTGCGTCGCCATCGAAAAGATGATAATGCGAATTGTGTACGTTCTGGGCTTAATTGCTATTGGCAGCGTGTTTTTCGGATCCACGGTGACGATTATCTCAGATTCTAACAATCACGTAGATCCCGTAATGAAAGTAATAATTGTTTTAGGGGCTTGCATTGTTGCGCTATTGGCAGTCATTTATTGGCGTTTGTGTTGCGAATGGTGTATATTCATTTGCGATTGGCTTGTGGATACGCAGAAAGCAGCAAAGCACATCATTAAAGACCATCAAGAAAAAACGGATAATCCATAGGTTTCCGATAACGTTCAAAACAGTACACATTCAGAGCCGCTAACACACGTTAGCGATTTTTGTAGTTAATCGCTATTTTGCGATAGCGGCTCTGAATACGGTAACTCTGATTATCGTTGCCGATGATGAGTTAAACGTTAACTTAACTTTTCACAAAGTCCTGAAGGGCGGCGTTGATTAAGTCCCGATGCTGTTCCGGTTTCACTTCGGCACGTATCATTCTGCCTGCCAAATTCGTTGCCAGCGAAGCACTGCGTTCGGCTATCGTTTGCAGTGCGGATGCCGTTGCACTTTCGATTTCCTTTGCCGAACGTTCACGCTCCTGCACTGCGGCGGCATTCGCTTTTTCAACAATCGTATCGGCAACGCGCTGCGCATCTTTCTTTGCCGTTTCCATAATTTGCCGCACTTCGTCCCTCGATGCGTCCAATTTATCCTGATACTGCCTCATCAGGTCTTTCGCCTCTTCATTGAGACGTGCGGCGGCGGCAATTTTATCCGCAATACCTTGTTCCCGAGCATCGAGCGCAGCGGCTATCGGACGGAAAGCGAACTTTCCAAGCAAAGCGAAAACGATAACGAAAATGACGAGCGACCAAAAAGCCGTATTGGAAGCCCATTCCAGCGGATTCAAACTCGTCTGTCCGCCGCCGTGTTCGTCCGCAGCAAAAATACTTTGCGGCATCACAGCAAGCAAAACGGCAACACTTATCAGCGTTACGGCAGAATACAGATGACGTGTCATAATGATTGGTAGTTGGTAGTTGAGAATAGATAACTGATAATAGAGAATGGATAATCAGGAATACGATTCTATTGAACCGGGGTTCCGTGTTTGAACCGGGGTTCCGTTTTCCATAATTCTCCACTCTCCATTATCAATTTTCCATTCTATAGGAATAATGCGAGGATGCAGATAACGAGTCCGAAGAGTGCGATACCTTCGACGAGTGCGGCGGCGATAAACATAATCGTCGTCAACTTGTTCTGCATTTCCGGCTGACGTGCCGATGCATCAATCGTGCTGGCACCAATCAGACCGATGCCGAGACCGGCACCGATAGCGGACAAACCGACACCGATACCGACACCGATTTTTCCGATAGCCGAACTATCAGCGGCGGCGGCATCAGGACCGCCTTCAGCGGCATAAACGAATGCCGGCGCAGCGGCAATAAACAGGACGGCAAACAAAACAGCAATGCGGGCAAACTTGTTCACAGATATTCTCCTTGTGGTTAGTTAAGTATTAAGCCGTAACGAGACGGAAGCGATAACCTCCGTCCCCCTGCGGCAACTGGTTAGTGTTAGTGTTGATGTATGGACATTCCGATATACACGGAGGTCAGGAATGTAAAAATATACGCTTGCAGGAACGCTACAAACAATTCGAGGAAACTGACGGCAACCGATGCCAGTATAGCACAAACGGTAATGGGAATCCAGATATAGATTGCCCAGGCGGACATCGGAATAAAGGCGGCAAAGATGGCGAGCATTAAATGACCGCCGAACATATTTGCCATTAACCGAATACACAGCGTGACGTGTTTTACGAAAAACGAAAACACTTCGAGAACGAACATAAACGGTCCGAGTATTTTGACAATATCAATTCCGGCAATTTTGCCTTCGATATGCGGCACCATACCTTTCCAAAAGCCGACAGTCCCGTGATGTTTCATTCCTGCGGCGGTGACGACGGTGAACGTAATCAACGCCAAAACGCCTGTAACGACTGCCGAACCGGTTGGTGAACCCATCCACGGCAGCATACCGGCGAGGTTGCAGAACAGCACGAAAAAAAACAGCGTCCACAGATAGGGAATGTACGGGGCGGCTTCTTTTGCTGAACCTATTGACGGGACGATGACATCGTCTTTCAGATAGACCAGAAAAACTTCAAACATATTCCAAAAGCGTCCTTTTGCCGGTTTTCCGCCGCAAATATGCCGGGCAAGCGGGATGAACACGGCGAACATCACGGCGGCAGCACCGAGTTCGAGGAGAACGTACTTTGATACGCCGAAGGTCTGTAAAACCTGCGGTATTTCCCAATGTCCCCACGGAAAGTGAAAGGAGTAAGTATCCTTCACGTGTCCGGCGAGGTCTGCTATATTTATTCCGCCGCTCATATTTTTGTACGCACAGTAAAGAACGGGACACCGTCTGCCAAACAGGTACTGCTAGACCGGCAGCGGTCTAACGCTTGTTTCCCTTATTTACTGTTTTCCTTTATTGCTATTGTGATTAACTGCCAAAAACCGAAAACGACACCGAGTATTGTACCGAGAATTGTAAAAATTGCAATAGTGCCGAAAAATTTGTCGATACCGAAACCGGCGGCGGCGGGAATCACCATTCCCGATGCAATGCCGGAGGCGTGCAGCGACCGCGCATACAAAACCGGCAACGCCGATTGCTTTCCGTCCGTATCCTTGTTCGTATCTTCATCAGTATCCCCCTTTTCAGGCATCATAGCAACCCTCTTTTCGCTGGTTATACTCCCTACCGGTTAAAAATTGGGGTTCATTTTGATTTTCATAGCGGATGTGCCGTTCCGACTATGTTTATCTTTTTTTCTGACTTGGGCAATTCCGGCTTCGCTTCGAGTTGCTCTTTGACGTAATTCTGGTCATCTGTTGACAGTTTTGAGAGGGCAACCGGAAAGACTTTACCCTCTTCGTTTTTGAGCATTACTTGATTCTCGTCAGCAGAAACGTATTCGGCTTGAATATGATACTTGCCGCTGCCGCTCGTCCACGTCCGCATTACAACCGGTGCCGCCGGTTTTTTCGGCGCATCCGCCCACGGTTTCGGTATGTCAAGGTCAACGTCAGAAATCACCTCGCCCTTGTCGTTCCATTCTATCTGACGACCAAATAATCGCCCTTTGACAATGGTACGATAATTTGCCGGATAACCCGTAGGATGAAACGTGATTTCAATTCCTTTTGT